>JBEKXE010000031.1:0-36471 GCA_049512335.1 Candidatus Lustribacter sp.
GCATCCCTCGGCTCGCTGCTTCCCGAAGCGGCACTCGTATAACATGCACTTGTCTGTGGTGAACGTGCGCGCGGCCGTTGCGGAGTTCGTCGGCACCGCATTCCTGCTGCTCGCCGTCGTCGGCTCGGGCATCATGGCGCAGCGTCTCTGCGGCGGCAACGTCGGTCTCGCGCTGCTCGCGAATGCGATCGCAACCGGCGGCGCGCTGATCGCGCTCATCCTCGCATTCGGCCCGGTGTCCGGCGCGCACTTCAACCCGGTCGTCACGCTCGCATCGGCAATGCGCGACAAGACGTGGAACGGCGTCCTTCCATACCTCACGGCCCAGGTGCTGGGTGCGCTCGCCGGCACCGCGCTGGCGAACCTGATGTTCGGGCTGTCGGCTTTCAGCGCGTCGCATCACGAGCGCAGCGGAACCGCGATGATGGTCAGTGAGTTCGTCGCGACGTTCGGCTTGCTCGCCGTCATCTGGGGCTGCGCTCGCGCGCGGCCGGATGCCGCCCCCTACGCTGTCGCCGCCTACATCGCCGGCGCCTACTGGTTCACGCCGTCCACGTCCTTCGCGAATCCGGCGGTCAGCATCGCGCGCTCGCTCACCGATACCTTCGCCGGCATTCGTCCGGCGGACGTCCCGGCGTTCGTCGTCGTGCAATTGCTCGGCGGGCTCGTCGCGACGTTGCTGTTCATCTGGTTCGGCATGCGCGCGGACGAGAGCGTGGTCGTGCCCCACTCGGACGCCGCATGAGCTCGAAGCCATCGGTCCTGTTCGTCTGCCGGCACAATACCGGCCGCTCGCAAATGGCGGAAGCCTACCTGCGCCATTTCGCGGGCGAGCGGGTGGAGGTGTCCTCGGCCGGCACCATCGCCGCGGACGTCCCCGATCCCGGTGTCGTCGCCGTCATGGCGGAAGATGGGATCGACATCTCGGCCGCGCGTCCGAAGTTGCTCGACCTGCAAAAAGCGGTGCACGCCGATCGCATCATCACGATGGGGTGCGACGTGGAAGGCGTGCCGCGGATCGACGACGACTGGGGTCTGCCCGACCCGAAGGGTCAACCGGTCGAGCGGGTGCGAGAAATCCGTGATGAGGTTAAAGCGAAAGCGCATGCATTGGCCGACGAGTTGCGCGCGCGCAATCCTTCCCCATCGTCACCCAGCGGGGAATCGTAATGGAAAAAGTACTCTTCGTCTGCATTCACAATAGCGCCCGGAGCCAGATGGCGGAGGCGTTCGTGAATAGCCTCTGCGGCGACCGGTTGCAAGCCGAGAGCGCGGGCTTCGAGCCGCGAACGCTCAACCCGCTTGCGGTCGAGGCGATGCGCGAGGTTGGAATCGACATCTCGACCAACGCGACGAAGAGCGTCTTCGACCTTTTCAAGCGCGGCCGGCTCTACAAATACGTCGTTACGGTCTGCGACGAAAGCAGCGCGGAAGCTTGCCCGATCTTTCCGGGGCTGGTCACACGCATACACTGGAGTTTTGCCGACCCGTCAGCGTTTACCGGCACACCGGAGGAACGACTTGCTCGCACCCGCGTCGTGCGCGACGAGATACGCGCCACGGTTCAACAATGGTGTGACGAGATCACGAAGGTCCGAGCGGAGCCGTGTGGTGCCGGGGCGGGTGGCCGAATATTCTCGGCTCGCTGAAGGCCTACGGCGAGCCGGCCGGGCGCGGGAACGTATAGTACAGGCCGAAGTAGCCGATGGCGTGACTTTGACCGGCGAAGCTGTGGCCGAGACTGATGAGGATGTTGAACTGCTGCGACGGGTTGATGGAAGCGCCGACGTTGTAGAACGTCGTCCCCGTCGCACCGATTGCGGTCGCGCCTTGGGCGAAAACTTCCGCGCCGAGCGTGAGTCCCGGCCCGAGCGATCGCTGGACGAGAAAGCCGCCGAAGCCGTAACCGCGTTGGCCCGGCGCATCGTCGATCGCCGCGCCGCCGCCGGTGTCTACGGTCCACTTGCCGTCGTCGTAACTCTTCTGCAGCCAAATCGGTAGCCGGTACCACGTCTCGCCGTTGCCGAGGCCGCGGGTCGCGGTCGCGACCTCGGCCATCGGGAAGATGCCGATTTGCGGCCGGCCGGCCGATTCCTGAACGAAGCGAAACTTGACGCCGATCTCCGTGTCGCCGAAACCGAACGCGTTGGGCATCCCCGGGGCGGTCGCGTTCACGAACGGAGCGACGACGTGGAACTGGAGATTCGGCAAGAAGCCCCAGTTGAATTCGACGGCGGGCCAAGTCACGTTCGACGCAGTGCCCGGCGAGTTGTCCCACTGCGAGAACACGTAGGTTTCGAAGTGGCCGAGATCGACCGGCACGGGATCGTCCGTCAAAAACGGTGGACCGGCGCTCGCGGCAACCGGACTCGCCAGCATCAACGCCGCCGCGAACGCGACGGTACGGAGCGAAACCATCCTATTTCGTTTCGAGGTGCTCGCTGCCGTCCCACGCCTTGTCGCGATACTGGCTGGCCACGTCGAGCGAGGACCGGTCGCGAAAGTACGTCGCAACCGTGTCGGTCGGATTCAGCTCGACGATCCGCGCGAAGATGCGGCCGGCCCGGATCAGCTTGCCCTCGCGAAAAGTTTCCATCCCGGTGTCCCACTGCGGCATCAGGCTCGTTTTGAGCTCGGCGACGTCGTCGGGATCGGTGTCGTAGCACTCGAACACCTCGACGCTCTCGGTCTTGCCCTTGGCCGTCACCGAGCCCAGTCCGCGCAATTTGAACGGGTGATCCGCGGGCAGCGCAGCGACGACGGCTCCGCTGATCACGACGTTGATGTCGAACGTTTTCGTCATGCCCTCGAGACGCGAGGCAACGTTGACGGCGTCCGAAATGACGGTGGTCTGCATCTGATCCACGGTGCCGATCGTGCCGAGCATCAGCGTGCCGTAGTGCAATCCGATCCCGACCCGGACCTGCCGGTAACCGGCTTGACGGCGACCGAAGTTATAGCGCGCGATCTGCCGTTGCACTTGCGTTGCGGCGAGCACGGCCTGGGCGGGCTCGCCGGGAAAGAGCGCCAGCACGCCGTCACCGAGATACTTGTCGACGAAGCCGCCGGCCTGGCGGATGATCGGCGTCACGTTGCGCAGGAACGATGCCAAGAATTTGAAGTTGTCGCGCGGCGACATCGATTCGGAGAGGTTCGTGAAGCTGCGGATATCGGTGAAGAACACGGTCATCTGCCGCTCGACGTGGTCGCCGAGCCGGATGTCGCGCAGCGATTTCCGGGCCAAGAGCTGGAGAAACTCGCGCGGGACGAAGCGTTGAGCGTCGTCGAGCTTGTCCGGCCCCGCCGGCGCGGGCGGACCGGCCGGGGCCGCCGGGCGTTGGAGCGGCTGCGTAGCCTCGAGTTGGCGCGCCGGGTGGGTGTTGGCGCCGAGGGCTTTGAGGCGGCGGACGATCAAGGACGGGTGCGTGGCGTCGAACGGCGTGATCAGATACTCCGCCGCCCCGCGCTGCAGACAGGCCTCGATGCGATCGGTCGCGTCTTGCGACCCGGTGACGAGCACCGGCACCGGTTGGCGCACGTTGGTGAGCGTTGCCGTGCGCATGAGGGAAAGCACGTCTTGGCTCGGCTGTTTCACGTCGACGACCAGCACGTCGGCGCGCTGAGCGAGGATCTCGGCGACCGCCTCCGGCGGCATGAGGACCCGCACGTCGCCGAGGCCGGTCGCCGCGACGACGGCCTTGAACACCTCTTGATCCGTCTGCTCGCCGCCGGCGTAAATAATCCGAAGCTGGTTCACAACTGACCTCGCCCTGGCTTGCTTCCTGGCGCGGCAGGGAATTCCGCCGTTTCGGGGCGTGCGTCAGCGCACGGTTGGATGTACCGCGGCTTGAGCTCCTTGACAGCCGAGCGTTTCCCATTGATATGATCGGGAAGTTGGTTGACCATGCCCTCGTGGACGACGCGCCGCTCCGTATAGAGCCGGCGAAGTCGGCATACACGATCCCCGATTTTCGGGCCGATGAAGCGGCGATCAAGGCGCTTGAAGTCAAACTCGCGCACTTGATTTCGATTTCGATCCAGGCCGGTATGGAAACGGTACGGGCAAAGCACGCGGTGCGACGGCGCGAGCTCGTCGCATCGGCCGAGTTCTTCGAGGGCCTGGCACGGGAAGCCACGGAAGAAGTCAAGGTCGCGACCAAGCAATTCAACGCCAGCGTCAACCGCAACACGGTCGATCGCTCGGAGTTACGCGCCGCCCCGACGCTGCTCTTCGAGGAAATCAAAACTATGGGCCGCGCGGGACGACTTCACCATGCGATGCTGCGGGCTGAAGCGCGGTCGGCGAAACTCGCCAAGCGGGTGCGCGAAGCCCAGATCGCGGTCGAAAAACACGACGGTTTGCTGGCGCAGCTTCTGCTGACGCGCGAGACGGACTGGCGCAAGCACTTCGAGAGCGAGGACGGGCAGGCCGAACTTCGCCGCGATGCGCGAATCGCGAAGCTGGCGGCGCAGGTCGACGCGATCGAGGCGGAGCGTGAGTCGTTCGAGAAGCGGCGCAAGGACGGCCGGGTGAGCGTCGAGGAGTTGCGCGCGCGGGAGATGTCGCGTGAGAAACTCGCGTTTCTCGCCGGAAAAGTCGACGGTCTCTACTTTACCGGGCAAGTGCAGTACGAGGACTACCGTTACTTCCGCTTGCGCGACCGGACCGGCCGGGACTGGCTCCTGGACTGGGACGAAGAGCTCGTCGACCTCGAGCGATTCGAGTTCAACATCGTGCCGATGGACGACGGTTCGTATACCGTCGAGCGCGCGATCTGGTCCGACCGGCGCGTCGGCGAGAGCCGGTTGCACGACCCGAAACGCGTGCTGACGGACGGCGTGGACCTGCGGCTCATCGCGGCGCTCCGCGAGTTCAAGCTCGACCTCGAAGATCCGTGGCGCGCCGAACGCGCGCAGCAAGGCGACGACCCGGAGAGCTGAGCCCAGCCCGGCAAGCGGAAACGTTGACCAGGCATGGAATTGCCGGCGACATGGCGCTGACGGAAGAACTCAATCGAACGCTGACGCAGGTCGGCCCCGGAACGGCGGGCGGCGAGTTGCTGCGGCGCTACTGGATGCCGCTGTGTCCCGCATCGGAGCTGACCGCGCAACGGCCGAAGAAGCGCGTGCGCGTCATGGGCGAGGATCTGGTGCTTTTCCGCACGCGCGCCGGCGAGTTCGGCCTGATCCCCGAGCGCTGCCCGCACCGGCACGTCTCGCTCTATCACGGCTTCGTCGAAGACGACGGTCTGCGCTGCGCCTATCACGGCTGGAAGTTTGCGCCCGGCGGCGAGTGCGTCGATCAACCGTTCGAGCCGGCCGACAGCAAGCTGAAAACGCTGGCCTGCCGTCCCGCGTACGCGGTGCGCGCGCTCTCCGGCATCTTGTTCGGCTATCTCGGACCCGCGCCGGCGCCCGAGCTGCCGCGTTGGGAAACGCTCGTGCGCAAAGACGGCACCCGCGCGATCGACGTGATGCCGATCCATCATTGCAATTGGGTGCAGGTTCAGGAAAACTCGCACGACCCCGTGCACACCTACTACCTGCACGGGCAGATGCTGGTCGAGCAAGGTTTGGCCGAGCAGTTCAAGGCCGAGGTCGCGTACTATCTGCGGCCGATCGAAGACTACAGCTTCAGCTTGTGCCGCGAGCCGACGTGGACGGGAATTCGCAAAGTGCGTACCTTCGGCGGCGATCGCCCCGAGCACGAGGTCGGCCACCCGGCGGTGTTCCCCAACATCCTCATCGTGCCGACGCCGGGCGCGGTGTCGACGCAATTCCGCACCCCGATCGACGACGAGCACACCTATCAGATTCGCGTCGCCTTCTCGCCGACGCAAGACGGCTCGCTCGTCGAGCAGTCCGACGACGAGATCCCGGTGACGTATCATCCGCACCCGGCACGCCCCGACGGTGAGTACGATCTGACCAACTTCGGCAATCAGGACCTGATGGCGTGGGAGAGTCCGGGGCCGATCTTCGACCGCACGCAGGAGCTCCTCGGCGCGTCGGACGCCGGCATCACGATGTTCCGCAAGCTCCTGCGCGAGCAGATCAAACGCGTGCAGGACGGTCTGGAGCCGGACGGCGTGATCCGCGACCCGGCGCTCAACGAGATCATCTCCTTCACGATGTCGCAGGGCCAGGCCGAGATGATGCGCGAGGTCGATCCCGAATCGGTCGGCGTCGGTACGTCGCATCGGGGACGGTGGTGATCGCATGCGCAAACTGAAGATGGGTGTCGTCGGTCTCGGACAAGGGGCCGCGCTGGTGCTCCCAACGCTGAACACGCTGCCGGAAACCCAGCTCGTCGCCGGCGCCGATCCGAACGAGCGCATGCGCGCGGGCTTGCTCGAGCGGTTCCCGGGCGTGCGCGCGTACGACTCGATCGAGGCGTTGTGCAAGGACCCCGACGTCGAAGCGATTTGGGTTTCGACGCCCAACCGCTACCACTGCGAGCACGCCGTGCTGGCCATGGAGAGCGGCAAACACGTCTTGGTCGAGAAGCCGATGGCGGTCACGATCGAGGAGTGCGACAAGATGGTCGAGACGGCGCAGAAATGCGGCGTGCACCTCGTTGCCGCGCACACCTCGAGCTACAGTTTCCCGGTGCGCGCGATGCGCAAGATTGCGAACGAAGAGCTGGGCAGCGTGCGGTCGGTGCTGATCTGGTCGTACATGGATTGGATGCTGCGCGCGCGCACGCCCGAAGAGCTCTCGGCCGAGGCCGGCAGCGGCATCGTCCACCGTCAGGGTCCGCACCAGATCGACGTGCTGCGATTGCTCGGCGGCGGCAAATTGCGCAGCGTCCGCGGCACGATGGGCCAGTGGATGCCCGAGCGTGCGATTCCCGGCTTCTACACCGCGTACTTCGAGTTCGAAAACGGCACGTCGGCGACGATCATGCTCAACGGCTACGGGTACTTCATGCTGGGCGAGTTGCTGCCGGGCCAGCTCGATCACTGGCGCTACACCGACGAAGACCGCATCGCGTTACGCCAGGCGATGCGCGCCGGCAAGCGCGACGAGTCGAAGGAGAAGGAAGAGTTCCGCATCGGGGGCCGCCGCGATCCGACGGCCGGCAGAGGCGCGGAAGAAGGACCGTCGCCGTGGGGGCCGGTCGACCTCGGCATGCTCGTCGTCAGCTGCGACCGCGGCGATATGCGGCATTCCCGCCACGGCGTGTACGTCTACGGCGATACGGGCAAACGCGACGTCGACTTGGCGCATCTCGCGCGTGAAGGCTACACGAACGAAGGCGGCGCGACGTTGGGCGCGGTCTCGGAGCTGTACAACGCCGTCGTCAACGGCGTGCCGGTGTACCACAGCGGCGCGTGGGGACGGGCTACGCTCGAAGCGACCTTGGGCATCGTGACCTCCGCGCGCGAACGCCGCGAGGTGTTCCTCGAGCGGCAGGTTGCGATGCCCGAAAGCTACGACGCCGACATGCCGCTCTACGCGACCGCCTCCGGCGGCAACTGAACCTGAGCGAAATCGCAACGACGATTGCGGGCAGCCTGCCCAAGCCCGCATGGCTCGCGCAGACCGAACGCTTGTGGCCGCAGTGGCAGCTGGAGGGCGCGGCGCTGGCGGAAGCCAAGCGCGACGCGACCGAGCTTGCGATCGCGGAGCAAGCGCGCGCCGGCATCGACGTCGTCACCGACGGCGAACAATCGCGCCGCCACTTCGTGCACGGCTTCCTCGAGTCGCTCGACGGGATCGACTTCACGAAGATCGTGCGCAAAGGGATCCGGGCCGAACGCTATCAGGCCGATCTGCCGACGATCACGGGACCCGTTCGGCGTCGCGCGCCGGTACACGTCGAGGAAGCGCGTTTCGCCCGCAGCGTGACGGATCGCCGGCTCAAGATCACGCTGCCCGGGCCGATGACGATCGTCGATACGCTGCACGACGCGTATTACGGCGATCGTAAGGCCGCCGCGTTCGCCTTCGCCGACGCGATTCGCGCCGAGATCGAGGAGTTGGCGGCGGCCGGCGTCGACGTCGTGCAGATCGACGAGCCGGCCTTCAACGTGTACTTCGAGGAACTCGAAGATTGGGGTGTCGCCGCGCTCGACGCCTGCGTGCGGGGCGTGCCCTGCGCGACCGCGGTCCACGTCTGCTACGGCTACGGCATCCAGGCCAACATCGACTGGAAGCATAGCCTGGGCGGCGAGTGGGATCAGTACGGGATCGTGCTGCCGTTGCTCGCGCAGAGCACGCTCGACGAGATCTCGATCGAACTGGCCGGCTCGCGCGTGCCGCCCGAGGTGCTGGCGAAGACCGGCGACAAGCGGGTCGCCGTCGGTGTGATCGACGTCGCGACCGATGCGGTCGAGACGCCGCAGGACGTCTGCGCGACGCTCCAGACCGCGTTGCGCTATCTCCCGCCCGAGCGCATCGTGGCATCGACGAACTGCGGGATGGCGCCGATGAACCGCGGCGTCGCAAACCGCAAGCTGCAAGCCATCGCCGCCGGAGCGAAACTGGCCAGATAGGGTAGGGGGCTATCCCATATGCGCGAAGACGGCGCTCATGGGACACACGATACGGGAAAAGGCAAAGCTCCTGGCGCGCGTACGGCGGATCAAGGGTCAGTGCGAAGCGATCGAGCGAGCGCTCGAGGGCGAGGTTGCCTGCGGCGAGACGTTGCAACTGATCGCGGGTGCGCGCGGTGCGATGAACGGTCTGATGGCCGAGGTGCTCGCGCAGCATCTGCAGTCGCACGTCCTGAACGGGCCGACGCCGCGCGAACGGGACGCGGCCGCAGGCGAGCTGATCGACGTCGTTCGGGCATACCTGCGGTGAACGAAGCCGAACACGGGGAGGTCGACCGGATCGAGCTGGTCCGCATCGCGCTCGTGGCCGTCGCCGCTGCGGCGGTATGGTTCCGCTGGTGGGAGCCCTTCCCGCAGTTCAGCGTCATCGGCATCGCGGCGACCCTGATCGGCGGCTACCCGATCTTCAAGGAAGCGTTCGATAACGTTCTCGAGCGGCGCATGACGATGGAGCTCTCGATGACGATCGCGCTGGTCGCGGCGTTGTCGATCGGGCAAGCGTTCACGGCGCTGGTGATCACCGTCTTCGTGCTGGTGGCCGAGATCCTCGAACACGTGACGGTGGCGCGCGGTCGCGAAGCGATCGGCGATTTGCTGCGCTTCCTGCCGCGCACGGCGCTCGTGCGCCGCGGCGACGAGATTCGCGAGGTGCCGGCGGACGAGCTGGCCGTCGGCGACGCGGTGCTGGTCAATCCCGGCGCGCTCGTGCCGGTCGACGGCGTCGTCGTCAACGGACACTCGTTCGTCGACGAAGCGCGCATTACGGGCGAGTCGGCGCCGGCCGAAAAAGGCGTCGGTGCGGTGGCTTATGCCGGCACGCTCAACCAGCGCGGCGCGCTCGAGATCCGGGCCGAGCGGCTGGGCCGCGATACGAGTTTCGGCCGCATCATCGACGCGGTCGAATCGGCCGAACGTTCGCGCGCGCCGATCGAGCGGCTCGCCGACCGGCTCTCGGGATACCTCGTCTACTTCGCGCTCGGCGCGGCCGCGCTGACCTACCTGATCACGCACAACATCGTTGCGACGATCTCGGTGATCATCGTCGCCGGCGCGTGCGGCATTGCCGCCGGCACGCCGCTGGCCGTGCTCGGCGCGGTCGGCCGCGCGGCGCGGGCCGGCGCGATCGTCAAAGGCGGCCGCTACCTCGAGGCGCTTGCCGCCGTCGACACCGTGATCTTCGACAAGACCGGAACGTTGACGTTCGGTGCGCCCGACGTTCGTTCGCTCGTCCCCGAACCGCACGTCGACGAAGGTGCGTTGTTGGCGGCCGCGGCGGTTGCGGAGCGCCGCTCGGAACATCCGCTCGGAACCGCCATCGTCGCCTACGCGCAGGCCAACGGCGTTGCCGTCGCCGAGCCGGAAACCTTCAGCTACTCGCCCGGCCGCGGCATCCGCGCCGTGCACGCGGGGCAGACGCTGTTGGTCGGCAACGCGGCATTTCTCACCGCCGGCGGCATCGCCGTTCCGAGCGCAGCGGCCGGCGCCGACGGCGCGCGAACGGACGTGCACGTCGCGCGCGACGGCGCGTATCTCGGCGCGATCGGCATCGCCGACGCGCTGCGTCCGGAAGCCGCGGCGGCGGTCACCGCGTTGAGGACGATGTCGATCCGTACGGTGCTGCTGACCGGCGACGTCGAGCGCGTGGCGGCGGCGGTCGGTCGCAAGCTCGGCGTCGACGAGGTCGTCGCGGGTCTCTTGCCGGAGCAGAAGAGCGATTACGTCGGCCGGCTCGTCGATGCGGGGCGCATCGTCGCGATGGTCGGCGACGGCGTCAACGACGCGCCGGCCCTCACCCGCGCGACGGTCGGCGTCGCGATGGGATCCGGCACCGACGTTGCGCGCGAGAGCGCCGACGTGGTGCTGCTCGGCAACGATCTCTCGAAGTTCGTCGAGACCGTGCGCATCGCGCGGCGCACGAAAGCGATCGTGATGCAGAACTTCGTGGGCACGATCGCCGTCGACAGCCTCGGCATCCTCCTGGCGGCCGTCGGTTTGCTGAACCCGCTCTTTGCAGCCTTCATCCACGTCTCGTCCGAGCTCACGTTCATCCTGAATTCGACCCGCATGCTGGCCCCCCGCGAGCGCAGGTAGGCCGCGGCATTGGTTTAGATTCGGCGCCGGGATGGGTACAGGCTCGCTTGTCTACTCATCATCGGGGGCGCTTTACGCGCGGAAGGTCGTCTATGAGAAAACTGTCATTATTGTTCCTCGCCTTGTTCCTTGGAAGCTTCCTGGCCGCACCGGCGAGCGCCGGCGTCGGTTCGGCAAACGTTTCGGGCATCGTCAGCCACGTGTCGGACAACAACATCAAGATCACCGACGGATCGGGTCATCAACTGAGCTTCCTCATCGTGCCGAAGTTCGACCAGATCTTCGACGCCAACGGCAAGGGCACGTATCAGATGAAGGACGTCAAGGCCGGCCAGTACGTCAAAATCTACTACGATCAGAAGCTGCTCGGGCAGCGCCACGCCGATCGCATCTTGCTCCTTCGCCAGAACAACATGGTCAAGAAGGTCGTGAAGTAACCTACCAGCGCAACAGCGTGCCGGCGTGCACGAGCCCGCCGCCGAATCCGTACATCAAGATGCGGTCGCCGCGCTTGATGCGGCCGGCTTCGAGCGCGGGCATCAGCGCGAGCGGAATCGACGCGGTCGACGTGTTGCCGTAGTTCTCGATGCTGGTGAGGGTGCGCTCGCGCGGGATTCCCGTGCGGGCGCACAATGCTTCCACGATGCGCAGGTTGGCGCTGTGGGGCACGAACCAGTCGACGTCGTGCGGGCCCAGGTTTGCCGCTGCGAGCAGCTCGAGGATCGCCTCCGAGATACGGCGGACCGCCCACTTGTACACATCCGCGCCGGACTGGCGCAGCATGCCGGTGGCGTCCTCGTGGCCCGCGATGTCGTGGCGGATGCTCGTGCGATACAGGTACTTGCCACCTTCGCCGTCGCAGCCGTAGCTCGTGCGCTCGATGTACGAACGCGCATCGCCGGCCACGACCAGCGCCGCGCCGGCGCCGTCCCCGAACAGAATGCAGGTCGAGCGATCGGTGTAGTCGAGCGCCTTCGTCATCACCTCGCCGCCGACGACCAGCACCTCGCGCGCTTGTTCGGATACGACCATCGCAGCGGCGAGGTTGAGCGCGTACGGCCAGCCCGCGCAGGCCGCGCCGACGTCGAACGCACCCGCGTGCGGCAGGTTCGCGCCGTATTGGATCTGCGCGGCTAAACTCGGAAAGACGTAGTCGGCGGTCGACGTCGCCGCGATCACCGCGTCGACACGGTCGAACGGCCCGACGCGGTCGCGCAAGCGGCGCACGGCCTCCAAGCACAAGTCGCTCGCGAATTCGTCGTCGGCCGCGATGCTGCGTTCGCGAATGCCCGTGCGCTGCACGATCCACTCGTCGCTTGTGTCGAGCATCTTGGCGAGATCGGCGTTGGTGAGTCGGCCCTCCGGAACGTAGGTTGCGATGTCGGCCACGCGAGCGCGCGGGACCGAGGCGGCGGAGGGATGAACCATCACCGTGCTAATGTTTAGCCCCGCGAGCGAACTCCTGGACGACGTGCGTGGATACCGTCCGTTCGACGAGCGCGAGGAGGCGATGCGCGAGCGGCTGGCGGCGTTTCTCGAAGCGTTCGGATCGCGCGCGTTCGATCGCGCGCTGGCGCCGGGACACATCACCGCATCGGCGTGGATCATCGATCCCGGCCGTTCGCAAACCGTGCTGCTGCATCACCGTAAACTCGAGCGCTGGCTGCAGCTCGGCGGCCACGTCGACGGCGACCCCGACGTGCGGCGCTCCGCGTTGCGCGAGGCGCGCGAGGAGTCCGGCTTGCGCACGCTGCGGCTCATCGACGAGGCCATCTACGACATCGACGTGCACCGCATTCCGGCGCGCGGTTTCGAACCGGAGCACGACCATTACGACGTGCGCTTCGCGCTCGAGGCCGATCCGCGCGAGCCGTTGCGGGGCAACGCCGAATCGCACGACGTGCGCTGGATCGCGCTCACGGATCTCGAGGCGTACGCGATCGACGACTCGGTGCGCCGGCTCGCGGCAAAGAGCGGAACGCTTCCGCGCTCGTGAGCGCGGCGGTGGCGGCGCGCTGCAAGCGGTCGCGCACCGCGGCGTTGGCTTCGATGTCGGCCGGCAACGCGACGACGATCGTGTCGAAGCCCTGGGCGTCGAGCGCGCGCAGCGACGCGTAGAGCGAGCGCGCGGCGGAACGCGGATCTTCGGGCAGCGTCAACTCGGCGACGCGGCCGCCGGCGGCCCGTAACTCCGCGGCCGTGGCGGCCAGTGCGCCGGCATCGACGGCCACCAACGCGGCCCTCGGCGCGTAGTGTGAGGCCAGCATTCCCGGCGCTCGGACGGGGCTGCCGTTTTGCGCGACGACCGGGAGGCCCAGCGCGCCGGCCAACTCCGATGCGCCGATCGCACCCGCACGTAAGATCGTCGGAACGTCGCCGCTCAGGTCGACGATCGTGGACTCGACACCGATCTGCGAGGGCCCGCCGTCGACGATCAGATCGACGTCGTCGCCGAGGTCGGCGCGCACGTGCTCGGCACTCGTCGGGCTGATCCGGCCGAAGCGGTTCGCCGACGGCGCCGCCACCGCGCCGCCGAAACGCAACAGGATCGCTTGCGCGAGCGGGTGATCGATCGTGCGCAACGCCACGGTCGGCTGCCCGCCGGTCACGCTGAGCGGGACCGCGTCGCTCTTGCGCAGGACGAGCGTCAACGGCCCGGGCCAGAAGCGCTCGACGAGTACGTGTGCGGCCGGCGGCACGTCGACCGCGTAGCGTTCGAGGTACGTCGCGTTGGGCAGGTGCACGATCAGCGGATGGTCGAGCGGGCGGCCCTTGATCGCGTAGATGCGCCGCACGGCCGCCGCATTCGAGACGTCGGCTGCCAGGCCGTACACGGTTTCGGTCGGCAGCGCAACGACCCCACCCGCGCTCAGCAATCGTGCGGCGTAGACGACTATCGCGGCGTCGATGCGGGCACCTCTCGCGTGCTGCCGTCGGGTTCGATCGACGTGAACCCGGCGAACGGCACCAACGCGCGCGGAACGTCGACGCCGCCGTCGGCGCGCTGGTAATTCTCCAGGATCGCGACCAGCGTGCGGCCGATCGCGAGCCCCGAACCGTTCAACGTGTGCACGAACTCCGGCTTGGCCTTGGCGTCGCGGCGAAAACGGATCGACGAGCGCCGGGCTTGGAAATCCGTGCAGTTCGAGCACGAGCTGATCTCGCGGTAGAGCCCGCCGTCGCTGGGCAGCCAGACTTCGAGATCGAACGTCTTGGCGGCGTTGAAGCCGGTGTCGCCGGCACACAACAGCATCACGCGGTGCGCGAGTCCGAGCTCGGCGAGCAGTCCGGAAGCGTGCGCCGTCAGGGTCTCCAAATCGTCGGCAGAGCGCTCGGGGAGCGTTAGCCACACCAGCTCGACTTTCTCGAACTGGTGCTGGCGGATCAGCCCGCGCGTGTCTTTCCCGGCGGCTCCCGCCTCCTTGCGAAAGCACGGCGTGTGGGCGGCGTATTGCGCGGGCAGAAAATCGGCGGCCAGGATCTCGTCGCGGTGCATCGCGGTCAGCGGCACCTCGGCGGTCGGAATCAGGAACATGTCGGCGGCCGGATCGGTGAACATCGCGTCCGCGAATTTCGAAAGCTGTCCGGTCGACCACATCGTCGATCGCGACACCAGTACCGGCGGGTCGATTTCGAGGTACCCGTTGCGCGCCGCGCGGTCGAGGAAGAACCCCGCCAGCGCGCGCGAGAGGCGCGCGCCGGCGCCGCGCAGGATCGCAAACCGGCTGCCCGAGATCTTCGCGGCGCGCTCCGTGTCGAGAATGCCCAGGGCTTCGCCGATCTCCCAATGCGGTTTGGCGGCAAACGCGAAGATGCGCGGTTCGCCCCACGTCCGCACGACGTGATTCTGCTCGGAACCCTCGCCGTCGGGAACGCTGGGGTCGAGCAGGTTGGGGACCTCGCTCAACAAGGCGTTGATTTGCTCGTCGAGGGCCGGCAGCGTCGCACTCGCTTCGGCGACGCGCGCGTCGAGCGCGGCGATTTGGGGTCGCAAGCGAGCCGCTTCGGCCGCCCGGTCGGCGGCCTTGGAGATCGACTCGGTCAGCGCATTCTTCTCCGCCTTCAGCCCCTCGGCGGCGGTCAGCGCGGCGCGGCGCCGGCTATCGAGGTCGAGCACGGTGTCGACGAAGGCCGCGCTTTGCCCGCGGCGTTGCGCCGAAATGCGCACGCGGTCAGGATCGCTGCGTAAAAGGTTAAGGTCCAGCATTCGGGCCTCCGCTTTCGACGGACGGTCCCACGGTCCGCCGCGCAGAATTGCGGTGTGTATGGCCGCACCGCAGATTCTCAAGCCCGGCGAAGGGTTCGACGAAGAGCAACTGCTCACGCCGGAAGAGGCCCGCAGCGCGTATTTCGCCGCCGTCACGCTGGCGGCGCCGGCGGTCGAGCGCGTTGGGCTCAGCGCGGCCACGGGCCGCATTCTCGCCGCCGCCGCGACGGCCGACGCCGACTATCCGGCCGATCCGCGCTCGACGATGGACGGCTTCGCCCTTGTCGCAGCCGACGGCCGCAGCCCGCGGCGCATCATCGGCGAGATCCGCATGGGCCACGCACCGCCGGGGGGCATCGGCCCGGGCGAAGCGATGCGCATCCCGACCGGCGGCGTCGTCCCGGCCGGCGCCGACGCGGTGGTTCCGGTCGAAGACACGGTCGAATCGCAAGCCGGGCTCGGCGCGTTCGTCGTTCCGAACGAAGACCTCGCGAGCGGCGAGAATTTCATGCCGGCCGGTTCGGACATGCGGCCCGGCGATCGGGTGCTCGAGCCCGGCCGCCGGATCGGCGGCCCGGAGTTGGCGGTGCTGGCCACGCTGGGCATCGTCGACGTCCCGGTGTACCGGCAGCCGCGGGTCGCGATCGTCTCGACCGGCGACGAGCTGGTCGAAGCCGGGATCAAACCCGGCCGCGGCCAGGTGCGCGACTCCAACCGCTGGGCGATCGCGGGTTCGCTGATCGCGTTGGGTTGCGTCCCCGTGCAGCGCCCGGTGGCCCTCGACACGCCGGAAGCGCTGGCCGAAGCGCTGCGCGGGGGCCTCGACGTGGCCGACGCGGTCGTGCTGACCGGCGGCTCGTCGGTCGGCGTCCGCGACCTCACCCCGCGGGTGATCGACGGGCTCGGTAAGCCGGGCGTGATCGTCCACGGTCTGCGCGTGAAACCGGGCAAACCGACCGTGTTCGCGATGCTCGACGGCAAGCCGGTCATCGGCCTGCCCGGGAACCCGGCGTCCTCGTTGATGATCCTCGAGGCCGTGGCCGCGCCGATCTTCTCGCGCCTGGCCGGTGAGGCGGTGCCGCCCCAGGCGGAGATCGCGGCGACCGTCGAGCGGCCGTTCTCCGGCCGCGCGGGTTGGACGTGGTTCGTTCCGGCCGAGGTGCGCTACGAGGGCGGCCGGGCGCTGGCGTCGCCGCTGCGCTTGCATTCAGCCAACACGAGCCTGCTGGCGCGCGCGCACGGCTACGTCGTCGTCGGTCCGGACGACGCCACGTTCGCGGCCGGCGAGCCGGTGGTGGTGCGGCGGTTCAGCGGCGGCGGACGCAGCGGCTAGGAGGCCGAACCAAGACCCGATGGCAGTGCACCCGCAGCCGGCGCCCGCGATTCGCGCGGTCCCGGCGACGACGCCGTTTGTCGCGCCGGAGGAGCTCGCGCGCCGCGTCGGCCGCTCGACGCTGGTTCGGCTCGGCGCGAACGAGAGCGCGTTCGGGCCGTCGCCGCGCGCGCTGGAGGCGATGCACGCCGCGTTGCCGCTGATCTCGAACTACGGCGATCCCGAATCCGTCGATCTGCGGAGCGCGCTGGCGGCGCGGCACGGCTGCAAGATCGAGAACATCATCGTCGGTTCGGGCGTCGACGAGCTGCTGGGCATCATTTGCCGTACGTACGGTGCGCTCGGCGACCCGGTGCTGATGTCGCACGGCAGCTACGCGACCTTCGCCTTTCAGGTGCACGGGCACGGGCTCGCGCTGCACACGGTGCCGCCCTTCTCCGACGGCATGGTCGACATCGAGGCGATGCTGGCGCGCGCGCACGAGTTGCGGCCCAAGATCGTGTACTTGGCCAACCCCGACAATCCCAGCGGTTCGTTCGTCGATTGCGGCGCCGTCGCGCGGCTGCAAGCCGGGTCGCCGCCCGACACGCTGTTCGTGCTCGACGAAGCCTATGCCGAGTTCGTCACCGCCGGCGTGGTGTTGCCCGACGAAATCGACGAGCGCACGATTCGCCTGCACACGTTCTCCAAGGTGTACGGCATGGCCGGCGCGCGCATCGGCTACGCGCTCGCCTCGCGCGAAGCGATCGCGACGTTCCAGAAGATTCGCAACCACTTCGGCGTGAACCGGACCGCGCAGATCGGGGCGCTGGCGGCCCTCGAAGACCAGGCCTTCGTCGACCACGTCGTCGCCGAAGTCGTGCGCGGCCGCGACGAATACCACGCCTTCGCTGCGCGCGTCGGGGTGCGCACGCTGCCTTCGCAAACCAACTTCGTGTGCTTCGAAATCGGCACGCGCCCGCAAGCCGAGGCGATGATGCACGCCCTGCTCGAGCGCGGCGTGTTCGTGCGCAAGCCGGGCGAACCGCCGATCAACGGTTACATCCGGGTGACGGTCGGCACGCCCGCCGAGCGCGCCCTGTTCTACGAACAGTTCACCGCCGCGCTCGACGGCCTGCGCGAACGCGTGAGCTGACGTGCCGCGTTACGCGGTCCTCTCGGACGTTCATTCGAACATCGAAGCCCTCGACGCCGCCCTCGCCCTGACGCGCGAGGACGACGTGGTCCTGTGTCTGGGCGATATCGTCGGCTACGGGCCCAACCCCAACGAATGCGTTGCCAAGATTCGCGCGCTGGCGAAGGCCACCGTGCTCGGCAACCACGACGTGGCGGCGATCGACAACTTCGGCCTGAACTACTTCAACCCGGCGGCGCGCGAGGCGATGCGCTGGACCCAGCGCGTGATCAACGCCGAGAGCAAGGCCTGGCTCAACTCGCTCGGCTACGAATTCCGGCTGCCCGAATTCCTGCTCGTGCACGGCGCGCCCAAGAACTACTTCGAGTACATCCTCGACAAGGCGGGCGCGGCCCGCGCGTTCGCCGCTACCGACGCGCCGATCGTCTTCATCGGGCACACGCACATCGCCGAGTACTACACGCTCGAAGAGGACGGCTCGATCTCGCACCGGCACTTGCAGCAAGGCGGTGAGGTCGTGCTCGATCCGGGCCGGCGCTATATCGTGAACGTCGGCAGCGTCGGGCAACCGCGCGACCTCAACCCGCGCGCGTCGTTCGGCCTGTACGATTCCGAGACGCGGACGCTCGACGTCGTGCGCTTCGACTACCCGGTCGCGCGCGTGCAGGAGAAGATCGCCTCGGCGCATCTGCCCGAGGCGCTCGCGCGCCGGCTGCTGTTCGGCCGGTGACGCCGCTCGCGGCCCTCGCCGCCCTGACCGTGGCGCTGGCCGGCGTGCCGTCCGCGTACGCCGATACGGCCTTCAACGCGCCGCTCGAGAGCGGATTGCGCGCGTTCTACCAGCGCGATTTCGCCGGCGCCCGGTCCGACTTCGAGGCGGCGCTGGCCGTCGCGCCGGACAACACGCTGGCGATTGCGTTTCTCAACGCCACGGCGGCGCAGACGCCCGGCGACCTGGACGCGCTGGTCGCGGCCGAGGAGAACCGGCTGGCCGGCGGCCGCAACGATTACACGCAGCAGCTGCAGCTGGGTTTTTCGTATATGTTCGACGACGCCGCCGGCCGCGACCGCGACGCGGAAGCGCGCGCCGCGTTCGAGGCCGCTCGCGCGGCGGCACCGGACCGCGCCGGCGCGCACGTGGGTCTGGGCATCTTGTATGAGAACGAACGCAGCGCGAATCGCGCCAAGGTCGAGTTTCTAGCCGCGCTCGACCGCGATCCCACCGACGTCTTGGCCCGGGAGTATCTGGCGCTGATCTACCAAATCGACCTCAAGGACCCCCAGCGCGGGCTCGGTTACGCGATCGAAGTCCCGAACGTGGTGCCGAACTACGCCGACATCGACTTCCACATCGCCTCGCTGCTGCACGATTTGCACCAGCTGCAGCCGGCGATCGACTACGCCACGCGTGGGCTCGAGATCGACGTCGGTCACGTCGGCGAAGCCGGACAGCACGGCTACACCCTGCTGGCGCGCATCTACCTCGACGAGAAGCGGCCCGACGACGCGCGCCGCGTGCTGCACGCGTCGATCGCCGCCGGCGTCGACGTGCAATACGCCCAAGACCTGTTGGACAAGCTGCGATGAGCAACGCGTCCGAATGGCTGGACGACCGGCGCTGCTTCGCCTGTGGTCCGCACAATCCCGACGGCTTGCATCTCGAGTTCGTGCGCGACGGCGACGACGGCGCGCGGAGCACGGTGACGCTGCCGCCGCGGGTACAGGGCTGGCGCGGCGTGGCGCACGGCGGCATCGCGATGATGCTGCTCGACGAAGCCATGGCTCACGCCTGCATCCTGAACGGTGACGTCGCGGTGACGGCGTCGTGCGACGTACGGTTCCGCAAACCCGTGCCGCTCGGCCAGACCCTCGTTATCCGCGGCCACATCAAGGAACGCCGCCGCAAGCTGATCTACCTCGAAGCAACGCTGACGCTTGAAGACGGCACGCTGCTCGCAACCGCCGACGGCACGTTCGTGTCACAAGCTAAGTTATGAAGTCAAAAGTCGCGCGTAAGGCTGCGGCCGCCGGTGAGGCCAAGAGCGCGGCCAAGGAGCCGACGTTCGATAACCGGCGCGCGCGCTTCGAATACGAGAAGCTGGAATCGCTCGAAGTCGGGATCGCGCTCAGCGGTACCGAGATCAAGTCGATCCGCAACGGGAATCTCAGCCTCAACGAGGGCTTCGCCCGTCTGCGCGACGGGGAGCTGTGGCTCGTCAACTTCACGATCCCGCCGTATAAAGAAGGCAGCATCTTCAATCACGAGCCGGGCCGGCCGCGCAAACTGCTGTTGCACAAGGAGCAGCTCGAGCGGCTGACCGGGCGCGCGGCCGAAAAAGGGCTGACGCTGATTCCGCTGCGGCTGTACTTCAAGCGCGGCCGGGTGAAGCTGGAGCTGGGGCTGATGCGCGGCAAGAAGCTGTGGGACAAGCGCCGGACGATCGCCGAGCGCGACGCGAAGCGCGATTTGGAGCGCGTCGCCCGCTGATGCGCGGCGCGCGGCCGGGGGCGTTCCTGGAGGGGCGCGTGCGGCGCGCGCTGCGCGTGCCGCCGCAGACGACGGTGGTGGTGGCGACGTCGGGCGGACCGGATTCGGTGGTGTTGGCCGCGGTGCTCGACCGGATCGGCCGCGCCGATGACTTCGCGGTCGTGCTGGCGCACGTCAATCACGGGCTGCGCGACTCGGCGTGGCAGGACGAATGCGTCGTGCTCGCGCTGGGCGCGCGTCTCGACCGGCCGGTGCGCATCGCCGCGGTGACGGCGGCCGGCGACGAAGCCGCGCTGCGCGCCGCGCGCTACGCGGCGCTCGAGCAGATCGCGCGTGCGTGCGGCGCGAGCGCGATCGCCACCGCGCACTGCGCCGAAGACCAAACCGAAACGGTGCTGCTCGCGCTCTTCCGCGGCAGCGGGCTCGACGGCTTGGCCGGGATGCCGCCGCGGCGGCCGTTGGCCGAAGGCATCGATCTCGTGCGGCCGTTCCTGCGCGTGACCCACGCCGAGCTGCACGCCGAACTGCGCCGGATCGGTCTGCCGTACGTGCTCGATCCGACCAACGCTCAGTTGCGCTATCGCCGCAACGCGTTGCGGGCCCGGCTCGACGACTTGCGGGCCGACTTTCCGCAGCTCGACGCTTCGGTCGCGCGCTGCGCCGAGATCGTGCGCGCCGAACGGTCGGGCGACGAGCGCGCGCGGGCTCGCAACGATCTGCGCGAGCGCTTGCGCAAGCGCGACCTGCTGCGCGACATCCCGTTCGAGCGCATCGAGGCCGCCCTCGATGCGGCGCCCGACGCGCGCGTGTTTCTGAAGCCCGGGGTCGAAGCGGTCAACGGCGACGTCGAATCGCGCGAGTGAACACCCCGCGCTATTGGGTCGCGAGCTTCGCGCTGCTGTTGGGCGGGTTCGCGACGTTCGCTTCGCTCTACGACGTGCAGCCGCTGTTGCCGGCGTTCGCGCGGGACTTCGGCGTCACGCCGGCCACCGCGAGCTTGGCGCTCTCGGCGACGACGGTCGCGCTCGCCGTGGCGCTGTTCGTTGCCGGCGCGATTTCGGAGACGCTGGGACGCAAGGTCCCGATGGTGGCCTCGCTCGTGGTGTCGAGCGCGATCACGTTCCTGTGCGCCGCAGCGCCGAACTTCGCGACGCTGCTGGGGTTGCGCTTGCTCGAAGGCATCGCGATCAGCGGCGTGCCGGCGATCGCGATGGCCTACATCAGCGAAGAGGTCGCGCCCGAGGCGCTCGGCTTTTCGATGGGCCTCTACCTCGCGGGCACGGCGCTGGGCGGCATGTCGGGCCGCTTCGTCGTCGGCTTCGTCGCCGATGCGGGCGGCTGGCGCGCGGCGCTGGTGGCGATCGGCGCGCTCGGCGTCGTCTGCACGGTGGCGGTCGCGCTGCTGCTGCCGGCCTCGCGTAACTTCACGCCGCAACCGCAGTCGCCGCGCGAGCATGCCGTTTCGTATCGCGCGCACATCGGCGACGCCGCGCTGCCGTGGCTCTACGTGACGAGCTTTCTGATCATGGGCGCGTTCGTCACGCTCTACAACTACGTCGGCTTCCGGCTCGCGGCACCGCCGTTCGGTCTGCGCCAGTCGGCGATCGGCGCGATCTTCGCCGTGTACCTGGTCGGCAGCGCGGCGTCGGCGCTCATGGGCCGGCTGGCCGACCGCTACGGGCGGCGCAACATGCTGTGGCTGTGCGAGCTGATCTTCCTGGCCGGCGTGCTGATCACGCTGGCCGGCGATCTGCCGACGATCGTCGCCGGCATCACGATCTTCACGTTCGGCTTCTTCGGCGCGCACTCGGTGGCGAGCAGCTGGGTCGGCCGCCGCGCGACGCGCGATCGCGCGCACGCGGCCGCGCTGTATTTGTTCGCATACTATCTCGGTTCGAGCGTGCTCGGCTCGCTCGGCGGCATCGTGTTCGGCGCGGGCGGCTGGACGGCGACCGTCGCGGCGGTCGCGCTGGTGCTGGTGCTCGCGCTGGTCATCGCCGTCGTCGTTCTGCGCGTCGTCACGCCCGCGCCCGCGAAGGCTACGCCCGGGTAGTTTCGAAGGGGCCCCACATGACGCCGCCGCCATCGACCCGCGCGCTCCACCCCGACTTGGAATGCGTGTTGTTCAGCGAAGCGGAGATCGCGGCCGCGATCCGTTCGCTGGCCGAGCAGATCGCCCGCGACCACGTCGGCGAGGACGTCTTGCTGCTCGGCATCCTCAAGGGTGCCGTCCACGTGCTCTCCGACCTGGCCCGGGAGCTCGACGGCCTGCAGCCCGGGCCGGCGCGCCTCTACCTCGATGTGATGGCGGTCTCGAGTTACGGCAACGCCAGCCGCTCCTCGGGTGAGGTGCGCCTGATCCAGGACACGACGCACGCCGTCGAGGGCCGGCGCGTGGTCATCGTCGAGGACATCATCGACAATGGTCTCACCCTCTCGTACCTGAACGCGCTCCTGGCCGCCCGCAAGCCGCTTTCCCTGCGCTCGGCGGTGTTGCTCGACAAGCCCTACCGGCGGATTCCCAACGTGAAGGCGGATTACGTGGGATTGACCTGTCCGGACGAGTTCATCGTAGGGTACGGTTTGGACTATCAAGAACGCTACCGGACTCTGCCCTACATCGCGAAACTGCGCCCGGATATCTTTTCGGACCCCGAATAGGGGCGGAAACTGGCACGGTCGGCGGCTGACCTGGGTTGAAGCGAGAAACGTTCGGTCAGAAAGAACGGTACGAAAGTCTCACCAACCATGGGCAAGCACCTCAAAAGCATCATCGTCGTCCTCGGGATATTCTTGCTTGTCATCGTCATCGTCGACAAGCTGGTCCTCCAGCCGCCCACCAGCAAGACGCTGGCCTATTCGTCCTTCTACGACCGCGTCGTGGACAACCAGGTCAAGGACGTCAAGCTCAGCGGCAGCGAGATCAGCGGCACCGAAGCGAACGGCGACAAATTCACCACGACGGCGCCGTCGTCTCCCGACCCCTCGCTGATCCCGGCGCTGCGGGCGCATCACGTGACGTTTTCCGCCGAGGCCACGAACACGAGCCCGTTCCTGGGCTTCGCGGTCCAGCTGGTGCCGTTCATCGCGATCGCGCTGGTGCTCGTCTTCATCCTGCGCCAAGCCCAGAGCGGCGGCAGCCAGGCGCTGTCGTTCGGCCGGTCGCGCGCCAAGCTACTGAGCGAGAACCGGCCCAAGGTGACGTTTGCCGACGTCGCCGGGATCGAAGAAGCCAAGGAAGAGCTGGGCGAGGTCGTCGAGTTCCTGAAGTATCCGAAGAAATTCCAAGCGCTGGGGGCACGCATTCCCAAGGGCGTCCTGCTGCTGGGCCCGCCGGGTTCCGGTAAGACGCTGCTGGCGCGCGCCATCGCGGGCGAAGCCGGCGTGCCGTTCTTCTCGATCTCGGGCTCGGATTTCGTCGAGATGTTCGTCGGCGTCGGCGCCAGCCGCGTCCGCGACCTGTTCGAACAGGCCAAGAAATCGGCACCCTGCATCGTGTTCATCGACGAGATCGACGCGGTCGGCCGTCAACGCGGCGCCGGCCTGGGCGGCGGCCACGACGAGCGCGAGCAGACGCTGAACCAACTGCTCGTCGAGATGGACGGCTTCGATCAAAACACCGGCGTCATCCTGATCGCCGCGACGAACCGCCCCGATGTCCTCGATCCGGCGCTGCTGCGTCCGGGCCGCTTCGACCGCCAGATCGTGGTCGATCGCGCCGACGTCAAAGGGCGGGCCGCGATCCTGGCCGTGCACTCGAAGAACAAGCCGCTCTCCAAAGAGATCTCGCTCGATACGCTGGCCAAACGCACGCCGGGCTTCTCCGGCGCGGACCTCGAGAATCTGCTCAACGAGGCGGCGCTGCTGGCCGCGCGCCGCAACAAGAGCGTGATCGAGATGACCGAGTGCGAGGAAGCGATCGACCGCGTGCTGGTCGGACCGGAACGCAAGTCGCTGGTCATGTCGCAGCGCGAAAAAGAGAACACGGCCTACCACGAATCGGGGCATGCGGTCGTCGGCGGGCTCACGCCCAACAGCGATCCGGTGCACAAGGTCACGATCATCCCGCGCGGCATGGCGCTGGGCCTGACCTGGTCGCTGCCCGATGAAGACCGTCACTCGCAGACCAAGAACGAGCTGTTTGCGATCATCAAGCGCATGCTCGCGGGACGTATCTCCGAAGAGATCAAGTTCGGCGACGTCACCACCGGCGCGTCGGACGACTTCGCCAAAGCGACCGAGATCGCACGGCGGATGGTCACGCAATACGGGATGTCCGAGACGCTCGGGCCGATCCAGTACGGCCGCGGTAACCATCAGGTGTTCTTGGGCCGGGACTTCGGCGAAGACCGGAATTATTCCGAAGAGGTCGCGTACAAGATCGACAATGAGGTCCGCAAGATCATCGACGACTGCTACAGCGACGCTCGCAGAATTCTCGAAGCAAATTGGGATAAGGTCGAGCGCATGGTGGCGTCGTTGCTCGAGCACGAAACGGTGGAGACCGAAGAAGTGCTGGCGATCATGAACAACCGCGCGTGGCCGCCGTCGGCGCCCGAAGCGCTTCCGGAACTGCCGGCCGCGGCCAAGAACGCCGATCCGGAACCGGTGCGGGAGAAGCCCAAACGGTTGCCGCCCTCGATCTCGCCGGAGCCTGCCTAGCCGGTGCGAATCGGTGCCATTCTGAGGGCCGCGCTGGTGGGCGCGGCCCTCGTGCTTTCATCGGTCGGTGCCGGCCCCGCAGTTCCGCAGACCGGCAAGCTGGCGGGGGGCGGGACGTATCTGATCCGTCCGCAGGGTGGTGCGGCCGTGGCCGCGGTCGCGCTGTGGTATCGCGCGCCGGCCGGCGGCTTCGGTTCCGACGCGATCCCCGGCCTCGGGCGCCTGGCCGTCACGGCGGTCGCGGCCTCGCGGCCGATCACCGGAACCTCGCTTTCGGAATTCGTGCGCCAAGTCGGCGGCCGGCTGAGCATCAACGCCTATCCGGAGAGCCTCTCGGTGTCGCTCACGGTACCGGCGGAGCGCGCCGGCGATGCGGTCCAAGCGCTGACGCGGTCGTTTTTCGCGCCGGTGCTCACCGACGCCGGACTCGCGCTCGCGCGGCGTTCGGTGGTCGAAGACGGCGCGATTCGCGACTTCGACCACGGCGCGCAGATCACCGACGCGATCTACGCCGCCCTGTTCGCCGGCGGCCCGGCCAAGATTCCGCCGTTCGGATCGAGCGCTTCCTACGCCACCGCCCCGATCGACACGGTGCGCGCGTACGCCGAGCGCGCCTTTCGCCCGGCCAACGCGATCCTGATCGTGACCGGTGACGTCGACGACACCGTCATCTCGACCGCGCTGCCCGGGCGCGGCGACGCGCTCGCCGGCGCCGAAACGCCGCAGCCCGAAACGCTGGCCGGCGTCGTCGGGCCGGTCCAGGCGCCGGGACCCGAAGGCGGCTTCGGTTTGGGCTGGGCCGGACCGCCGATCGCCGACGAGATCGAGGCCACGGCGTTCGATTTCATCGCCGACTACCTGTTTTATCCCGACACGGGGGTCGTGCAGAAAGCGGTGCGCGATTCCGGCAGCAGCGTCGTCGGCACGTTCGTCACCTATCACGATCCCGGCGTTTTTCTGCTCACGTCGACGGGCGGCGATCAAGCCGCGGTGCGTTCGGCCGTGGACGCCGCGTTGGCCGCGATCCGCCGCCCCCTCGACGAGACGACCTTCATCGCCGCGCGCAACCAGTTCGTCTACCACATCCTCAGCGACGGCGAGACGCCGTCGGCGCTGGCCGATACCTACGGCTGGTACGCGGTCGAAGGCAACGCCGCATACACGCCTGGAGAGGGTGGCGCGAACGGCGCCTACCTCGCGGCGGCCGGCGCGCTCACGCCTGCCTTCGTCGCCGCAACCGCCGCCAAATACCTCGATCGTCCGGGCGCCGTGATCACGATCGTGCCGTCCGCGGTCCGACCGAAATGATCGCGCAACTGTTCCTTGCGGCGACGCTGGCGTTGAGCGCGGTTCCGCAAGCGGTCGATCTCGGCAGTACCAAGTTCTACGCGCAGAACGATATCGGCGCGCAGTTGGTCGGCTTGGAATTGGTCGTCGGCGCCGGCACGGCGCGGCAAACCGCCGCGCAGAACGGGCTCGCCGCGCTGACCGCGCAGACCGTGCTGTTCACGAAGATCGACGGCACGCGCCTCGTCGACCGCATTGCGGCCGACGGCGGCTCGATCGATTTCACCGTCGATCCGGGCGTCGTGCACTTCTCGCTCGAAGTCTTGCCGAGCGCGCTCGGACCGGTGAGCGCCGATTTGGCGCGCGTGTTCGCGTCGCCCGATGCCTCAGCCGACACGGTGGCGGCCGCGCGCGACGCGCTCGGCGCGCGCATCGACGATGACGAACGCAATCCGGTAACCGTCGGCGTAGAGATGCTTCACCGCGCGTACTACAGCGGCACCGCCGGCGCGCCCGCCTTCGGCACCCGTGCCTCGCTGGCCGGCCTCGGGCCGGCCGACGTCGCCACATTCTTCGCCGCCCACTACCTGCGCGGTGACGCCTTCGCGATCGCGACCGGCCGCGTCGACGATGCGACCGGCGCGGCGGTCAACGCCGTGATCGGCGCCCTGCCGGCCGGGACCGAAGCGCCGCCGGTCGTGAAAGCGCAGCCGTTCGGGCCCCAACCGAAACGGCTGGTGACCTCGCGCGACATCGGCGTCCCGTTCGCGTTCATCGGCTTTGCCGCGCCGGCCATGACCGATCCGGATTTCGGCGCGATGCTGGTGCTGCGCTCGCTGCTCGACGATATCGCTGCGCGTCAGAGCCCGACGACGCTCGCGCCGTTCCAGCGCGGCATCAACGTCGTGTACGCCTACGACGTCAAACCGGCGACCTTCACGGTCGCGATCAACGGCAGCGAGCTCGACCCCACGGCCGGGCTCACCGTTCTGCAGGCGATTCTGAAGACCGCGGTGACGAAGCCGCTGGCGCCGGACATCATCAAGCGCTACCGCGGGACCGCGCGCGGCGACTGGGCGCTCGAAGCGCAGACGCTCACCGATCAGGCGTGGCAGATCGGCGCGGCCGTCAACGAAGGCGCCGATCCCGCCATGGCGCAGAGCGTCGCCGCAGCGATCGACCGCGTCACGCCGGCCGACGTGCAGCGTCTGGCCAAGGTGTATCTCCAGCACTACACGGTCGCGCTCGTCATGCCGCGCCGCGGCCCGTAACTCACCCCTGCGCGTCGCACTCGTCCACGATTACCTCAATCAGCGCGGCGGGGCGGAGCGCGTCTTTGCGCACTTCCTCGAGGCCTATCCGGACGCGCCGGTCTACACGTCGATCTACTCGCCGGAGCTCGCCGACCTCGTTCCGCCGGCCCGCGTGCGCACGTCCTTCCTGCAGAAGTTTCCTTTTAAACAAAGACTTTTTCGGGCCTTCGCGCCGCTCTATCCGCTGGCGTTCGGGAGCTTCGATCTGCGCGCGTTCGACACGATCGTCAGCTCGACGACGGCCTGGGCGAAAGGGATCACCGTGCCGCCGGGTGCGGTGCACGTGTGCTACATCAACACGGTCAGCCGCTTCGTCTTCGACGCCGGGCGGTACGTCGGCGGCTTCACCGCCGGCGGCCTCGCGCGACCCGTGGTCGCAGCGCTCGCCGCGTGGGACGTGCGCGCCGCGCAGCGCCCGACGCATTTCATCGCCAACTCGCGCAACGTCGCCGCACGCGTGCGGCAGTACTACGGGCGCGACGCCGACGTGCTACCGTGTCCGGTGGACGTCGACCGGTTCACGCTCGGCGCGGGTCGCGGCGATTACGTCGCCGTCGTGTCGCGGCTGCTGTCGTACAAGGCGATCGATCGCGCGATCCGGGCCGCGGCGCGCGCCGGCGTCGCGCTGCACGTTGCCGGAACCGGCCCGCACGAGGGGGCGCTGCGGCTGCTGGCCGCCGGAACGCGCACGACGTTTCACGGGTATCTCGACGACGCGGCGGTCAACGCGCTGGTCGGCGATGCGCGCGCGGTGATTCTGCCCGGTGAGGAAGACTTCGGCCTCGTGCCGCTCGAGGCGGCGGCGGCGGGAACCCCGACCATCGCGCTGCGCGCGGGCGGGGCGCTCGAAACGATCGTCGAGGGTGAGACCGGCGTCTTTTTCGACGAGCCGACCGACGAATCGCTGGCCGCCGCGCTGCGCGCGTTCGACCGCTCGCGGTTCGATCCCCGGCGTTTGCGCGCGCACGCCGAAACGTTCGCGCCGCCGCGTTTCATCGAACGCTTGCGCGCGCTGGTCGATGCGGTGCGGTCAGGATTTTCCGGCCGAGAGTAGCACGACGTTCATCAAGTTGAACAGCGCGTGCGTGAGCATCGACGCGGTCAGCGAACCGCTGCGGACGTACACGTAGGCGAGCACGACGCCGCTGGCCGCGAGCGGCAGCAGCGCGCTCCATGAGGCGTGCGACGCGCCGAACAACAGACCGCTCACCACCGCCGCGACCCAGACCGGCATGTAGCGCAGCAACGCGTTGAAGAGGAAGCCGCGGTAGACGAATTCTTCCATGAACGGGGCCGCGACGACGGCCAGAAACGTAAACGTTGCGATCAGCGCTTTGTCGTGCGTCGAGGTGAAGAAGCTGATCGCGGCTTCCTCCGGCTTCTGGTGGGTGAACAGAAATTGGAGCTCGGCGACGCCGATCGTCACGGCGTACATCGCGATCGCGCCGAGCGCACCGGCGACGATCGTCGTGCGGTCGAAACCGCGCAGGCCGAGCTCGCGCAGCGAACGGCCGCTCGCCCACGGCATCGCGATCAGCAGCACCGCCAGGATCGGCAGGTAGCTGGCGTACTGTCCCAACGCAATGCCCCAGGTCAAATCGGAGGCGCGGATATCGTGGCGGGTCGTTCCGAATACTTGCACCGCGACGAATCCGTCGAGTTGCAGCCCGATCCAGAACGCGACGGCCAGCGCCCCGAAGACGGCGAGCGAACGCGGCCAGGAAAATGCCTCAGCCGGCCAGCGCGTCGGCGAGAGCGGCGAAGGTTCGGAGATCGAGGGTTTCTCCACGAATGTCGGCGTCCAAATCGAGGGCGAGCAACGCCGAGGCGATCCGTTCGCGCGGCAGGTCGAGCGCGAGCGCAAGCGAGTTGGCGAGCGTCTTGCGGCGGTACGCGAACGCGCCGCGGACGACCTGTTCGAATCGCCGGCGGTCGCGCACGTCGACCAGCGGTTCGGCGCGCCGGTGCAAGACGACGACCGTCGAGACGACCTTGGGACGCGGAAAAAACTGGCCCGGCGCGACGTTGAAAGCGCGCTCGACGCGCATCGTAACCGCCAGGGCCACGGTCAAGCTGCCGTAGGCTGCCGTTCCGGGTTGCGCCAGCAACCGGTCGGCCACGTCTTTTTGGATCATGGCCACGATGCGTTCCGGCGGACGTTCCAGCTGCGCGAGCTTGATCAGTAGCGGCGTTGCGACGTTATAGGGAAGGTTGCCGGCGACGCGCCACGGCGCGCTGCCGGCGTAGGCGGCATAATCGAAGGTCAGCGCGTCGGCATGTGCGATCTGCGCCTTCGCCAGATCGGCGCGCGAACGCAAGATCTCGACGAGCGTTGCGTCGAGATCGAAGACCGTGAGGTCCGCTCCGGCGGCGAGCAGCGCCTTCGTGAGCGAACCCGTTCCGGCACCGATTTCGAGCACCCGGTCGCCGGGCGCATCGACGGCCAGCCGCGCGATCCGCGCCGCCGTGCCGGCGTCCATGAGGAAGTTCTGACCGAGCGATTTCTTCGGCCGCAACCCGCGAGCTGCAAGCAGCTCGCGGGGGTTTGAAAGGCGCTCCGCCCCAGGCTGCGCGCCCCCCACGCTACGCGCGAGGCCCCCGGTCCGAGCTCGCAATGTACGCGGTGCCAGGGCGCGATGCTACTGCGCTCGCTCCATCACCGGTTTCGCTTACGGGTGCAATACGTAGACTATTACGCTCCGGCGGCCGAATTGCATCGCGTCGGCGTTGCTGTTGAAGCCGAGGTCGACCCGGTTGCCGTGGATGTCGCCCCCGGTGTCGCCGGCGACGGCGGTGCCGTAGCCCGGGATGTAGAGGTGCGAGCCCAGCGGGATCACGGACGGATCGACCGCGACGATCCCGTGTCCGGCCCGGTAGCCCGACGCGGTGACGCCCGAACAGCCGTAGCAGCCGGCCGTGTAGGCCGTCGCGACCATCGAGATGGCGGCCTTGGCGAGGCGCACGGTGTCCTCATAGCCCAGCTTCGCCAGTGCGGCCAGGGCGCTGTAGTCGCCGACCCCGGCCGCGATGATGCGCGGCTGAGGCTTGCGGACGATCCGCGTCCCGAGGACCGCCCGGCGCGGGGGCGCGGTGCGGTCGGCCCGGCGGGTGACGAGATACGAGATCTCGCGCTCGCCGGGGGTGCCCTTGCGCAGGACCTTCACCCGGCCGACGGCCAGATTGAAGGCAACCCGGTGCTGGATCGAGGGCGCGATGGGCCGGTCGACGCGTTCGACCCACGAGTTGACGTGCTCGACCCGGATCGTGTCGTCGGCCGAGATCGAGGTCGGGGCCGGCGGCGTGAGCCGGTCGTGGGCGTCGAATGCGACCTTGGCTTGGCTCAGCACCTCGCCGACCGTATCGGCGGAGGTCTGGACCGTTTGGACGGTACCATCGACGACCACCGTGATCGGCACGGCCGCGCGATACGATATCGTCTCGCCGTCGATCAACGACGACGACGGATCGACATCCAAAGCGTCGTTGGGGGTGCGCTCGATGTTTTCTTCGCTGAGCAGATCTTTGACCGTTGCGGCACGCGTGCGTACCGGTTCGGCTTGCCCGTTGCGAACGAGCGTTACGATTTTTGTCGGACCTTCGACGCTGCTGGTGAGCAACGCTACGGCCCGGTCGGTGAGAGGTCCCGCGCCTACGGGCAACAGTAGCCCGAGCGAGAGGACGCCGATGGCGGCGATCGGCGACGCTGAGTCGCGTCCGATACCCGTCTCCTTTCCTGGTGGAGGCAAACCACAACCTAACTCTGCACGCATGCAGAGAGCGGAATGCGGATGGCCCTTTAGAGGGAACTCGACGAGCGAGCAAGCTGATGGTTGCCCGGTCGGTTTGCCGGCGACCCGTGGGCCGCACGAACTGGGGTATGATAGCACAGGCCGTCAAGGGTCGTCGATTTGACAAGTGCCCCGGATCATGCTTTGCCCGCTGCGCGCTGGAGAACGCTTTGTTGATGGACACACCCGTACAGCCGAGCGCCGTCGCGCACTTCACGGAGTGCTATCGGCCCATCGTCAACGGCGTGGTTGCGAGCATCGATGCGTTGCGCGCCGGCCTCGAAGCGGCGAACGTCGACGTTACGATCGTCGCGCCGCATTTCCCGCGCGAACGCGACGATCGCGCGATCGTACGGCTGCCGTCGCTGCCGCTGCCGACGCCGACCGGCTACCGGTTGTGCGTGCCGCATCTCCCGCGTGCGGGACGCGCGCGTATCGCGCGCGCCGGCGTCGTGCACGTGCACTCGCCGTTCGTCACCGGCAGGCTTGGCGCGAATATTGCGCGCCGGTACGGACGTCCGCTCGTTTTCACGTATCACACGCGCATCGATGAATACGCGCACTACGCGCCGTTCGAGCCGCACGTCGTGCGCAGCGCGATGACGGCGTTGACGCGCGCGTTCGCAAATCGCGCCGACGTCGTGATCGTGCCGACCGTCGCGATGTTGCAACGCTTGCGCGCGATCGGCGTGCGCGCGCGCATCGAAGTGATTCCCAGCGCGATCGACGTCGGACGTTTTGCCGCCGGCCGCCGCACCGTCGCAGCCCGCGCCGCACTCGGTGCGCGCGGCGGTGAGCGCGTCGCGTTGTGCGTTTCGCGCATCGCCAAAGAAAAACGTCTCGCCCTCGCCGTCGACGCGCTCGCGCATGCGCGCGATCTGCGGCTGGCGATCGTCGGCGACGGTCCCGAACGCGCAATGCTGGAGCAACGCGCGGCGGAGCTGGGCGTGCGCGAACGCGTGCGTTTCCTCGGCGCGCTCGAGCCCGCGGCGCTGCCGGACCTGTACGCGTCGAGCGACGCGTTCGTCTTTCCGAGCGCGAGCGAAACGCAAGGTCTCGTGCTGGCCGAAGCGATGGCGGCCGGCCTGCCGGTCGTCGCCGCCGAGGACGCCGTCAATCGCGAGGTGCTGGGCGGCTGCGGCCGGCTGGCGGCGCCCGATCCGGCGGCCCTGGCCGCCGCGCTCGAGCTGGCCGTCGAACTGCCGCGCGACGGGGAGGCCGCCGCCGAGGCCTGCCGGCGGTTCGACCGGGGGCGGCAAACCGCGGCGGTCCTGAACGTCTACCGATCGCTTTCACTGTGCCGTACATTTGGCACTCCGGTGCGAGAATATGCTCCTGAAAGTACAAGCTCCCATTGACTCGAACGTATGTTCGATCCTAGAATGGGTACAGGAGAATATCGTGAACCGCAAGTCAGCCGCCGACGTCCTGGTCGGCTTTGCCCACGATGACACCGGCCGGGGACTCGCCTACGCGGCGATCGCCGACGGTAACGGGCGCGGCGTCGTGCGCATCCCGTTCAGCGCGACTCCCCTGGCGCGGTACCACGGCGCCGAGTTCGGATACGCGGCGCTGGCGGCGCTCGGCGCGGAATTGCGCAAGCGCGGGTTCACGCGCATCCGGGTCCGGCTCGGCGACGAGCACGTCGTCCGCGACCTGGCCTCGCCCGCGCTCGTCCCGCCGGCGCTAGGCATGCCGTACGTGCGGGCGCGCTGCGCCCTCAACGGCTTCGCCGCGGCGCGCGTCGAACGCGCCGACCCGCGTGAAATCGCCGACCTCGAAGGGCGCGCCCGCGCCGAGCTCCAGCTTCGCACCGCCGCATAAGCGCCTTCGCCGATCCCGCATTCCCACCGCGACGCTCGAGCTCGCGCGGTTCCTCATCGGTAAGCTGCTGATCCGCCGGCTCGACGACGGCACCGTGCTTGCCGGGCGGATCGTCGAGACCGAAGCCTACGAGTTCGATGATCCCGCCTGCCACGCGTATCGCGGGGAAACGCGGCGCAACCGCGCCCTCTTCAAACAGCACGCGCACGGCTACGTCTACCTCATTTATGGTACGTCGTATTGCTTTAACGTAAGCAGCGAACAGCGCGGCGTCGGCGCCGGGGTCCTGATCCGTGCGGTGGAACCGCTGGCCGGGATCGAGCGGCTGCGAGCGCTGCGCGGCCGCGAGGGGCTGCGCGACGACGAGCTGGCGCGCGGTCCGGGCAACGTCTGCCGGGCCTTCGGGATCGGCCCGGATCTCGACGGGGTCGACCTGGATTCCGATGACCGCGTGTACTTGGCCGACGACGGCGCGTCGCCGGAGATCGGGACGAGCGTACGGATCGGTTTGACCCGCGCCGCCGAGCGGCCGCATCGCTTCTACGTGCGCGGGAGTCGCGCGGTCAGCGGCCCGCGGTCCTTGTCGCCGTGAAGAACGGTGTGCTATAGTCCTCACGTTGCCGGGCGTAACACCCCCGCCGACGTTGGCATGTTCCTTATACGGCGTTCCGTAACGCGTTGGATCCCGGTAGCCTCACCGGTCGATCCCCGCGCCTGCGGGCCACCCTTCCGCGAGAGAGCGACTCCGCTGCAATACGATAATCGACCCCCGCAAAATGGCCGGCCCGAAGGTGGCGGCCGGCGCCGGCGTTCGCGCCGCCACCGCAACCGTCCGAATGAAAACGGCGCACCGACGCAAGCCGACGTCTTCGCGCAACCCGAGTTTCCCCAGCCGGTCGGACCACCGCAGCTCTCCGCCGAGCAACTCGACGAGATGAGCAAAGCCGAGCTCAACGAGCTCGCGAAGACCTTCGACATCGCGACTCCGGTCAAGATCAAGAAGGACGAACTGATCGCGCAGATCCTGGAGAGCCAGGCGCAGCGTTCCGGCGTCGAGGCCGCCAACGGCGTGCTCGACATCTTGCCCGAGGGCTACGGCTTCCTGCGGCGCGAGGGGTACCTGCTCGGCGCTGACGACATCTACATCAGCCAGTCGCAGATCCGGCGCTTCGAATTGCGCCGCGGCGATCTGGTCGCGGGCCAGGTCCGGCGGCCGAAGGACAACGAGAAGTACTACGGCATCGTCAAGGTCGAGACGGTCAACGGCTACGACCCGGAGTCGATCCGCTCGCGCCGGTCGTTCGACGACCTCAACGCGGTCACGCCGGCGACCCGTTGGAAACTCGGCGCCAAGGGCGACGCCGCCGCGCGCGCTCTGGATCTGCTCGCGCCGCTCGGCAAAGGGCAGCGCGCCCTCATCGCGGCGCCGCCGCGCGTCGATGTAGCCTCGACCCTGGCCACGATCGCGCGCGGCATCCTCGCCAACGCGCCCGACGCGCACGTGATCGTGCTCTCGATCGACGGCCGGCCCGAAGATGCCGCGGCGTTGCAGCGCCGCATCGACGCCGAGATCGTCGCCACGACGTTCGACGAGCATCCCGACCATCACGTCGCCACCGCCGAGCTCGTGTTGGAGCGCGCGAAGCGTCTGGTCGAACTCGGAGCCGACGTCGTGATCCTGCTCGATTCGCTGACGCGCCTGGCGCGCGCGTTCGGCACCGGTCCGGCGCAAGGCCGGCCGGTCAACGACTTCACCGTCGCCGCCAAACCCAAACGCTTCTTCGGCTCGGCCCGGGCGGCGGAAGAAGGCGGTTCGCTGACGATCGTGGCGACCGTGACGGTCGAGGGCACCTCGGCGTTCGATGCGGTCGTGGCCGAAGAAGCGGCGTCGATCGCCAACGCCGAGATCGCGCTCTCGCGCGAACTCGCAGCGGCGCGCGTCGATCCGCCGATCGACCCGCACCTTTCCGGCACCCGCGACGACGAATTGCTGCTTTCGCCGGCGGAGTCGATCGAAGCGCACGAATTACGGACGCGTGAGGCTTCAGCGCTACCTCGCCGCTAGCGGGGTGGCGTCGCGGCGGCGCTCGGAAGAGCTGATCGTCGCGGGGCTCGTGCGCGTGAACGGACGCGTCGTGCGCGAGTTGGGTACGTCGGTCGCAGCGGGTGACGTCGTCGAGTTCGGCGGGCGGATCGTGGCGCCCGCGCTCGAAGCGGCGTACATCGTCATGAACAAACCGCTGGGCGTCGTCACCACGATGCGCGATCCCGAAGGCCGGCGCACGGTCGCCGACGTGCTGCGCCAGCACGGCTGCGAGCGCCGGGTCGTTCCGGTCGGCCGGCTCGACTACGATACGGACGGCGTGCTGCTGCTCACCGACGACGGCGCGCTCGCGCACGTGCTGACGCATCCGCGGTTCGGCGTGGAGAAGACCTACCGCGCGACCTTGCGCGGCCGGCTGGGTGCGGATCAGGTGGCGCAACTGCAAGCGGGCATGAAGCTCGACGACGGTGTCGCGCAACCGGCGCGTTTGCGCGTCGTCGCCGCGCGGCGCGATGTTTCGAGCGTCGACGTGACGATTCACGAAGGACGCAACCGTCAGGTGCGGCGGATGTTCGAGGAGCTGGGACATCCGGTCGTCGCGCTGACGCGCTTGCGTTTCGGACCGATCGGTCTCGGAACGCTCGCGCCGGGCGAGTTGCGCGACGCCACGGCGCGCGAGGTGTCGGCGCTGCGCGTGATCGCGGACGCCGCCAAAGTGGAAGCATGAGCGCGGTACGCGGCGTGCGCGGGGCGATTACCGTCGAGCGCGACGAGGCGTCGCTGTTGCTGGATGCGACCGAACGTCTGCTGCGTGAAATCGTGGCGGAGAACGACATCCGTTCCGACGACGTGGCCTCGGCGCTGTTCACGCTCACGCCGGATCTGTGCTCGCAGTTTCCCGCAGCCGCGGCGCGCCGGATGGGCTGGACGCGCGTTCCGCTTCTGAATTTTACCGAGATCGCGGTTCCGAACGGCTTGCCGCGAGTCATCCGCGTGTTGTTGCACGTCAACACGGACAAGCGGCAGGACGAGATCGTGCACGTGTATCTCGAAGGCGCGCGCGTGTTGCGCCCGGACCTCGAGCGCTCGTGAAGGGGACGGTTCTCGGGATCGCCGGCCTCGGCCTGATCGGCGGCTCGATCGCGCTGCGCGCGCATGCGGCCGGGGCGACGGTGATCGGTTACGATCGCGACCCGGAGGCGCTGGCGGCGGCACTGGCGGCGGGCGCCATCGACGCGACCGCCGGCGATCTCGCGGCGCTCGCCGCGCGCGCTCCGGTCGTGGCGATCGCGCTGCCGGTCGACTCCACGGTCGAAGCCCTGGCCTCGACGCCGGCCCTCGCGCAGTCGGAGCTGGTCTTCGACGTGGCGTCGGTCAAGGTGCCGGTGGTGGCCGCCGCGACGGGCTTGCCGCACTTCGTCGCGTCGCACCCGCTGGCCGGTCGCGAACGCGGCGGCTTCTCCGCCGCCGATGCGGCGCTGTTCGAGGGCCGGACCTGGGCGATCGTTCCGGCCCGCGACCCGGCCGCGCAAGCCCGGCTCGCGGAGCTGGTGGCGGCGCTCGGCGCGCGCGTGATGACCCTGACGGCCGCCGACCACGACCGGCTCGTTGCGATCAGCTCGCACCTGCCGCAGCTGCTGTCGGTGGCGCTCGGTGCCGAGCTGGCCGCGGCCGGTGATGCCGACCCCCGCGTATACGAACTTTGCGGTCCGGGTATGGAGTCGATGCTGCGGCTGGCCCA
>JBEKXE010000032.1:0-33991 GCA_049512335.1 Candidatus Lustribacter sp.
CGCGTCGCGCGATCTCGCCGGCGGCGAGATTGATTTCGCGGCTCGCGTCGTCGAGCGCGCTCGCCCGCTCGCGCGATACCTGCGTTCCGGCGACGCCCGCTATGACGAGGAACAACACGGCCGCCGCGATCGCGCTTCCGTTCGTCCCGGGCTCGATCTGGACGTCGAGGCCCTGCTTGGCAAAGAAGCCCATGTCCTGAGCGATGAAGATCTCGGCGGCCGTGTCGACCGGCGGCAGCAAAACGCTGAGTTTCATCGTTTGTGCGTCGCCCGATCGAACGTTGACGACGGCCAATAGCAACACCAAAACGAAGCGCGCGATCACCATCCGGCAGCGTTCCCCACGGCCGATTCGCGGCCCCTCCAGGCCGTAGACCGGCGAGTACGCGCAGTAGTTTGGCGTCGAATTGCCAAAACGCGGTAACTGATGAAGCTCTCACGTCAATCGTTCGTTGCCGCCGGGATGGCGGCGTTTTCGGGGCCGCGAATCGCGTCCGCGGCCACGTCAACGATTCGCTTCGGGAGCACGCCCGACGAGCAGGCCTCGATCGCGCTGTGGGCGTCGCGCACCGGGCTCTTCCAACGCAGCGGCCTCGACGTCGAGATCCAGCGGCTCAACAGCGGCGCCGCCGTTTCCGCCGCCGTCGCCGGGAGTTCGATCGACGTCGGGCTCGGCAGCGTCTTCAACCTGATTCTCGCCCACATCAAGGGCATTCCGTTCGTCCTCGAGTCGGTCTCGGCGACCTACAACGAGGCGCTGCCCGACAACGCATTCATCGTCGCGAAGAACAGCCCGATCGCGAGCCCGGCGCAGCTCAACGGGAAAACGATCTCGACCTCCTCGCTCTCCGATCTCTTTGCTCTGGCGATCTCGGCCTGGATCGACCAAAACGGCGGTGACGCCAAGACCGTCAACTTCGTCGAACTTCCGATGCCGCTCGCGGTCGACGCGGTCGCATCGGGGCGCGTCGACGGCGCCTTCGTCGTCGACCCGTTTCTGCTCCAAGGGCTCGACAGCGGACGCGTTCGGATCATCGGCCATCCCTATTCCTCGATCGCCCCGCGCGTCGGCATCACGTACTATTTCTGCCTGCGCAGCTACGCCCAAGCGAACGCCGACGCGCTCGCCCGGTTCCGGAGCAATATCGCGACCGGCGTCTCGTTCGCACGAACCCATCGCGACGTGATGGTACCGATCATTGCCGACTACACGCGGATGAGCCCGGACGTCGTCCGCCGGATGCCGTTCTTGACCGGGACGGGCATCACGCCGGCGATGGTGCAGCCGGTGATCGACGTCGCCGCCCGTTACAAGTTCATTCCGAGCGCGTTCCCGGCCAGCGACATGATCGATCCGGCTGCGCTAACGTCGAGCTAGGTTTATGAACCCTCGCTAGACCGGATCTTCTCATGCACTGCCTAGCATGGTCCGAACCTGCTAGGAGTGTGAGCCATGATCACCCGTCGTGAAGCCGCTATGGCGGTTCTGTCCACCTTCGTCGTCGCTTCCGCCGGCGGCATCGAGAGCGCCGAGGCGGCGCCCATCGTCACGCTGCCGCCGCCCCGCACCACCGGGGGAATGCCCTTGCTGGAGGCGCTTAAAGCCCGCCACTCGACCCGCGCCTACGTCGACCGCACGCTCTCGCGGCAGACGCTGTCGGATCTCTTGTGGGCGGCCGACGGAATCAATCGCTCACAAGACGGTTTTCGGACCGCGCCGAGTTCGCACAGCTACTTCGACGTCGACCTGTATCTCGCGATGGCCGACGGGGTGTGGCTTTTCGATCCCAAGGGCCATCGCCTCATCCGGCACATGCCCGACGACCTCCGCGGGTTGACGACAACCGGGCAAGACTTCGTGAAGACGGTCCCGCTCAATGTGATCTACGTCTCCGACGCGAGCCGCATGGGCAAGGCCGTCTCCGAGTCCGATCGCTTGCTGAACGGGATCGCGGATTCGGCGGTCATCGCGCAAAACGTCTACCTGTTCTGCGCCTCGGCCGGCCTCGGAGCGGTCGTGCGCGCGTCGGTTCCCGGCGCAACGTTGGCCAAGCGCATGCAGCTCAAGCCAACGCAGGCCATCTATCTCGCGCAGTCGGTGGGCTATCCCAAGCGTTAGGCCAGCTGCTTGAGCATCGTCCCGGCATCGGAGACTTCGAATTTGCCGGGTTCCTCGACATTCAGCTTCACGATCTTGCCGTTTTCGACCAGCGCGGAGAAACGCTTGGTGCGCGTCCCCATCCCCGGGCCGCCTTGCTCGAGCCCGAGCGCCTTCGACCAGTCGGCCGTCGCATCGCTCAGGAAGCGGATTTTCCCGAGCGCTTTTTGTTCGCGGCCCCAGTGCGCCATCACGAACGCGTCGTTGGTGGCCACACACCAGACTTCGTCGACGCCGCTCTTCTTCAGGTCATCGAAATGTTGCAAGTAGCCGGGGACGTGTTTCGCCGAACACGTCGGCGTATACGCGCCGGGCACGCCGAAGATCGCGATCTTCTTGCCCTTCACGGCGTCGGCGACTTTGACGTCTTTGGGCGCCATCGCGCACGACGTGGCGGAGTCGAATTCCGTGGTCTCCTTGAGCTCGCCATCCGGTAGTTGATCGCCGGCCTTCACTGCCATGTCTTCATGTTCTCCCTCGTTGCTAGGTATCTCGGGCCGTCCATTCGCGCTACGGGGATGACCTCCCGGCACGCCCGCCCTACGCGGGGTAGGTATTTCCGCTCGCGATGTTCGTCAGGGTCGTGGTAATCGGCGGACTGCACTCGGAACAAGGATCTCCGGATAGCGTTCTCGTGCCGCCGGGCTGAACGAGAAAGTTGGTCACGCAGTTCGTTTCGACGGGGCGCACCCAGGTTGAGTCGACGTGGTACCACGTGTCGAAACCGACCTGGCACCCATTGGCGATGCAATCGGTGTACGTCACGTCGACCGCGCCGATGTAACAGAATAAATTCCGCGGGTCCGGTGCCCAGCCGAAACCGATGCCCTGCGCCCCGGCGCCGAGATCGTCTTGCACGGTCACGTTGCTCGCCTGACAACGTTCGAATTGAAGGGCCAGTCCCCACGCGCTGAACCCCGTAGCTTGTTTGTCCTGCGGATTGATCGCTTTGATATTGCTCGCGGTCGAGTCGGTCACCGTTACGCCGACGCCGTACACCTCGAGACCCGTCGCCTTTGCGCCGGAGTTCGACGGTGATACGCCGTCCACGATGTTGCTCGCTTGGAATCCACTGACCGTGACCTGACCGTCGAGGAACACCGACATGCCGTGACAGTCATCACAGCATCCGGTCAACCCGGAGGCCGAGCAATCGGCATAGCTGAGATTCCAACAGAAAATGGGGCAGAATCCGAGCACGGTATGGCCCGTCGTCAACACGTTTCCGTTGAAGTGCGATTGCAAGGACTGGGCTACGCAATTGGTGGTCGTCACGCTGATGCACTTGATGTAGCTGAAGCCCTGCACGGCGCCGTCGTTATTCACCAGACCGCTCGTGCGACAGCCGGTCACCGTCGCCTGGATCGTGCTGACCAAGAAGATGCCGGCGCTGGAATCGGTCGTGACGTTCATCTGCGTAACGTTACAGTTGGAGATCGCGACGTCGATCGACCCGCTGACCTGGATGCCGGCGGGGGTCAAAAACCGGACGGCCAGGTTTTGCATGCACACGCCGGTGACGGTAATGCCCGAGATGTTCAGACCGCAGACGGCCGTGGCGAGGATCCCGTACTCGGGGACATTTGCCACGGTGCCGTTGGTGATCGTGATGTTGGTGAGATTGGGATTCGCGGCCGGTCCGAGTACCAAAATGCCGGTGATCTGCTGGCTCTTGTCGGACACGGACGCCGTCAGCGTGAAACCCGACAAGTCCAGCGTCACGTTGCTGCAGGCAATCGTGATCGCCGAACACTGGACGTTGTTCGGGCTCCACAGGATGTCGCTGCCGAACGTGTACGTTCCGGGCGAACGGATCACGATGCCGGCACTCGGAATCTGCCGGATCACGTTGCCGATCTGGAGCTGCTGACCGGTCTGGCCGAAATAGCCCTGATAGAGCGCCTCGATCTGGGGCGTCGGATCGAAAATTGCGACGAGCGCCGCTTTGTCCAAGCTCTGGAAGACCGGGTCGGAAAAGATGTCGTTCACGCCGACCGGGTTCGTCGACGTGACGACGCAGGTCGCGGCGGTCGTCGCCGAAGCCGGCGCTACGGCGGTGGTGTTGACGCCGCCGCTGCACGCAGCGAGCGCTCCGGTCGCCATCATGCCGCCGAGCAATTGCGCCCGCGAGAGGGATTCTATATGCTGCGACACGTGTTACCTCGAAGTCAAGAACCCAATCCGGGCGTCATGAACATCACGAGCGCTGCCCGAGATCAGCACCCATGCGGTATCGCCTGCATTGATCGTCACGCCGCCGCATAGAGTAGCACTCCAGGCGGACCGGTGGAAAGAAGGAAACGGAGCCGGGTGAGGTTATGCGGCGGAAAACCGCTCGTCGCCTCGACGGCAACGACGCTGCTCGCGGGGCAGGTCATCCACGCGAGAACCAACCCGAAGAATGCTAGTGCGGCGCCGGCGATCTCCATCTCTCCAGCGTATGGTAGGCCACCGGCTATCGTCGCTGCATTCGACAAGCGGCACCGCGTGACGCCGGGACGCTATGGGCCTGCACAACTCATCGACGAGGAAGGACTCGCCTCTTTATTTCCGGGCGTATCGATGACGAGCTCGTCGAACAGCAGCTGACCGGCACTTTGGAAGAACCGGACGTGGTAGGCGCCGACGATCCCCAACCGCTCGCCGAGCATCGCCGTCTCGGCGCGCGCACGATCGCCCAGGTCCCGATCGCCGATGCGGGGCTGCGGATCGGTGTCGACCGTGCCATCCTGCTTGCGTTCGGCGAAGACGGTGAACTCGGCATCGATGTCCACGAAACGCTCCCAAAGAAGCGGACGTCCCTTCGTTTCCTGTAACGCACGCGGGACGTCGTCGAAATCACGAACCACCCATGGGCCTTCCGCTTCCGGGCCGCCGAATTGCAGCTTGAGAACGCCCGGAAAGCCCAGGGCCCGATGCGCTGCCACGAGCTCGCGATGGTTGCGAGCCAAACGGAAGTCGGTCGTCGGGATGCCGCATCCGTTGGCGAATTTCTTTTGGAGGAAGCGGTTCTGCATGACCGCCACCATCGCACCGACCGGTGAAGATACGAGGGTTGGGAGTTCACAAAATCTTCAAAAGGAGCGGCAACTGCCGTTCCCGTCGCGAACGCTTGCCGCGTGATGCGACGAATCGATTTCTGCCGGCGAGCCGGTACCGCGCTCGCGGCCGGCGTGGCCGGGGTGCCCGCCGGCGTACTTGCACAAACGCCGTTGCAACCGCTGCGGATCGTTACCGCGCCGACCGAGATCCCGATCAGCATGATCAACGCGCGCGATTTGGGATACTTCAAAGATGCGGGCATCGACGCGCAGATCATCGCGCTCAACAACGGTCCGGCCGGCATCGCGGCGGTCCTCTCGGATTCGGCCGACATCGGCTTCACCAGTACGCTCTCGCTCGTCGTCGCCTATGATAAAGGCTTGCCCGTGACGGCGGTCGCCGGCACGGACCTCCACCGCTCGACCAATCCGGTCCAGGGCATCTTCCTCGCCAACGGGTCCTCGGCGCTGCGCACCGGTAAGGACTTCAACGGCAAGACGGTTAGCGTTCCCGGACTCGGCGGGACCCAGGAGTATGCGGTACGGGCGTGGGTCGACGCCGGCGGCGGCGACTCGTCGACGCTGCACTTCGTCGAGGTCCCCAACTCGGCCGTTCCGGCGGCCATCGTCGCAGGTCGCATCGACGCGGGTACGACCGACGTGCTCACGCTGCATTCGACGGGTGCACGCACGCTGCGGGAGGTCACCAACGTCTACAATGCGATCGCGCCGCGATTCATCACCGGCGTGTGGTACGCGAAGGCGCCGTGGGTCGATCAACATCGCGAGCTCACGCGAACGTTCATCACGGTATTCCAGCGCTACTCGGCCTGGGCCAACAGCCACCCCGCCGACGAAGTCCGCTTCTATTCCAAGCAAAGCGGCTTGTCGATCGAGGATCTGCAGGGCGTGCCGCGCGCCGTGTTCGAACCGACCTTGACCCTCGAGGCACTGCAGCCGATCATCGACGTCGCCTATCGCTACGGCGCGATCAAGCGACGGTTTCCGGCCAACGAGCTGCTCAGCAGCGCATCACGCGCTAGCGGCAGGTCATAACTGTCATGTCGTCGCTTTCCGCTGATGAATCTGGAAGCTGTTTCCTTCCGGATCCGTAGCGAATGCAAACCAGCAGACCGGCGATTCCATCACTTCGGTGATTTCGACGCCGCGTTCGGCGAGGCGGGCGCGCGCCGGCAGTGGAGGCCGGTGCGCTCGGAGGTACTGCTGATACCGCGGATAGCGCTCGATATTCGATTTGTAGTCGAGTTTCAGGTCGGCCTGAAGATCCATCATCCCCGGACGCGCAAGCAGAGCCGTTCGAATGACGGACGTTTGGCAACGCAAATGTTCCTTTTATGCCCGATCGAGGCGGTTGCCTAGGAACGCTTCGACGTTCCGATTTGCGCCATTAGCAACGACTATGTCTGAAGCGCGGCCTTGATCCGCTCGGGCGTGAACGGCGCCTGACGAACACGCACACCGATTGCATCGTAAATCGCGTTGCCGATCGCCTGCCGGCGTGGTATTCGGCGGCTCGCCGACGCCGCCGGGCAGCAAGTCGGGACGGTTGACCAGGACGACTTCGATGTCCGGCACTTCCACGAAGCGCAGGATCGGATACGTCACCCAGTCGACGGTCGTTAGCGCGGTGCGGTCGTACTTGACCTCTTCTTTCAGCGCGCGACTGCTCGAGAACAGCGTCGCGCCTTCGATTTGGGCTTCGATCGCCTTCGGGTTGACGACGATGCCTGGATCGACCGCGACGACCATCCGTTTCAGCGCGACGACGCCGGTTTGCCGGTCGACTTCCACTTCGGCGACCGTTGCGACATACGTGCTGCGCCGGTTGGCGACGATCGAAATGCCCCGGCCACGGCTGGTGTTCCGCTTGGCCGCGGGCGGCCGGATGATCTTTCGCAAGGTCGACTCACTGGAGGGCCGTACGACGGGCTGCGGCTTGCGCGACGCACATACGGCGCTGGTGGTGCGCGACGAAGATTTCTTCCCGAATTACGCGCGCGTGTTTGCCGGCTTGCCCGAGTGGGATTTCGACGCGGTCAGCGGCGTCCTCAAAGAAACGCCCGAAGAACTGCTTCGTCTACCGGCGCGTACCGCGCTACACCCGAGCGGCGGCGGACGCAAGTTCAAAGCCGCCACCACTCGCGGCGACGATTTCTTCGATTGGGACACCAATATGTTCCACTTCTACGGCGCGGTGCCGATCGGCGGTACATACGCAGTGTACGAGTCGCTCACCGTTGAGGATCAGATCGCGTCGTGGGAACGGGAGCACGGTGACCTTGACTCGCTCAAGGCGATGGTGAAGGCCGCCGAACTTTCCGGCATCTCGGGCTAAGGGATCTCGTAGACTTCCATATCGTCGACGACGCCGCGGATAGAGCGGCGTTGCTGAGGATCTTGAGCCGCTGATCGATCTCAAGCGTGTCGGTGTGATAGACATCCCGGAACGTCGGTTGGTAAGCAGCCGTTTCGCGGTCAGGAACGGCTTGCGTCCTCCCAACAACCGGTGCAGTTCGTCACCCGCGATCCAAACGCTGGGCAGCACGCGCCGCGTGGTGCGATTCTCGAACGAGAGGCGGAACGGCGCCTCGCGAATGGCGTGCTCGAATGCGGCAACGACGTCCTCGCCCGTCGACTGGCGCACCACGCCAAAGAGCGCGTCGACGTCGCCTTCGCTTTGACAATATCGACAGACATTTCACCTTTTCGTGGTATTTCACCAAATCGGCAAAATTTCGGAACGAATTTCACCATTTCCCTCGCCGCCTGGCGCTTATCGTCGCTCGCGTTGCGCCCGCGCTCCAGGAGTTTCCTCCACACCGCCGGGAACTCTGTCCCCCGGGAGGACGCCATGGAGAATGCTCAGCCGACACGTCAAGAGCTGTTGCGGCAACTGACCCAAACGGCAGCTGGGACGCTGATGGGCACGTTGTTGCGATCGTTTTGGCAACCCATCGCGGTGGCCGACAGCATCGCGCCCGGGACTGCGCGCGCCCTTCGCGTCCTGAGCGAAGACTTGACGCTCTATCGCGGTCAGAAGGGCACGCCGTTCCTGATCGGTGCACACTGCGCCCATCGCTGCACGGTTCTGCACACAGGCTGGGTCGAGGGCGATCAAATTCGCTGCATGTATCACGGATGGCGCTACGACGGCAACGGACAATGCACCGAAATGCCGGCCGAGCGCCAGGCGAACTCGGAGCTGGTCAAGATCGAGGGCTACCCCGTCTACGAATATGCTGGCCTGCTGTTCGCGTATCTCGGACCCGCACCGGCGCCGGCGTTCGACCTGCCGCGCAAGCCGGCGCTCGAGGATCCCACTCGGCTGCGCGCCATCCGTTACCAAGTGTGGGACTACAACTTTTTCCAGGGCACCGAGAACTCACTCGACGCGACGCACGTGAGCTACGTTCACGTGTGGGGCAAGGTCAGCCGCTTCGGCGACGAGATCACGACCGCACTTCCCGAGCTGTCCTATGAGGAGACGAGCGCGGGAATTCGCCAGACGGCCTATCGCTCCGCGACCAACATTCGCATCAGCGATTGGACGTTCCCCAACAACAACCACATCGTGAGTCCGGGGCCGCGCAAAGGCGATCCCTGGAACGACAACGCTACCTGGCACGTTCCGATCGACGACGAGCACACCATGCGCTTCGCGATAACGACGGCACCGTCAACCGACCCGGAGACCGACCGGCGCTTCCTCGGCGATCGCGCCGATGGTTACAATCCAGCGGAGCACTACCGCGAACTTTTCGAGGAGCACCGGATTCCCGAAGGGATTGGGACCGGCCAAGTGATCTCGACCCAGGACTACGTCGCGCTCCGCGGCCAGGGTGTGATCGTCGATCGCTCGCAGGAGCGCCTAGGCCAGTCGGACGCAGGGATCGCACTTTTGCGCCGTATCTTCCTGCGCGAGCTGGACGCCATCCGCACCGGGCGGCCGGCTAAAACCTGGACGCGCTTACTCGAAGCCGTCGACCTGCCGATTCAGCGGCCGCAGCCCGCTTCAGCGTAACGGCGTCGCCCCGAGACCGCTCACGCCGACCCAGCCTTTTGTTGCCGGATCCCAGCGAATTATCACCACCGAGTTCTGACCTAGCCCGCGCTGCGGAACGGCGACAAAGTCATGGGGCCCGTAAATACCGACCTCCCCGCGCAGCGAGGCGAGGTAATCCCGAATCTGCGTCGCGGTCGCCGAGAGGCCGAGCTTGCGCAATGCGCCTAGTAAGAGGAACGTCGGATCCCAGGTTAGCGAGATAGCGTTCTCGGGTTTAGCGCCGCCGGCTTTGAGCACCGCGAAGTACGTGTCGAGTGCGTTCTTCACGGGACCCGGTGGGACGACGTCGGGCGCGAACGCGGGGGTTCCGGGGAAGTAGAGCTCCTTCGGCAAGAATGCCGCATAGGCGCGCATCTCGGCGTCGCTCAAATTGGCAGCGGTTGTTAGGATCGGGATGTCGAGCCCCGCTTCGTGCGCGTTGCGCAATACGGTCCCGAACGGCGTACCGGTCGTCCAAGCAACGAGCACCTGGGCACCGGAGGCTTTGATGTCGGCCATCTGCGCGCTGACGCTAAGATCCGAGGGATTGAAGTGCTCACGCGCCACGACTGCCATCGGATCCTTGGGGTCGCCAAAGATCGCATCGATGTTGCGGTCGGCGTCTTGGCCGGTCGCGTCAGTCGACGTAATGAACGCGACCTTGGTCCAACGGCGGTTGGCGAAGAACTTCTTGGATGCTCCCAGCGTGTCCACGGTGGAGATACCGCTCGAGAATACGTAGCTGCCGGGACTTGGGTGAATCCCCGGAGAGTTGCAATACATCACGGGACCGTTGGCCAGGAGCGGGGCAATCGCGCTGCACAGCGAGACCGCCGACGGCCCGATAAAAAAGGCCGGATGCTTCGTGAGGATCGCGTTGGCGTCTTGGACGGCCGTCGCGGGACTCGACTGGTCGTCGAAAACCGTAAAGTGAATCGGGCGCCCGTCGATCCCGCCGGCTTTGTTGGTCATGTCCTCGAGGATCTGCATGGCTTGGATGCTCTCTTGCCCTTGGAACGCGTAGTCGCCCGAGCGCGACTCGATCGCGTTGATCTCGAAGGGCTGCACCGCCGCATCGCTGCTCCTCACCGACGCTGCGACGACGGCAAGCGCAGCGAAGAGCATTCCCACCCGCAAACGGATCATGCGTTTCCCCTTTCTCTACGGGCCGGTAGCACCGAAGCGCGAGGAGGAGTACTCCACCTTCGACATCACTTCAAGCACGGCCGGCTGGCCGTTCTCGGTCGCCGCGATGGCGCGCTTGAGCGCCGGCACGATCTCCGAAGGCCGATCAACGCGCTCGGCCTGGCAGCCCAAACCGCGTGCGACGTCGGTATAGTTGGCCGACATGTAGCCGACCTTGTACCGTTTCGTCGCCTCGGGGATGCGCTTGGAATAGGTGGACATCCACGAGTTGTTCATGACGATCGCGAGCACGGGGATGTTCTCGCGAACGGCGGTTTCGAGATCCATCGCGGACATGCCGAACGCCGCATCGCCCATAAAGGCGACGGCGAGTTTCTCCGGAGCGGCCATCTTCGCGCCCATGATGAGCGGCAGCGACGATCCCAGCTGGTGTGCGTTTCCCCAACCCAAGAACGTGCGAGGCAGCGGAGCGCTGTAGAACGGCGTGAGGTGCGAACGCGGCGTTCCAGAATCGTGTGTAACGATCGCACGGCTGCGGTCGATCGTGTTCATGAGATCCCACACCACGCGGTAGGGCCCGATCGGGGTCTCGTCCGAGGTCAGCTTCGGCATCCATTGTGCGAGCCAGGCTTCGCGCAGCTTCGCAATTTCCGCAGCAGCACCATCGTCAGGTCGACCACCGCGTTCGCGCGCCTCGTCGATAAGCTGTCGCAAGACCAGCTTTATGTCCCCGATAACGGCGTGTTCCGTAAGGTGGTATTCGGTGTTGAGATCGCCCGCGTCGTCGGTGCAGTGCACGATCGTTTTGGGGCGCGGGATCGCGATGGCGGCCAGCGATTGCGTGAGGCTTGCGCCGAGGCAAAAGACGAGATCGCTCTCGCGCAGGAAGTGATCGTTCATCCCGGTGACCTCGGCACCGGCGCTGCCGAGTGAAAGCGCGTGGTCCTCGGGGAATACGCTCTTCGCAAGGTTCGTCGTCATGACCGGGACGTTGACGAGTTCGGCAAATTCGCGCAGCTCGGGTGCGGCTTCATCCCACAACACACCCTGCCCGACGTAAAACATCGGCTTGCGCGCTTTCAGCAGCAGCTCGATCGCTCTGGAAATGTCCTTCCCGTCGGCCGCGCTCGCGTAAGAGCGCGCCGGCACGTAGCGGAGCTTGGTCTCGTCGATCTGCTCGTCCGCAACGTCGCCCGGAAGCTCGAGCAATACGGGACGGCGACGACCGTTGCGCAACTTCGTGAATGCGCGCGACGCCATTGACGCGACGCGATCCGGCGCGTTGATCGTGTCGGCCCACTTGGTCACGCCGCGATAGTTGCCGACCGTATCCGAGAGCGACGGCAATCCAACCCGATTGCGTTTCGCCGCATCGGTCACCATAAGGATCGGCGACGAGTCGGCAAATGCTTGCGCAAAACCGACGAAGGCACTCTCGGTACCCGGGCCCGCCTGCACGGCGCACACGCCGATCCGCTTGCCGTTGTGCACCCGCGTGTACGCGTCGGCCATGTGCGTCACCGTCCGCTCGGTGCGGCACGTGATGACGCGAATGCCTTCAATGGCCGCCGCCTCGATGATCTCGGTCGTCGGGAAGCAGAATAGGAATTCTGTCCCTTCCTGTTTGAGAATGCGTGCGAGCGCGATGCTTGCCGGTATCATACTGCCCCCTTCGCCCTACAAGGGCGTGCCGCCGGCTTTGCTCACGCCGATCCAGGCGTTTTTGATGCCGTCCCAACGTCCGATATACTCGCTTTCTTCGCTGATCCCGCGTTGCGGGTACTTGACGAAGTCGTAACGTCCCGCAACGCCTTCGAAGTTTCGGAGACCGGCGACATAGGCGCGCAATTGTTCGGGCGTGGCATTCAGGCCGAGTTTCTCCAGCGCGCTCGTCGCGATGAGCGATGCGTCCCATGCCGCCGTCACCGAGATGTCGATCTGTCCGTTCAGCGGCGCCATCGCGTCGCGCAGTTCTTTGATGAGCGGACGGACGGCCGGATCAGGTGCGTCACCCGCGATCATCGCCGCCGGCAACGTGAAGTAGAGCTGAGCCGGAAGGAAAGATGCATACTGCGCCATCTGCGCATAGGTCGCATTGCCGGGACTGATCAGCACCGGTATCTTGTCGAGACCGGCTTCCGGAAGACCGCGCAGCACGGTACCGGCTGCGACACCCGTCGTCCAGAGCACGATCAGATCCGGGTCGGCGGCTTTGATACGCGCGAGTTGCGCGGCCACCGAGAGATCCGTCGGGTTGAAGTGCTCCATGTCGACCAGTTTCAGCGCCTTGTTCGCCGGATCGGCGATCGCCGCGTTGATGGCGTCTTCACCGTTCTGCCCGCTCGTATCCGTCGTAACGATCGCTGCGACGCGCCGCATGCCCTTGAGTCGCGCAAAACGCAGACCCGCCGCAACGTGGTTTGCCGTGGTGACCGACGCGGCAAACATGAAACTACCCGGCGTTGGAATGACCGCGTTCGACAGACAAAACGCCAGCGGGCCGTTCTTTACCAGCGGCTGCTCGGCCGAACAGGTCGCTGCCAGCGATGCGCCGAGAATCAGGTTGACCTTCTTCGCCACGAGCGCCGTCGTCAGTTGCACGGCGACCTTCGGATCCGAAGCGGCGTCTTGGACGATGAACTTCAGCGGATGCCCGTCGATTCCGCCGCTCGCGTTGAGACGGTTTTCAAAGGCCTGCAACGCGATCACCTCGTTCTTGCCGACGAAACCGGCGCTGCCGGTAAGCTCGGAAATCGCATACAGCTCGAATGGATCGGCCGCCCGTGCGGGAGCCGGCTGTACGAGAGCGAGGGCGAGAAACAGCGCGATCGTACGCGCAATGGTGTTCATCACCGTTATACCACGCCGACGGGCGTGGGCATCGGGAGCGGCCCTTCCACGCGCCGCCACGGCTTCGGCGGCTTGCCGTCCTCGATTGCGTCGAGTTCGCGAAAGATGATCTTGCGCAGCAGGGCGATACCTGCGTCGGATGCGCCGAGTTGTTCCCGGGTGCGGTCTTGGACCGTTCCTTGCCCGCGCACCGCCGCGTAGTCTTGCGACATGATCGCATCGGCGGGTAGGATGTCGGGTACGCGGTGCTCCTCGAACAGCAGCTTGCTGTAATCTTGCGAGTGGAGGCTGAGCACGCCGCCGGTGCGCCGCACCGCTTCGCCGAGTGGGCCGCCCGGATACGCACTGATCGAAATGCGAAGCGTGTGCTCGTCGTCGATCGGAACCTGATATGCGCTGACCCGCACCCACGGCGCACCTTTGAAGGGCGGCGCAGAATTGATGAAGTTATTGTTCGGGAAGGTCCAGTTGCTAATGCGAACGTTGCCCTCGCTACGCCTCGCGGTCTGACGGATCCCGGCCGACGTTTCTTCGTAGCTGAGCTCGGGGATCGAGGGCCCGATTTCCTCGCCCAGCCGCGTCGGCGTGGGCCACTGATGCACGAAGCTTAAGTGCGTCGCATCCAGCGAGTTTTCGGACTGTTGCAGCCAATTGCAATCCCAGATGTCCTCGTGATTCGAAATGTCGAAGTCATCACGCTCGAAGTCGTCGCGCCGCGGCAGATCGAACTTGGGCGGCGTTCCGGCTCCCATGTACGCGAAGATCAGGCCGGCGTACTCGTGCAGCGGATACCCCGCCACGCGAACGTCCGGAAGCAACTGCCGTTCGGCCGGCATTTCGGTGCACTGCCCCGTCCCGTCGTAGCGCCAGCCGTGGTACATGCAGCGGATTTGGTCGGCCTCGACCCAACCGGTGTGCAATACGGTGCAGCGGTGCGCGCAGCGACCGCCGATGAGGTGCGGGGTTCCGAGCTCCCCGCGGTAGAGGGTCAGGTCCTCGCACATGATGCGCAGCGCACGTGCCGCTCCCGGTGCGAGCCTGCTTCCGATAGCGATCGGATGCCAAAACTGGCGAAGCAACGTTCCCATCGGCGTCCCGGGCCCCGTTTCGGTCAGCCGCCGCAGCCGATCTGCGCGCCGAGCTTGGTGATCATCCATCGTGCGACTCCCGCAAAGGCGATAGAAAATTTTTCCTCGAACCCGTTCGACGGTCCTCGCCGAGGGGACCTCGTTGCTGCGAGATGGAGCGATGCATGGAGCACCACGATCAGCGCCGCGTGGAGCAGCTCAAGCTGCTGACGCAAACCGGCCCGGATACGTTGATGGGCACACTGCTGCGTCAGTTTTGGCATCCGATCGCAACCGCGGACAAACTCGCACCGGGAACGGCCCGCGCAATCCGCATCATGTACGAGGACCTCACCCTTTACCGCGGGGAGAGCGGAGCCGCGCACCTGATCGGCGGTCGATGCGCGCACCGCTGCACCGTGCTGCACACCGGTTGGGTCGAGGCCGACCAAGTCCGCTGTATGTACCACGGCTGGCGTTACGACGGCACGGGACAGTGCACCGAGATGCCCGCGGAAAAGAACGGCAAGCCGGAGCTGGTGCGCATCGTGGGATATCCGCTCCACGAATACTCGGGCTTGATCTTCGCGTATCTGGGCGAAGGCGAAGCGCCGCCGTTCGATCTGCCGCGCAAGGACGTGCTGGAAGACCCGAGCATGGACGTTTCGATCCGTGAGGACGTGTGGGACTGCAACTGGCTGCAGCAGGCCGAAAACTCGCTCGACGCCACCCACGTGAGCTACGTGCACCGGTGGCCGATTCCGACGCCGCTCGGCGCGTCCATCGGCGCAACGCCGCCGGAGCTCGAGTATGTCGAAACGGCGGCCGGCATCCGGCAAACCGCGATCCGTCCCAACGGCGTCCGCATCAGCAACTGGACGTTTCCCAATAACAACAACGTCTTGGCCGCGCCGCCGGAGCCGGGCGATCCGTGGATCAATGCCAGCGGCTGGGCGGTGCCGATCGACGATGCGTCCACCCTGCGCTTTGCGCTCACCGCGTATCCGGGCGGCGAAACCGGCGAACGGCTGCGCCGCACCGGCGGCATCAGCACCGGCCACGTTCTGGACTACACCAAGGTGCTGTTCGAAGATCATCAGTTGCCGGATGTTGGACCGGGCGATCGCATCACGGCGCAAGATTACGCCGCGGTGCGTGGTCAGGGCGTCATTCACGACCGTTCACAGGAGCGGCTCGGAGCGTCGGACGCCGGGATCGCGTTGCTCCGCCGCATCATCTTCCGCGAACTCGACGCCATCCGCGCCGGCACGCCGCCGAAGCGCTGGACCAAGATCGAAGCGCCAGCGGTGATGCAGCGACTGGAGCCCGTAACGTGAGTGCGATGAAGCTTCGGCGATCCGCCTTCGTCAGCGGGCTCGGCGCGCTTGCCGGTCTCGCTCGATACACGCCGGCGCGGGCCGCCGACCTCATCCCGCTACGCGTCGGCGGGATCCCGATCGACCCATCGGCCCAGTGTTTCTACGCGCAAGACTTAGGCATCTTCAAAGAAGTGGGCCTCGACGTGACGCTCACGGTACTCGGCAACGGCGCTTCGGTGATTGCCGCAGCGTCCTCCGGGGCACTCGACATTGCCAGCGGCAGTCCCGGCCCGGTCTTGCTCGCGTATCAGCAAGGCATTCCGATGAAATTCATCGCGACAGGCGTGGTCTATGCCGGCGTTGTTCCCAATGCGGCGCTCATGGTGCTCAAGAATTCCCCGCTCCGCTCCGGCGCCGACTTCAACGGCAAGCGGATTGGCGTCGGGGGCCTGCACGACATGACCTCATATAGCATCCAGGCGTGGATCGATCGCAGCGGCGGAAACTCCGCAAGCGTGCAATTCGTCGAGCTGCCGTATGCGGCGATGGCCGTAGCGCTCGAGCAAAACCGCGTCGATGCCGTCGGTATCATCGAACCATTCATCACCGGAGCAAAGGCCGTAGCCCAAATCGTAGGCAACCTCAACGACGCAGTTTCCAACCATTACCTGCTCTCGGGCTGGTGTGCCGAGAGCGGTTGGCTCGCGCGCAACGGCGAGGCCGCGCGACGGTTCTTCGTCGCAATGCAGCGCAGCGCGCACTGGGCCAACGCGCACCAAAAAGACTCGGGCGTCATCTTGCAGCGCTACATGAAGATCGCACCGGACGTCCTGGCGACGATGACCCGCGCCCACTACGACGAGGTCGCGCGCGTCGATGTAAGTGAGATTCAGCCGGTGATCAATGTGATGGAGAAATACGGCGGTCTTAAGCCGTTTCCGGCGAGTGACGTCATCTGGACGCCGCCTGGCTAGGCCGAAAGATCGTCGTGATTGGCGCGCGGTTATCGGTGCGCGCTCGACAGCGGGACCGCGAGGCGCGGGCGTGGTGCGCCGTGCGGCAATCCGTTCGCGTACGGCACATCTTCCATCGAAACGGGGGCCTCTTCTAGGGCGCAGCTTGCGAAGGCGCGAAATGCTCGTTGCTCGTAAAAGTAAGCGGAGGACGAATATGCTCAGAACCGTCGGCATCGCTCATTTCACGCTCGGTGTCAGTGACATCGCTCGCAGCGTTGCTTTTTATCGCGACATCGTCGGGCTCGAGCTCATCAGTCTGAACGGCGATCGCATGGCATTCTTCCGCTCGGCGAAGGACATCATCGTGCTCGTGAAGTCCGAGCATGCGATCGAGGCCGCCGCCAAAGCGCCTGAGCAGATCCATCAAGCGTTCCTCGTCGAGGAGCGAGACTTCGAAGACAGCGTGCGCTTCCTCGAAAGCCATGGGGTCCCAATTCTCAAGATGGAGCGGCGGGAGGACTTCGACTCCGTGTTTCGCAGCCGGTCGGCGTACTTTCGCGACCCCGACGGAAACGTATTGGAGATCGCCGACTGCGCGACGATTGCGCATCGCCCCGTCGAGAAGAAGCGCGAGGCGCTGACCACGCATTGACTGACGCGAAAATACTGCCGGTCCTGATCGCGGGCGGCGGTCCGGTGGGGCTTGCGCTTGCAATCCAGCTCGGCATGGCCGGCATCACGTGCACCGTGGTGGAGCAGCGCGACGGCTCCGTCACCGTTCCGAAAATGAGCGGTCTGTCGATTCGAAGCATGGAGATCAACCGCCGCCTCGGCGTTTCGGAGGCGGCGAAGACGCGCGGCTGGCCGGCGGACTATCCGAATGACTTCGTGTATTGCACGACGTTGGCGGGGCGCGAGCTCTTCCGCGAGAAGCTGCCGTCCGACGCCGCGGCTCAGCCTCCATACTCGCCCGAGCGCAAGACCAGCTGCGCGCAGATCTTCTACGACCCGATACTGCTCGAGCGGGCACGCTCGCTCGAGCAGATCACCTTGCGCCACTTCACAAGTCTCGACTCGTTCACGCAAGATGACGCGTGCGTGCGCGCGACGGTGACCGATCGGAAGACCGGCCACAGCGAAACAATCGTAGCGCGCTACCTGGTCGGCTGCGACGGTGCCGACGGAACGGTCGTAACGAAACTCGGCTTCGGCTACGAGGGCGTCGGCCTCGTGGCGCATAGCATCAACGTGTTTTTCCGTTCGTCCGAACTCATGACGTTCCATGACAAGGGCTGGACGCGCTTCTATCGTTTCATCGATGCCGGCGGCCCGTGGGGCGAACTCATCGGGATCGACGGCAAGGAGTTGTGGCGGCTCTCGGTGCTGAGAGTCGACCCCGGCCTCGACGGCCACGACTATATCCGCCGCTTGGCCGGAGCCGACGTGCCCTACGAGCTGCTCTCCGTCATGCCGTGGGAGCGCCGCGAACGCGTCGCCGAACGCTACCGCGACGGCCGAGTCTTCGTTTGCGGCGATGCCGCGCACCAACTGTCACCAACCGGCGGCCTCGGACTGCACACGGGGTTGGCCGATTCGTTGGATCTCGCCTGGAAGCTGACGGCAACTCTTGCCGGCTGGGGCGGTGAGACATTGCTGGACTCCTACGAAATCGAACGACGGCCGATCGCGCTCGACAACGTGCACGCGTCGACGGAAGCCTTTGAAACGGTCGCAAGCTTGCCGAGCGGTCCCGCGATCGCCGACGATACGGCCGAGGGCGAGGCGCAGCGGCGTGCGTTCGTCGACGCGCTCGAACGCACGCACAATTCGCGCGGCCCGAAGCACACCGAGAATCTCCGTCTCGGCTACTGCTACGAACCGTCGCCGATTTGTGTCAGCGACGGCACGCAGCGACCGCCCGTCGAGAGCAAGCAATTCATCCCGGTTGCCCGGCCGGGGACGCGCGCTCCACACGCGTGGATCGGCGAGGGGCGCTCGATCATCGACCTGTTCGGCAACGGTTTCGTGCTGCTCCGATTGGGCGCTGCGCCGCCGCCGCTGACCGCATTGATCGAGGCTGCGGAAGGACGCGGCGTTCCGCTGCAGGTCGTCGATCTCGGCGATCCGCAGATTGCCGCGCTCTACGAACGGCGCCTGGTCCTCGTGCGTCCCGATGGGCACGTCGCCTGGCGCGGCGATACGCTTACAGCAGATTCGCTTGCACTGATCGACCGCGTCCGCGGCGCGGCAGCTCTCGAGGCGCTTACACCCCGGACAAAATGAAAAAGTCGGACGCCGGGAACGCGCTCGGGATGAACTTGTACTTCGCGGCGGCGTCGATGGCCGGCTGAATTTCCGCCGCGTTGAGCGACGTCGCGCTGGTGAGGCGGTTCATCCGGCTGATCACGGCCGGGTCGAGGTGCGAGTAGGCGGCGAGAATCGGGACGGTTTCCGCATGATGAGCGTTCGTGTACAGCGTCGCGGTCCGGGTGGCCGCAGCGAATTTCTTGCAAACGTCCGGGTTGTTCTTCGCGTACTGTTCCGTGCAGAACCAGGAGGCGATGAGCAGCCGCTTGCCCAGACCACGATACGTCGGCGCGATGACGCGGATCTGACCACTGCTCAGAGCAGCGGCCAGCGCCGGATTGGTGATCGCGGCCACGTCGGCACGCCCTTGTTCCAGCGCGCCGAGCATTGCCACATCCGGGATCTCGACGTATTTCACCGACGCCGGATTACCACCGCTTTGATCGATCGCTGCGTCCGTCGCCAGGACCTCGAGGGACTGCAGCGAGTTGACCGCAACCGTCTTGCCGGCAAAGTCGGCGAGATTTTTGATCGGTGAATCGTTCAGGACGCACGACTCGGTGGTCGGAGCATTGTCGTCGTATTCCGCCCCACCGGCGACCATCTTGAAGAAAACGCCGTGCGCGTGCGCGGAGATGAGCGCCATCGCGCTCGATTTCGCGATATCGATCGCTCCTCCGGCGATCGCCGTGGCGAGGGCCGCCCCGTTTTCCGCCGGCTGCATCTGGACATCGAGGCCGGCCTGCTGGTAGAGACCGGCGTGGATGCCGTAAAGCACCGGAGTGATGCCGTCGTCGAGGCTGGCGCCGACGCGGACGGGAACGAGATTCTGAGCGCGGGCACGCACGGGGAGCCCGGCGGCAGCGGCCGATCCTGCGAGAACGCTGAGGACGCGGGCGCGGGAAAGATTCTGCATCGGCTAGACCTTCATCAGAAGTTCGTGCGCGTCGAACGGCTGCTCGACGACCTGATACTTATAGGCCGTATCGATGACCGGCTGGATCGACGCGGCGTCGAGCCGGGTGCCGCAACGGCCGCGTGGCCCGTGCGCGAGCACGGCCGGATCGATCTTCGAAAAGTCGGCCACCAACGGGATCTCATCGGCCGCATGCGTGTTGGTATAGACGGCATTTTGTTCGACCAGTTGGGCGAAGCGCGCGATCGCCGCGGGGTTCTTCGCGATGAAGTCGTTCGACGAGAACCACGCCGTGAGCATGAAATGCTTAGCGATTGCGTCGTCCGTTGCACCGAGGATCTTGACCTTTCCGCTGGCGAGAGCTGCGGTGAGGCTGGGCGTGGTGAGCGTGGCGGCGTCGATGCGGCCCTGGACCAGCGCGTCGAGCAGCGCCGTCTGCGGTATCTCGATGAACTTCACCGTCTTTGGATCTCCGCCGTGCTGATCGAGCCAGGCGTGCGTGGCGGTCCACGACAGGTCTTTGAGTGCGGCAGTCGCAACGGTCTTCCCGTTGAGGTCGGCCGCGGTCGCGAACGGCGACGTCTTGAGCGCGATGAGCGCCGTCACCGGCGTTTCCGTATCCCACATCGAGCCCGGGGCGACGATCGAGATCGGCAGGTTGTGGGAATGCGCGGCGATCAGCGGCAGCATGCTCGATTTCCCGACCTCGAGCGCCCCGCTGATTACGCCCGCGGTGACGGCCGAACCGCTGTCCATGCGCGTCAAACTGACGTAGAGTCCGGCCTTCGCAAACCCGCCGGTGTGGATACCCCATAGCACCGGGGCGACGTCGTCGACGGCCGACGATGCCGCCCGAATCGTCACCGGGGCCGCTTGCGCGAGCGCCGAGGCTTGCGTGAAGAGGCTCGCGGTAACGGCGGCTGCGCCGGCCACAAACGCGCAGCGATTGATGTGGGCCATTTGATCTCACCTCTTCGGCCTGAGAAGTAATCCTTCCGGTGCGCTGGAATTCAAGCACCAGGAGGCCTCCATGGCAACTACTCAGCAGCAAAACGATCGCCTGACCCAGGTCGGCCCCGGAACCCCGATGGGGAATCTCCTGCGGCGCTACTGGCATCCGGTGGGTGTCGCCGTCGAGCTCGAGACGGAGCCCGTGCGCAAGGTCCGCTATTTCGGCGAAGACCTCACGCTGTATAAGGACGCGGCCGGCACGTACGGTCTGATCAGCGACCGCTGTGCCCATCGCTGCATGTCATTGGAGTTCGGCATCCCCGATGAGAAGGGGCTGCGTTGCCCCTACCACGGTTGGGTGTACAACGAAAAGGGCGAGTGCGTCGAGCAACCGTTCGAAGACCGCGCCTTTCCTGAAGCGCACTACAAAGATCGCATCAAGGTTACGAACTACCCGGTCCAAGAGCTCGGCGGCATGCTGTGGGCGTATTTCGGACCGCAGCCGGCGCCGTTGCTTCCGCGCTGGGATCTGCTGGTGCGCGACGACCTCGACGTCGCGGTCGAAATTCATGCGCTGCCATGCAACTGGGTGCAGTGTATGGACAACGCCGCCGATCCGGTGCACTTCGAGTTTCTACACGCCGCGTTCGGCAACTACACGCTCAAGCGGCTCGGCAAGCCGGCGGCGATGACGCAGGCGAAACATCTCAAGATCGAGTTCGACTTGTTCCGCTACGGGATCATGAAGCGGCGCTTGCTCGAAGGCGAAAACGAGCATAACGACGAGTGGACGATCGGTCACCCACTGCTGTTCCCCAACACGCTCGCGGTCGGGAACGAGGGTGCTGCGACCCTGCAGATCCGCGTTGCGGTCGACGATACGCACACCGTTCAATTTGCCTATCGCACCTCGAAGCGCGCACCCGGCGCGCCAAAGCTGCCGATCACCGTCAAGTACTCGCAGCTCTTCGGAGCCGACGGCAAGCTCACAGCCGACACTGTTCCAAAGCAGGACATGATTGGCTGGGTCGGCCAGGGAGCGATTTCGGATCGCACCCGCGAGCACCTCACGGCCAGCGATAAGGGCGTCATCATCTACCATAAGCTGCTCAACGAGAACATGGACAAAGTAGAGCGCGGCGAGGAACCGATGGGGATCATTCGCGATCCGGCCGAGAACGAGCCCATGGTCGACATCCGTCGCGAACACCACGGGATGAAGCCCTTCGAAAATAAGTACGGGAACTATTTCGAGAAGATTCGAGAGCTCTCAGAGATCAAGGGCTAGGGCGGGGATGCGGCACGTGCCCCTCAACCGCGCGTCGGCGCTCGGGCTCTTGGCAGCGGCCGCAGCGTTGCCGCCGCTTCGCGCTTCGGCACAAGCGGTGCCGCTACGCCTGGGCGTCGAGTCGGGTGCGGAGACATTCGCCGAATTGGCCTACGGCGCCAACGCGGGGATCTTCGCGCGCGCCGGAATGGACGCGCAAGTGTCGATGTTCCCCACCGCCGGCCCGATCAGCGCGGCGCTGGCCGGCAACGCGCTCGACATCGGCACGGTCGACCTCATCCTGCTCGCCAATGCGGTCAACCACGGCCTACCGTTCGTTGCGATCGCGTCGAGCGGGCTCTTCCGCACGAAAGAGCCGACCAGCGGTCTGTGCGTTCCGAGCGCGTCGGCGATTCGCAAGGCCAAGGATTTCGAAGGCACGACGATCGCGCTCGGAACGCTCGTCTCGCTGACGAGCATCTCGCTCAAGATGTGGCTGACCCAAGGCGGCGCCGACCTCGCCAAGGTGCAGTTCGTCGAGATGAAGTTCACCGAAATGGCGGCCGCGCTGCAACGGGGGACGATCAACGCGGCCTACATGGTCGAGCCCATGCTGACCCAGTACGCGAACCAAATCAAGATGGTCGCAACGCCGTACAGCGCGATCGCCGATACGTTTCCGATCAGCGTCATCATCACGACGCGCGCGTGGCTCGCGCAAAACGCCGATTTGGCGAAGCGCTTCGTCAAGGCCGTATACGAAACGGCGCGTTATGCGAACGGCAATCGCAACCGGACGGCCGTGGATCTCGCAAAGTCCACCGGGCTCGACGTGAGCCTGATCCTGCGCATGCACCGGACCGCATTCGGAACCTCGCTCGACGCGGCGATGGTTCAACCGGTGCTCGACGCCGCCGTATCCGCGAAACTCATCGACCGGCCGGTCGCCGCCGCCGATCTCATCGCTCGCGTCAGCTGAGGGCCTATCGTGGAACGCTTTTACGACGATCTTGCCGCGAAGAACATGGACGCGCTTTGGCGCGCACGGATTCCGGCTACCAGCGGCAGCGAACCGGTCGCGCCGTATCCGCCCTACCGCTGGGACTGGTCGGACATCCGGCCGTTCATGACGCGCGCCGGCGAGCTCGTAACGCCGGGCCCGCAATCCGAGCGGCGCGTGGTGCTGCTCCTCCATCCTGCGCTCGGTGCCGTGCGTGCTGCCTCGCAGCTGCTCACCGCCAACGTGCAGATGGTCTTGCCCGGCGAGGTTGCGCCGCCGCACCGCCACACGATCGCCGCGATCCGCTTCATCATCGAGGGCGAGTCGGCCGTGACGTTCGTCGACGGCGAGCCGGTGGAGATGCATCCCGGCGACCTCGTGCTCACCCCGGCACAGCACTGGCACGGCCACGAAAACCATTCGTCGGGCCCGACGTTGTGGATGGACACGCTCGACCGGCCGCTTACGGTTGCGATGCGGCAAGCGCGCCAGGAGAGCCGTCCGGCCGACGGAGTGATGCCCGCGCCCCCACCCTCACCGGTCATCTCACCGGTGCTCTCCTACCCCTGGAGCGATTCACAGCCGGCGCTGCAGCGCTTGGCCGATGCAAGCACGATCGATCCGTTCGACGATGTCGTTTGGGATTACAAGAACCCGTTGACCGGCGGCCACGTGCTGCCGACGATCGGCTGCCGCATGCAGATGCTGCGACCGAAGATCCGCACCGGCGCGCACCGTCACGCCTACACCAGCGTGTATCACGTCTTCCGCGGCAGCGGCTCGACGATCGTCGACGGCGTGCGCATCGACTGGCAGGCCGGCGACTTCTTCACGATCCCGCCGTTCGCGTGGCACGAGCACCACAACCATGCGAACGTGCCGGCATATCTCTTCTCGGTGACCGACGCGCCGGTGATCGACGCCCTGAATTTTTCGCTCGAGGACGCTTACACTGAGAACGGCGGCCACCAGCCCGTCACGGGGGTTTACGCCGGGCAGAACGCCGGCGTCGCCGCGCGCGCTTAACTCTGCGCCGCGACGGCGGGAACCTTGTCCGAGCGGAAGACGTCGAGCAGCGCGTCGCGGAACGGCGAGCGGTCGACGATATTGCGCCGCAGCAGCGACTCGAATCCGTCGGCGAGCATGTCCTTGTTCCTCTCGAGCGGGAGGTCGATCCGGACGTTCTTCGCCGGATCGCGAAGAACGCACATCGGATCCTTGCCCGCCTGCACCTTCTGCAGTTCGCGCTGCAGCATTTTCCGGAACATGATGATGCCGGCGTCGGTCGTCCCGAGCGCCTCCTGGTCGCGTGCGGCGATGCGGCCCTGCGTCTCCCATGCGTAGACGTCCTGCGCGTAGATGTACTCGAGCAGGTAGTTCCCGTCGGCGCCACGCTGTGGAGCGTCGTAGATCGGACAGTCGTCGAGAAGCTCGCGCGGAACCGTCGCCCCCTCGGGCGGGATGAAGGCGTTGTACCAGTAGTGGTCGGTCGTCTCGTCGTCCATGGGAACGCGAATTTGGAACGCGTAGCTCTTCCAGAGGCCGCCGCCGCTGCCGACCGCGAGGATGTTCGGAAAAACCACCGGGTGTCCGACGCGCCAGTCAGAGGAATCTTCGGACTGCCCTTCCATCAAACGCCGCTTGATGATGCCGTAGGGGAACTCGTCGAAGGCGATCCGTTTGTGGTGGTGAGCGATTGCCACGCTCGTCGGCAACCCTTGCTGCTCTTTGTAGAACTCGTAAAGTTTGCCGTGCAGCCACTCGGTGTGGACGGGGTCGAGCGAGTTCTCCATGATCTGGAGCCAGTTGGACTGCACGAGCGTCTTCGCACACATGCGGATCGCCGGCCCATCGACGAAGCCGTCGAGTCGCGGGATCAGCGGTGCCGGCTGCGGACCGAGATACCCCCACAGCAGGCCACCCAACTCTTGCACCGGGTAGCCCGGCAACGAAACCTTGTCTTTGAATGTCGAGTCGGCCGGTTCGTTGGGCATCTCCAGGCACCGGCCGGTGCCGTTGAATTCCCAGCCGTGATAGGGGCAACGGAGACCGCGCGCGGTCGGTATGCCGTACGCCATCGAGGCGCGGCGGTGCGGACACGACTCCCCGATGAGGCCGAACGTTCCGGACCGGTCCCTGAAGAGTACGAGTTCCTCGCCGAGGAGCTTCACCCGCTTCGTCCAGCGATCGCGCATTTCATCGGCGACGGCGACCGGATGCCAGTAGCGGCGAAGCAGCGTCCCCCCGGGTGTACCGGGGCCTACGCGGGTCAGCGTTTCGTTGTCGTGAGAGCTCAGCATGAACGCAGAATCGCATCGATTCGTGAAGATTTTGAGGTCACGACTTCACAGAATCTTCAAAAGCTAAGCGGGGCGCAGAGCCAGAGCAACGCCCGCCAGCGCTGAGGGTCGCGGAACGCGAGCGCGAAGATTCCGGCGGCGACCACCACGGTGTGCCCTACATGGCATCAAGCCCGCCGGTCGGCGAAACCTCCGGGAGCATTGGTCGACAGTCGCTAATTGACGGCACGTGGAATCCGGAATACGAACGCTGGACGGTTTCGCGGCGCTTGGTCTCGACGAACGGCTGATTGCCGCACTAGCCTCGCTCGGTTACGAAGAACCGACCGCAATCCAGCGTGAAGCGATTCCGCCTTTGCTCGAAGGCAAAGACGTGTTGGGCCAAGCCGCCACCGGTACGGGCAAGACCGCAGCCTTCGCTCTACCGCTGCTTCACCGGCTCGGCGAAATTAGCGGCGACCGGGTTGTACGTGGTTTGATCCTCGTGCCGACGCGCGAACTCGCGATGCAAGTTGCCGAAGCCGTGCACAAGTACGGCCGCGGATCGGGCGTTCGCGTCGTGCCGATCTACGGCGGGCAATCGATCGTGCAGCAGTTGCGCGCATTGGAGCGCGGCGTGGACGTCGTCGTCGCAACGCCCGGACGCGCACTCGATCATCTGCGACGCGGATCGCTGAAGCTCGATACCGTGCAGACGGTCATCCTCGATGAGGCGGACGAGATGCTCGACATGGGATTCGCCGAGGAACTCGAGGCGATTCTCGAGCGCACGCCCGCCGAACGCCAGACCGCGCTTTTCTCCGCTACCTTACCGAAGCGCATTCTCGAGATCGCGAAGCGTCATTTGCGCTCACCCGTTCACGTGAAGATCAAGCAAGAACAGCTCGCTGCCGGCGAGACCGCGCGCCTCCGCGAGATCGCCTACATCGTCCAACGCCGCAATAAGGCCGCCGCGCTGGCGCGCGTGCTCGATATGGAAGATCCGACGTCAACGATCGTCTTTTGCCGCACGCGCATCGAAGTCGACGAACTCGCCGAGACGCTCGGCAGCCGCGGATATTCGGCCGAAGCATTGCACGGCGGCCTTTCACAAGAGCAGCGCGATCGCGTGTTGCGCCGTTTTCGCGACGGTGCGTCGGAGATTCTCGTCGCCACGGATGTCGCCGCGCGCGGTCTCGACATCGATCATATCTCACACATCGTGAACTTTGATGTACCCTCGTCGCCCGAGGCATACGTGCATCGGGTCGGTCGCACCGGCCGCGCTGGTCGCGAGGGTATCGCCGTGACGCTGGCCGAAGCGCGTGAAACCCGGCTCCTAAAAAACATCGAACAGTTCACCAAGCACAAGATCACGATCGAGTCCGTGCCGACCGTCCACGACTTGCGCGCGCGTCGCCTCGAGTTGATGCAGACGGCTCTCGAAGAAGCGCTTTCCGGCGGGAACCTCGACGCCTATCGCCGCGTCATCGAATCGCTCGCGGTCGACCACGACGTGCTCGATATTGCGGCCGCCGCGGCCAAACTGGCGGACGAAGCACGCGAGGGCGCTGCAGACGACGAGCAAGATATCCCCAAAGACGTCGCGTTCGTCCAGCCACTCAGCGAACGGCCGCGTTTCGTCAAAAAGAATCCGGACGCCGCACAGCGGATGCTCTCAGCCGATATGACGCGCATCTTCATCGATCTCGGTCGCAACGCCGGCATCCGTCCCGGCGACCTCGTCGGCGCGATCACAAACGAAGCCAAAATCGATGCGCGCCAGGTCGGAGCAATCGAAATCGCCGACAAGTTCTCGCTCGTGGAAGTCTCCAACGCGTCGGTCGACAACGTCATCGCCGTCCTGCGCGGTACGAAAATCCGCGGTAAGAACGTGACGGCGCGGCGCGATCGTAAGGTGAAAGGCGTTCGCTAGCAAAAGGGGCGCCTAAGAAACGCGTCCACGTTCGGCCCGCGCTCTTGCCGGTGTGCCGCGAGCCCGCGCTCCTTCAGGAGCATCGCGGCCAGCGGATGTTCAACGATCGCACCACTGGCAAAGATCGCGCGTGAATCGGCCAGGCCTTGCACGCGTGCGGCGACGTTGACGGTCTGACCGAAGTAGTCTTGTTGATCGTTGAGCGTGACGGCCAAGCACGGCTCGAGTCGCGCGTCATCTACGCGACCGGATCCGCCTTCTTATTGGCCTAAATGTGCGGAAAGGCCCTGAAACCACGGCGTGAACGCAACGAAGACGCCGACAGCACTCAGCACCAATAGGGCGGCGTATCCCAGGGGCTCCCCGATCAACCAACGGCTCGCGTTGAATTCATACATGCCTTCGTCGACCCCGTCGAGTCGCAGCCGCACCAGATCTCTACCACCTCGCTGAAACCGCTCTGCCACGACCGTCCTTGGTCCGTCATCGAGCAAATAGACCCTTCGATCAATTTCCTCAAAGCCGACTTTTGTCGCTCTGCCCTGGCCCTTTGCTTTCAGCAGGCCCAGTTGTATCCTTGCGCGTTCGCGCGAGGCGACAACGAGAAGCCGCTCCGTTTGCGTCATTTTTGCGTCCCCCTGATGGAAATATCCTACGGCACTCCGTCGCATTGGAGCGTCGACTTTTCGCACAAAGCCGACGCGTCATGGCCCAGGCCCCTGATAGCTGGGTTGAGAGGTGCGCTCAGTCCTAGTAAGAGGCCCCCAACATTTGTCGGGGGCCTCTCATTTGTTCACCGCTCCAATGGGGCGATACGACGTTCGAATTCGCCTCGAAACGATCGGAGTTCCGTTTCGACGCTTTCAACCCGCGTCTCAAGATCTCCAAGTCGCCGCTCCACACGGCCGAAGCCGCTGCGCATTTCGTTGCGCAGCGTATCAGTTTCGTTTTGCAACAGGACAACGTCTGTGCGAATTCCCACGACTTCGCGGTGTAGTGCCGCGGTGTCTTGGCGATTCGCGGCGACCTCGACCGAAATGACGTCGAGGAGCTGCAAAATCCTTACTTGCGCTTCGTCATGGTCCATATTTCACCGGCGCCAGGACGTCAGAACGCTAGAACGGCGCTGTCTCACGATTTCGTCGAATTTCACAATTTCGCAAGAAACGGTCATCATTTCACAATTTGGTCAGTCGACCGGTCGCGAATCGTTCTCCTTGATGCCCCACTCTGGCCGACGCGCACCCTTGGGCGCGCCGGCCAATGGGACGGATCCACTGAGTTAAGCAGCGGTAAGGAGCCGCGGATGATATCGCCGGCGATACAGGGCCAAGCCGCCGAACCGGCCGCGGGCCTTGTGTTCGCCGGACAGCTCGTACCGTTGGAAAGGTTCGTTCGGCTGCAGTCGCGATATCGTTTCTATGCTCACGATGGCCGGACGGACCTTCCTCTTGCTCCTCCTCGCCCTGGTGCTGGACGGCAGCTTCGCGCGCGGACGCGCCGCTTGAACATGATCGGTCGGAAACTTGACGTGAGCGAGATCCTTGCGCCTGGTTTTCCGGTCGGGCCACGCGATATCACATAGCCGGAGTTGAGGAATAGAACAATGCGGTTCCCTCTCGTTCACCGTCGTCAGGTGCTCGCGGCAGGCGCCGCACTTCCGCTGAGCTTGCTCGCGCGGACGCCGCTGCGCGCTGCGGATCTGACGGAGATTCGCATTGCGACCGCCTTGGCAGAGACCGCGGGCGCGGCCTTCTATGCGAAGGACCTCGGATTTTTTACGCAAGCCGGGCTGGATGCCGACCTCCAGTTCGGGCGCAGCGGAGCGGCGGAAATCGAAGCGTTGGTTGCGAATGCCGCCGACTTCGGCAGCAGTGCGGTGTCGTCGATCGCGCAAGCGCGCAGCCGTGGATTGCCGGTAATCATCGTGGCGGCCGGCGGTTTGATGACCGGCAAGGTCGACGGCGCCCTTGTAACGTTGAACGACTCGCCGATTCAGAAGGCCGCCGACCTCAACGGAAAAACGGTGGCCGTCATTGGTCTGCAGTCGTTTCAGCAATATAGCACGCAGTATTGGATCGATAAGAACGGCGGCGATTCGCGAACGGTCAAGTTCATCGAGGTCGGATTTTCCGACATCAATCAAGCGGTTGAGTCTCACCGGGTCGACGCCGCATCGCTCTTCGAGCCGAGTATCACCCTCGCGCTGGGAACGGGCAAGTTCAAATTACTCGCAAACACGGCAGCGGCCGTCGGCCCGCGCTGGCTGAACAGCGTGTGGTTTTCGACCGACAATTACGTGCAACAGAATCCCGATGTGACGCGCCGGTTCGTCAGTGCAATTCGGCAGGGCGCCATTTGGTCGAATTCACACCACGACGAATCCAACGCGATTCTGGTGAAATATCTGAAACTCGATCCGGACCTCGCAAACCGCATGACCCGCGATTTGCAAGGAACGGAGCTGACTCCGGCGTTGATGCAGCCGAACCTCGATGTGATGGTCCGCTACAATGCGCTACCGAAGACGATGACCGTCGACCAGCTCATTTGGAAGCCGCGCTGACGGCCGTAGCTTTTCCGCGCAGACCCAGACGCTCGAGGCGCGGCAGAATCTCGTCTCGGAAGGCGACGAAATCGTCCAGGTAGTTCATGAGCGCGACGGCCGCACCGTCGAGGCCGGCGCCGTGCAGATCTTTGAACGTTTGCGCGGCGTCGTCGTAGCTGCCGAGGATGAGGAGCGTTCCGAGGCCGCTCACGAAACGTTCCTTTAGGCGTTGAAGCGACGCATATGGTACATTGCCTGCATTTTTAACGCGACGTGCTGCGGATTCTTCGACGCCGCCCCATTCGCCGAATTCATAAACCAAGTAGTGGTAGTAGTCTTCGGCTTCCTTCCGGGTCGGCCGGCAAACGAGATGACTGCTGCAGTAGATCGGGACGTCGTGCCCTTTGTCGTTCATCGAGCGAGCGCTCTCGACTTCGCGTGATGCATTTTCAACTTCGGTGAGCATGGTGAAGAGCGCATCGGTGTTTTGTACCGCGAAGCCGCGGCCACGCGGCGATGCACCGGCGCTGATCAGCATCGGCAGTTCGCCGCCGTAGGGCTTCGGGTTCTCGAGCACGTTGCGAAGGTTGAAGTACGTCCCTTGGTGATCGAACGGCTCGGACTCGGACCAAATGCGCTTCACGATCGCGACCCACTCGTCCGTGTAATCATATTGGCTATCGTGATCGCCCGGCACTAGGCCGAACATCGCAAAGTCCTCGGCCACGGTTCCGGAAACGACGTTGAGGCCGAAACGGCCGCGGCCGATGTGGTGCGCTGTGACGATTTGCTTTGCGGCGAAGACCGGATTGATGTAGGCGACGTGCAGCGTGCCGAAGACGGCGATGCGTTCCGTGGCCGCGAGCAGTCCCGCCGCCCATGTCAGCGTCTCAAACGCTCCGTACGCCTCGGGAGCAAATCGGGGAACGTTGCGGATTTCAGCGCGCCAGCGGCCGAGCGGCAACATGAATTCGAGCCCCGCTTCATCGGCGAGTTGCGCGAGTTTGAGGTTGTGTTCCCATGACGCGTCCCAGATCTCGGTCTTGAACTGGGCCATGCCGTTCTGGACGTTCGAGGAGAAGATGCCGAGTTCGAAGGCGTTCGAACTGAAGCGCCGTTTCGCCATGCGAATTATGGTCCGTTGAACAGGCGGTTCGGCGTGTCGTCTAAGATCGTTTTACGAACGTCCTCGTCCGGAGCGAAATCCAAGAGGTGATCGAGGAGCTCGCCGTCGTTCGGAATCTCGTTGGCCTTGTAGACGTACGCGTGAGGCCAATCGGAACCCCACAGGATGTGGTCCGGTGCCTTTTGGATCACGGTTAGGGCAAGTATTGCCGCGTGGCAGCGCAGCCCTTCGCTTGCCTCACCTCATCCAGGGTCATGCTCGCATTGTACCATAAGCGTCTTTGAATTGAGGAACCGCCGCCGTTGCAACAATCCGTGCCAAGGCGGGAATACCGCGCTAAGGTGGGTCGTGTACCGCGCAGTGGTCTAGCACTTGGAAGCGTACCTTCGCTTACCTCTGTGGTCGGTAGTAAGGCGAAAAAGTCCAGCGATTGCTGGACTTTTTTTACCCGAATCAATGGACCTTGATGCAAGAGGACAAACATTTCACAATTTCAAATGATTTCACAAAAACAGTGAGCACATTCGATAAAATCGTGTGACCGCCCTAGAACGGCGCTGTCTCACTTTTTCAGTGAATTTCACAATTTTGCATGAAAGGGCAATCATTTCACAATTTGGGTGAGCCAAATTATTGGAATCGGGATCTCGAAGCCCAAGCGGCAGAAGTCGCCGAAATGGAGATAGCTGCGCAATAAGCAGGCGCATCGATTAGAAACTCGTTCGCGCCTCGTGCGCATCTAGCCGGAAGCAGCTAACCGAGCGGCGAATTGCTGGCAAGATATGGGGAATCACGGTTTGAACACATTCGGTCGGCTGCTGCGTTTTGGCGGCGCCCTCATTATCGTTGTGGCCGGCCTCGCCGTGGCCAGTTGCGGCGGGACCGTAAACACGAGCCCGCTCGCTCCAACGCCGGCTCCGACAACGCAGACGATCGCCCTTCCGACCGCCGGTGGGACGATCGCCCTGCCGCCCGCCGCGAACTCGAACCTGTTGGTCAGCCTCACCCTTGCGCCGGGGATTCCGCCCGGGATTTCGATGACCGTCACATCGTCGGTGGTTCCTCCGCCCAACGCCCCCGCACCGTCCGGAGTCGCGCGTAGCGGCAGGGCAGCGTCTATGAGCCGCGGCACCGACGCGATCAGCGGCGCTCAGGTTCTCGTCGGCGAGAGCTTCACCGTCAGCGGAGGAGGGTTCGATTTCGAATTCGTGACCGACGAGACGTTGGATGACGTACAGCCCCTGAGCGGCGCGCAGTACTTCGTCGAGATCGACGACATCACGTCGTCGCCGGGGACGAAGTTGGTCTGCTTCGGCCCCGGGACGGCATCCAGCGTTAAGCAGTCGATCGACATAGCAAACGCAAACGCTCCTGCAGCCTGCAATAACGGCACGACCGGCAACCTAGGGGATCTTCAGGCGGGCCGCACCTATTATCTTCAGATCTATGAGATCCCGGCGACATCGCCGAGTCCGAGTCCGAGTCCGAGTCCGAGTCCGAGTCCGAGCCCCAGCCCATCGCCTTCGCCGACGCCTTCCGCCCTCGCGAGCGCGGCGCTCACCGGACAACAGGTGAACGCGACCTCGACGGCACTGCCGGCGCTCCTCGGTGGCGCCTATGCCGGAACGCTCACGTCGGGGACCTACCTGGGCTCGACGAGCAGTGACACCTATAGCCTCAACTACGCCAATTACAACTATGGGACGGGCGCGCTCGGTGCGCCGACGCCGGTGCCGGGCTCGGGGAACGTCTACGCCGAGGTGAGCTTCCTGTTGACCAGCGCGGCGAACGGCGGTCAGGCCTGGCTCGGGACGGCGCAAAATATGAGCCTCACCATCCCCACGATCGCGGCCAAATCGAGTGTTGCGGTGAGAATGTGGGAGGGTGGCGGCCCGAACTTGGTGCCCGTCCCGATGTGTCTGAATCAGACGGCGGCGAATTACAATGCGAGTGGGACGGGCTACGTCTTCACGGCAACCGTCGGCAGCGGCGGGGCGATCGCGTTCCCGAGCGCCTTGCAGGCCAGCACGATCCCGACCTCGGCATTAACCGCCTGCGCGCCCCCGAACTATGCAGGCGACTTGAACATCAACCCGATCTTCGGGATCGGCGGCGGTCTCTGGATCATGGTAACCGACAACTAATCGCGAGCGGTTCGCGCGCAGCAGGATCGCGAGCGCTCGTACCTGCGCAGCCGGATTAAGACTTCGCCCACCGCGCGCGACGCGGATGTATCGTTCGAGTATGAAATAAAGCTATCGCCTATATTTCGATCAAACCGACAGGCATTTCACTATTTCTCTGAATTTCACAATTTGGAACAAAATTCAGCGAAAACAGTGAGACGGCTAGAACGGCGCTGTCTCACGATTTGGGGTGAATTTCACCATCTCGACCCTAAACCGCGTGCATTTCACCATCACGCCGCGACCTTACGCCGGCGCTTGCCGTAGACGAAGTCGGTCGTGGTCGCGTCGCTGACGCGGTAGCGGTACGGACCACGCGCGACGCGTTCGACGACTCCGTCTTGGCGGAGGCGGTAGATAAGCAACCCGACGTAGGCCGGGTGCTCGCAGCGGTGGCAGCACGCGCCGATACGCACCAGATGGTCGAAGACGGACTTCCGGCTGTGTAGGGCGGCATGATCGGCCTCGAAGAGGGCTACCACGTCGCGGCGGTAACTGGCGCCACTCCGGCAGCGCCGACAGGCGATAGCAGGCGGTTCGGGTTGACTGAACAGGACTAGACGGCGGTCCGACATGGTTCCAGTGTAGCATCGACGGGACGTGCCGGTCCAATTCAGCGAGGCAGAGGCACCCTTAAAAGTCGCTCACCGAGCGCACTTCGGCAGGGTCTCCTTGGCATTGCGACTGGTACTCTTGGCGCATCGATGCGAGGGCGGCGGTGTAGTCCGCATTCATCCGGTTCAACGGCGCTCCGAACGCCGCGTCGAACGTAGCGGCGCCACTGACTCCAGGTTTTGCCGTGTCGAAGCCAACGAGCCGGTACACGGACCCGTCGACGCCAGGGACAGGCACCGTACCCCAGGAGCCGTCCGGAT
>JBEKXE010000033.1:0-33541 GCA_049512335.1 Candidatus Lustribacter sp.
CACGGTTGCGCTCCGCACGCGATCGTGCGCCTGGGGATCGGCCACGCCCCGGAAGGCCGGCGCGTCTTCCCGCGCATGACGGTGCGCGAAAACCTCGAGCTGGGCGCGTTCACGCGCTCCTCGAAATGCGAGATCGCCGAGGATACCGAACGGGTCCTGGCCATTTTTCCCCGGCTGCGCGAGCGGATCGGTCAACCGGCCGGCACCATGTCGGGCGGCGAGCAGCAGATGCTGGCCATCGGCCGGGCCCTGATGGGGCGTCCCCGCCTGTTGCTGCTCGACGAGCCCTCGCTCGGGCTCTCGCCGCTGCTGGTCCAAACGATCTTCGAGGTGATCCGGGAGATCAACGCGCGCGGCACGACGATCTTGCTGATCGAGCAAAATGCGACCCAAGCGTTAGCCGTTGCCGGTCGCGGGTACGTCCTGGAGGTGGGATCCGTCACACATGAGGACACCAGCGCCAACCTCAGCGCGAGCCCTGCCGTGCAGGCCGCGTACCTAGGGGGGGCCGGGTAGGACTGAAAGGAAAGGGAGCGGCCGGACTTTCATGGATTTCCCAGCCAAATAGCCGATACTCTAGGTACTCCCATGTTGGATTTCCGGTTCCGTCGACGCGTGCGCTTTTTGTCGGTCGCGGTTTTTGCCGCTCTGGCCGTCTTTTCGTTTGCGCTCCCGGTACGCGCCGAGGACACCCGCGGGGTCCAGGCCAAGCGCCAGACGACGTCGTTCCAGACCGGCACCGCCGCCCCCATCACGGCGCCGCAGGCGCACACCGGGTATGACGGCTTCCTCTATTTCCCGGGCGCGCAGCCGGGGATGAACCTCAACGGCCGGGTCAACGTCGGCAAGTCGCACGTCTACGTGCCGTACTACGGCAACGTCAGCAACGATCCGACCCATCCGGGCGTATCCGGCACGGCCGGTATCGCGTACGGCTTCCGCACCTGGGACATCTCCGTTCTCAACGGCGCCTTCGGCACCGTGCAGCCCGCGATTCCCGGCGCCGATACGCCGAAGGTGAATCCGTCCCTAACGTTTTCGATCCGCTTCTAACTACTTGCGCTGGTGCAGGATGAAGCCGTTGCCTTCGGAGTCGGTTCCGAAGGCCATATGACAGACCGGCGTTTCTTCGATCTCGCCGCTGAACTCCACGCCGCGCGCACGTAATTCGGCAACCGCTGCCGCGACGTCGTCGACGCCGAACATGAGGCCGTCGCAGTGCTCGTACTGCGAGCCCATGTAGAGGCCGAAGGCTTCGTCGCCCGGGAACACCCATTCGGCGAATGTGTTCGGATACGAAGCCGTAGGCGGCGCACCGAGGAGCGCCGTGTAGAACGCCACCGCGCGATCCAAATCTTTCGCGTAGTAGTACGAAGCGTCGATGCCGCTGACTTTCATCGGGGGCCCTTCGCCGGTGTTCCGGCGCCGGCCTCGCTAGATCAGAACGAGGGCCGCCGCAAGTGCGGGGATGACGGTGAGCAGCCCCACGCGCGCAAACGCCAGCGGCGGCAGCGCGATCCCTTCACGGCGCAAGATCGAGAGCCACAACAGCGTCGCAAGCGAACCGTTCACCGTCGCGTTCGCGCCGAGGTTCACGCCGATCAGCGCGGCTTTCGCCGCGTGCATTCCCGCGTGCACCGCCGGCAGCGTCTCGCCGAGATTGAGTCCGACCGGCAGATTGTTGATCGCGTTCGCGGCGAACGTGACGGTGAATCCGATCGCGAGTGCCGACCACGGCGCGGCGAGGTGCTCGCACCACGTGAGAACGTCGCGGCTCACCGCGAAGCCGCCCGCCCGGTCGACGGCGCTGACGATCACGAACAGCAGCGCCGTGAGTCCGACGATCCGCCACGAGATCTCGCGTGCGATCGTCCCCGCGCCGGCGCGATCGCGCAGGGCGGTCGCAAGCCAGGCGACCGCGCCGCAGGCGAACGTGGCGGCGCCGAGCGGCCCGGCGCGGGCCGACGTGAACACGATCACCGCGGCCGCCGCCGCGAGCAAACCGACCGCAAACGGCGCGGGCGTTCCGCCGCCGTCCGCATCGACGTGGGCCGCGTTGCCCGCGAGGTCGCCGCGGAAGCACCACCAGGCGATCGCGAAGGTCACGCCGAGCGCGGCGAGCGAGGGCAGACCGAAGGCCCTGAGCCACGTCCCGAGCGACGGCATGCGGTTCGCGAACACGAGCAGGTTCGCCGGGTTGGAGATCGGGAGCACGAAGCTGGCCGCGTTCGCAACCAGTGCGCACGCGATCAGATACGGCAGCGGCGGTGCGCCATGACGGCGCAGCGCACGAATGACGGCCGGTGTCAGGGCGACGATCGTGGCGTCGTTCGACAGCAGCGCGGTCGTGCCGATCCCGGCCGCGTACACCAGCACGAAGAGCCGGGCGCGCGACGGCCCGGCGATGCGCAGCGCGCCGGCGGCGATCCAGTCGAAGATCCCGGCCAGCTGCGCGTACGCCGCGAGGGCCATCATCCCGATGAGAAAGAGGTAGACCTCGGTGCCCCGCCCGAGGGCCGCGAGCACCCAGTCCAGACTACGCGCGCGTGCGGGTCGGCCGGTAGAGGTGCGCGGCGCCGTGCACGATGTTGCCTCCCACGATCGTCGCCAGCGGTTCGTGATCGCTGCTCCACACACCGAGGTCGGCACGCCGTCCGGGCGCGACCGTACCCATCTCGCGCTCCAAACCCAACAGATGCGCGGGACTGCGCGTGGCGTGGATGATCGCCGATTCGAACGGGATGCCGGCGTACATCATCAGGTTACGGACGGCTTGATCGATATGCAGCGCGCTGCCCGCGATCGTACCGTCTTCGGAACGGACGACGCCGCCTTCGATGCGGTAGTTGTTGCCGGCCGGCGGCATGTTGTCGGTGGTGAGCACGAGGCGTTCGCCGAGCGTGCGGTACAACAGATCCACCATCGGGGGCGAGACGTGATAGCCGTCGCAGATCAGCTGCACGGTCGTGCGCGACTCTTGCATGAACGCCGCCAACAGCGACGGGTCGCGATGATCGAGCGGCGGCATCGCGTTGAACGCGTGCGTCAGCGTGCGGAAGCCCAAACCGATGGCCAGCACCCCTTCGCGGTAGCGGGCCGAGGTGTGACCGGCCGAACACACGATGCCCTGATCGAAGAACAACCGCGTCAGCTCGTCGACGCCGTCCATCTCGGGCGCCATCGTCACCATGACGAGCGCGCCGCGGCACGCCTCGATCATCTCGTGCGCGCGATCGAGCGTGGCCGGAACGATCCAGTCCGCGCGATGCACGCGGCGGAATTTCGGATTGAGGAACGGTCCTTCGAAGTGCACGCCCAGGCAGCGCGCACCGGGATAGCTGCCGGATTCCTCGAGCTGGTTTGCCGCTTCGGAAATCTCGCCGGCCGCGTGCATCATCGATTCCCACGGCGCGGTCATCACCCCGGCGACGTAGCCGGTCGCACCCATACGGGCGTAGGCCCGCGTGGCGACGCCGACCGCGTTGCCTTGATCGCGGTTGAACAACGCGTCGTCGGCGCCGTTGGTGTGAACGTCGATGAGACCCGGAGCGATCAGTGCGCCGGTCGGTGGGACGAGATCGCTCGGACCATCGTCGGGCATGACCCGAGTAATGCGGCCGTTTTCGACCGCAACCCGGCCGTAGACGGATGAACCATCGCCGCACGCAATCTGTGCAGGCCCGAGAACAAAGCTGGTTTCGGACACGTCCGCCTCATTTCGCGAGGTTGAAAAGGGCACCCTGGAGGCCGTTCGGCGGTCAGGGTCGACGCAGCAGCCGGTCGATCAGGGAACGGCGCCCGTGCGTGCCCCCCGCGGTGACGGTGACGTTCGCCAAGCGTTCCTGCTCGGCGCGTTTTCGGTCGGCTCGTCGTAGGCGTTCCATGTGTTCCTCGGCGTGGGTAACCAGCGTGGCGCGCAAGGCGGTAAGCTCGTTCCAAGCTCCCTGTTCGCGCGTCGAGACGGTGAAGATTCGCTGTGGCGTTATACCCCGTTCTCGCAGATATCGGTCGGCGAGCAGCACGACATTACGCCGGTCGGCCGGGGTTTCGTGATCGGCGATGGTGTGGACGAAGGTCATTGGTTTGGCTAGCGGAGCGAGCCGACCGTACAATTCCAGCTCGCGGTCGGAGAGCTGGCGTGAGAAGAGGGCCAGGATCTCGCTCGCGCTCGCCGCCGCCGCCGTCACGATCGCCTCGGCGAGCGGAAAACCCGAATCGAACGCCGGGGCGTGCACGAGGACCAGCTCCCGCGGGAGATCCCAGGGCGTTTCGATCAGCAACGGCGTGCGCTGCGCCGCTGCCGCGAGCTCGCCGGGCGCGATCTCGTCCCACGAGGCATCGTCGGACAGCGCGTACGTTTTTGGTACGGGTCCGTACCGGATGTGGACCGGGAACCGCAGTTCGGCGCCGGTCGCCTCGTCGGGCAATACGCCCGTCCCGGCGAGGGCGTTGATCAAGCTCGACTTGCCGCGCTTGAAGGCGCCGATCACGGCAACGCGCCAGCGCTCGGGGCGCAGGCCGTGCTCGTAGGTGTGCGGGTCGAAGTGGACGCTGGCCGGATCGACGCGTTCGCGCCCCGCGTCGGGATCCAATGGAATCGCGGCGCCGGCGAGTTCGTGCCGCTCGACGCGGCTCTCGCGCGCGAAACGTTCGCTGTAGCTCTCGATGCGCGTCGCGAGGCTCGCGACCGTCTCCCCGCACGCCCCGAGCGCTTGCGCGGCCGCCGCCGCATCGCCGCCGCGCTGTGCGAGCTCGAGCGCACGATCGATCGCGCCCAAGGCTTCGCTGCGCACCCGTACCGCCAGCGCGGCGACGCGTTTGGCCAGCCCGCCGGCGACGCGCTCGACGCGCTCCGCGATGTCGGCCACGAAGCGCGCGAGCTCGTCGTCGAAGCCCGCGTACAGGCCGGTGTCCAAATCGGCGATCAACTCGCGCTTCATGTACCTGCCCTCGGCCTGGCCGGCGAACCGCGCCGCGATCGCGCTCACCAGCGACACCGAGGGACCGCCGAGCGCGCGCAGCACGATCGTCCCGCGCAAACCCGTCTCGAGGTCGACGCTCCACGCGCCGCTCGCGGCGTCGGCGTCGAAGGCGCGCGCCGCATCTTCGGTGATCGGCAGCCGTTCGGTCGCGAGCGCGGCGGCGAGCGGATCTACGGCGACGAGCGGCGCCACGGCGGCCTGCGCGGCGGCGCGCAAACGTTTGCCCGTGAGATCGGCGACGTCGCCGGCGAAGCGGCCCACGGCCCCGGCCAGCGTTTCGTCGATGAGGATGTGCAGCTTCGCGCGATCGCGCAACCGCGCGATGTCGGACACGTCGAACGTGCGCGCGAGCGACCGTTGCAGCGCCGCGCGCATCGTCGCGCCGCCGGCGACGATCGCGGCGTTCAAAGCCGCGCCTTCCCCGGTGAGCGCGGCGTAGCCGGTTCGGGCTGCAGCGTCGACCGCCGCCAGCACCGGTTCGAGCGCGGCGCGCTCGGCCGCCAGCTCCGGTGCGCCGGTTGCGAGCGCCGCGACGTCGCGGGCGAGCGCGTCGGTCGCGCGCGTCGCGATGCGGCGCGCTTCGGCCGCGGCGCGGCGCAACCGCGCGCGTCCGGTCGTGGCGACGAGCACGGCGTCGAGCGCGGTGAGGAACTCGCCGAACCGGCTTTGCGCGACCAGCTCGGCGTTTCCGGTCAGCCGGCCTTCGGCGTATTCGCGCGCGGAGAGCGGGAAGACCGGCGTTTCGGGCGCGTGGATCGCGGCTTGGGCGACGATGCGCGCGGCCGCCGATTGCCAGGCTTCGCGACCCTCCGCGTCGCGCATGCGCCACAGATCGATCTTCGTCTGCACGAGAAAGATGCTCTCGATGTAGCGGCGGATGATGCCCAGAAACGAAGCGTCGCCGTCGGTGAACGGCTGCTGCGTGTCGATGAGGTAGAGCACCGCGTCGGCGCCGGGCAAGTACGACAGGGTCGCGCGGCGGTGCAGCGGATTGATCGAGGCCAAACCCGGGGTGTCGGCCACCACGAACCCGTTGGCGAGAAAGTCCGAAGGGACGCCGACGCGCACCAGCGTGGGCGCGTCGCGTTCGTCCCCGGTCGCGTCGTGCAATTTGCCTTCGCCGCCGATCGCGACGAAGCGCGCCAGCCCGTCGATCGGCACGCGTTCGGTGCGGCCGCCGGGAAAATAAGCCGTCGCACTCTCCGTGCCGGCGTAGGAGAGCTCGGTGATCGTGGCCGTCGACGGATTGATGTCGGTCGCCAGCAAGCCGGTGATGCGCACGTTGCCGGCGCGCGCTTCGAGCGCGATCTTTCCCAGCAGCGCGTTGAGCAAGAACGACTTGCCGCTCGAGAACTCACCGACGACGGCCAACACGAAACGGCCGCTGCGCAAGCGCTCGGCGGTCCCGCGCAGGTTCTGCAGATCGCTCTCGACGCCGTGCCAGCGCGCGGCACCGTCGAGGGCGGCGGCCAGCTCGTCGAGCAGCGCGGCAACCTCGTCGCGCGCCGACGCGTAGCGGACGAGGCTCTCGGGCACTTACTCGCGGATGACGGCGAGCGCTTCGTCCCGGTTGCGCTCCATCAGCTCCCGGCTGTCGCCCTCGACGTTGAGTCGCAGCAGCGGTTCGGTATTGGACGGCCGGACGTTCATCCACCAGTCGGGATATTGGATCGTGATGCCGTCGAGCGCGTCGATCGCGGCGTCGCGGTAACGCTCGCGCAACCGCTGCAGCGTTCCCGGAATGTCGGCGACCGTCGAGTTGATCTCACCCGAGCGGCAGCGCTTGTCGATCGGCGCGATCACGCTCGAGACGGGGCCTGCGGCGCGGCTGAACACGTTGAGGCACTGCATCAGCGCGATCATCCCGGAGTCGGCGAACCAGTTGCGCTTGAAGTAGAAATGCCCGGAGTGCTCGCCGCCGAACGGGATGTTCTCGTCGCGCATCGTCTTCTTGATGAACGAGTGGCCGACTTGCGAACGCACCGGAACGCCGCCGGCCCGCTCGATCGCTTCGGGCACGCTGCGGCTGCAGATCAGGTTGTAGAGGATCTTCGCGCCCGGATTGAGGCGCACCGTGTCGATGCCGACCAGCGCGGTGACGATGTCGCCGCCGATCAGCTCGCCGCGTTCGTCGACCAGAAACATGCGGTCGGCGTCGCCGTCGAAGGCCACGCCGAGGTCGCAGCGGTGCTCGATGACGGCGCGCTGCAGATCGACCATGTTCTCGGGTTCGATCGGGCTCGCCGGATGGTTCGGAAACGTGCCGTCGAGCTCGAAGTACATCGGGATGACCGTGCACGGCAAGTGGCGGAACACGCGCGGTACGGTTTCGCCGGCCATACCATTGCCGGCGTCGATCGCGATCTTGAACGGCTTGATCGCGCCGACGTCGTCGATGAAGGACAGGCAGTGCTCGGCGAACGCCTCGAGCACGTCGAGTTGCGCAACCGTGCCGCGGCGCGCGGCCGGCGGCTTGAAGTCGCCGGCGATCGCCTTGTCGCGCACCTCCGCCAAACCCGTCTCGATCGAGATCGCGATCGCTTCCTCGCGGCAAAACTTGAAACCGTTGTACTCGGCGGGATTGTGCGAAGCCGTGATCATGATGCCGCCGTCGAACCCGTAATGGCCGACCGCGAAATAGATCGCATCGGTCGAGATCAGGCCGACCTGCGTGACGTCGGCGCCGGCGTCGTTGGCGCCGCGCGAGAGCGCCGCCATGAAGGCTTCGCCCGAGGGACGCATGTCGCGCCCGATGCAGATGTTCTTGCGGTCGAGGACCTCGACGAACGCTCGCCCGATCGCGTAGGCGATCTCCTCGTCGAGTTGCGCCGGAACGATGCCGCGGACGTCGTAACTCTTGAAGATCGAAGTATCGATGTCGGTGCGCATTCAACTTCACGCTTTCGGAGGGCGAAATGGCGAAACCTATGGTGGTGGTCACGCGGGCCGTCCCGCGCGAGGCGCTCGACTTGCTCTCGGGCCACTGCACCGTCGATGCGAACCGGGCCGACGTCGGGTATACCCGCGAAGAACTGATTTCGCACGCGCGTAACGCGGACGCGATCGTCTCGCTGCTCACCGACCGCGTCGACGACGCGATCTTTGCCGCCGCTCCCAAACTCAAAGTGGTCGCCAACGTGGCCGTCGGCTACGACAACGTCGACGTCGCTGCGGCGGTCCGCCACCGCATCGTCGTGACTAACACGCCGGGCGTGCTCACCGACGCCACCGCCGACTTTGCCTGGGCGCTGATCCTCGCCGTTACGCGCCACGTCGTCGCGGCCGACCGCTACGTGCGCGAGGGCCGCTTTCGCGAGTGGATGATGATGGAGTTCCACGGCGCGGAGCTGAGCGGACGCGTGCTCGGGATCGCCGGCTTCGGCCGCATCGGGCAGGCGGTGGCGCGGCGCGGGCGCGGCTTCGGCATGCACGTCGTCTATGCCGGACCGCGGCGCGTCGCGCAAGCGATCGAGGACGAGCTCGGCGCGCACTACGTCGACAAAGAAACGCTGCTCGGCTCGAGCGACGTCCTCTCGCTGCACGTGCCGCTGGTCCCGGCGACGCGCCATTACCTCGGCGCGCCGGAATTCGCGCTGATGAAGCAGTCGGCGTTCGTGATCAACACCGCGCGCGGACCGGTGATCGATGAAGCGGCGCTCGCGCGAGCGCTGGCCGAAGGCGCGATCCGCGGCGCGGGGATCGATGTCTTCGAGCGCGAGCCGGCGGTCGATCCGGCACTGCTCGCCGCGCCCAACACGGTGCTCGCGCCGCACATCGGTTCTGCGACCGCGGAGACGCGCACGAAGATGGCGCTGATGGCGGCGGAAAACGTGATCGCGGTGCTGGCCGGCCGGCCGGCGGTGAATCCGGTGACGTCCTTCGAGCGGGCTCAGGACTAAAGCGGAAGTCATAGGGGCACTACGCGGCGTGTGCGGAGGGACGAGGCCGGGTTCACGCTGATCGAGATGATCGTCGTCACCGCGATCCTCGTCATCGTTGCCGGAACGCTCGGCACGTTCTTTCTCGCCGGCGCGAGCCCCGCCGTCGCAGCGGCGCAACGCGACGTGAACGCGGCGTTCGACGAAGCGCGCCGCACGGCGGTCGCCTACGACGCCGCCACGGTCGTGTTCACGCCGGCTCTGAGCGGGGGCGGGTTCAGCGCGCGCGTCTACCAGCGGCAGCCGGGAGATCCGCAGTTTCGCGCGCGCAACGGTCCGGAGTATGGGAGCAGCGTGACGATCGGCGAGACGGCTTCACCGCTGGGCGCGCCGGCATTCGCGTTCGCGCTCGACAGCAGCGGGACGGTGACGGGATTTGCGAACTTCGTCGCCGGCGCGGCCGCATACGCCGCCCGGCCGTGCCCGGCGAGCGGCGCGTTCACCCTGCTGCTGGCCTACGATCGCGACACGCGCAGCGTGACGATCCCGTGCACGCTCGTGCCGAGCAACAGCACGCCGCCGGCAGTGCAAACGCCGGCGCCGGCGTTCACCGCGACGCCCGCACCGGCGCCGGCTTGCCCGAGCGGCATGACGTGCAACTTGACCGGGGTAACGCCGGCGCCGAATGCGACGTGTCCGTCGGGTTACGCGCTCGATGCGGCCGTTCCGGGCTTGTGCGACGGCGTGGTCGCGCCGCCGCCGGCCCCAACCGGCACCCCGAGCGCGGCGCCGACCGGCACGCCGGGGCCGTCATCGACGCCGGCCGGCACGCCCGTGCCGTCGGCCACGCCGGCCGGGATGATCGAGCAGTACACGGCCACCGCGGACGAGTTTGCCCCGCACACCGCGACGCTCTTCGCCGACGGCAGCATCTGCGACGACGACGGCTGCAGCCTGATCGGCGCGATCGTGTGGAGCTGGGCCTGTCCGGCCGGCGCGCTGAGCGGCTCGAGCGGCAACGACGGCAGCAATTATCCCTACCAGCCCGACAACGCGTACGACGGCGCCGTGAGCTCGATGATCGCCGACGCCGATCACAACGCCGCGGAAGGCGACGGCGACGGCCGCGTGTACACGAACGATTCGTACTGCGCCGGTTTCACGACGCCGCATCCGTGATGCGCCGCGAAGCGGGTTTCACGCTGATCGAGGTCATGGTCGCGACCGCGCTGTTCGTCTTCGTCGCGTTCGCCGGATTCGACGTGTTGCGTCAACTGAGCTGGAACGCCGGCTGGATGGCGCAGCGAGCCGCGGCCGCGGCGCAACTGGATGTCGCAGCGGGGCGCCTGCGGTCGGACGCGCTCTCGGCGGTCGCGGTGTGGAAGCCCGCATCGGCGTGCGGCGACGCCGTCGAGTTCATGCAGCGCAATGCCGGCGGCACGTCGTTCCTGCTCTATCTCGCGCAGGGCGGAGCACTGGTGCGCGCCGGCGCCGCCGGCCCGCTCGACCCGTGTGATCCGGCGCTGCGGACCGAGACCGTCGTCGCGGCGATCGCGGGCCTGACGGTCACGCGCGTTCCCGCCGCAGCGCTCCCGGCGCACGCCGATCCGGTGTCGGGCAACGCCGACGGCGGTCTCTTCGTTCCGGCCGGCATCACCGCGGTTGCCGTCGATGCGCACGCGCTCGACGCCGGCGGAACGCCGATCCTCACCGGCAACGACGTCGTCGAGGTAACGATCGCCGCCGATCCGGTGCAGACGAGCGTCGATCTCGTCGCCGGCAACCGGCCCTCGGCGTACGCGCAAGTGTTGACCTACACGTGCAACGGCCGCTGCGAAGCGAACGGCGCGTTTCCGGAAATCCGCAACGCCGCCTTCACCGACTGTGCGCCGGGCTACGATTTCCAAAACAGCGCCACGTACTACGTTCCGGTGGCGTACGGTTACGCCGGCGCCGGCAACGGCAACCAGCGGATCGTCGTGACCGCGTACAGCGTCACCGGCGGCTACACGTTCGCGTTCGCCGGCCCCGTGCCGCAGACGGCCGAACGCGTCTGGCCCGTGGCCCTGTGGCCGCCGGCGGGTTCGCCGCTGGCCGGAACGGTCGCCGACCCGTATCCGGTAAATTACGCCGCCAACGCGGTCGCGGCGCGCGGCGCGGCGCTGATCGCGGCCGATCTCGGCGAGCCGGCGGCGTTCGCGAGCGAACTGACGGCGTGCGCGGACATGCACGCGGATCCGACGTTCGCCGGCCCGCAACCCGATGGCTGAGCGCGCACGTTGTGCGGGGTGCTTCGCCCCCGAGGACGGGTTCGGTTTGCTCGAGCTCGTCGTGTGCGTAGCGCTCTTGGTCGCGGGCTGCGTGTCGGCATTGGCGTTGCTGCCGGTGCTGGCGCGCAACGCGCAAGCGCAGATGATGCGCGACGCGGCGACCGGCGTTGCGCGCAACGCGATCGAACGCGTGCGTGCCGCGACGGCGTACTACCCCGCCGCCGGGGTGGCGGATCCGACCGTGCGCGCGGTGACGACGTCGAACCATGCGTGGGTGCTGGCGCCCGCGGCCGGCTACACGGCCGCGGTGCGCGTGCAGCGCGCGCTGTGCGGTGCGGCCGCCGGCACGACCGACGTCCCGCTGGCGGTTGCGCTGAGCTACGACGCGCCGAGCGACACGCTGACGGTCGCGGTGTCCTATCCGCCGGATCCGTGCGCGCCGGCGGCGTCCGCAACGGTATCGCTGACGGCGCAACTCGCTCCGTCGGCGTACGCGCCGCAGACGCAGCTGCCGGTCGCGATTGCCGACCCGGCGCTGCAATAGTGCTCGCGCAAACGCTGGTCCTGATCGCGATGCTGACGATCTGCGCGGTCTCGCTGGTCGCCGGAGTCGCCGGCACGGTTCGCGCGCAAAGCGCCGCCGCGGCCCGGGCGCTGATCGTTCCGGGCGTGGAGACCGCGCTCGGCCGCTATCAGCGCGACGTCGCGGCAACGATCGGCGCGCAGGCGGCTGCGCCGTCCGCCGCGTTCACCGCGCCGCCGCCGCCGATCCCGGCGCTGAGCGCGGCGACGACGTGGCCCGCAGCGCACTATCTCGAAGCGCCGGCGGCGTCGCCGTTACGGATCGCGGTCGACGTCCAACCGACCGCGCAAACGGTGCCGCTGTGCGGCGGTAGCGAGGGCGGACCGGATGCCGCGGTCGAGCTGCAGTGCTCGCCGTTCGTACAAGAGTCGCGTTTGTCGCTGACCGTGACCGGCGATGCCGGGCCGGCCGATGCGAACGGCGCCGTCAGCTCGCTCGCGCACGGCCGGTATACGGTGACGTTGCGTCTGTTCGCGCAGCCGCCGTACGCGATGGTGTCGGGCCTGACCGACGCCGCGCAGCCCGGCGCATATCACGAAGGCGACACGGCGGGGTGGAACGGAGCGCTGGCGCCGTTCGCCGTGCCGTCGCCCGACGACACCACGATCCACGTGCTCTACGCGTGCGTCCCCGGGAGCGGTTCGTGCGCGGCGAGCAATCCGGCACCGCAGGACGCGCCGACCACGTTGCCCTGGACCAACGGAAACGGCGCGAGCCCGACCGGCTCCTAGGCGTGCAAGGGTGCGAGGAACGCTTCGACGGCGGCGCACATCGCTTCGGGTTCTTCCTCGTGCGGCAGCAAGCCCGAGTTCGGGAACGTCACGAGCTTGGCGTTCTGGGCCAGCTTGAGGAATTCACCGGCGTTGGCGAGCGGCGAGAACGACGAGGCGTGCTCGCCCCACGCGACGAGCATCGGGGCGTCGACGAACGGCAAGTCTTGCGCGATGTTGCAGTTCAGCATGCCGCCGACGAAGTGCGCGGGAACGTAACGCGCGCCGGGCTGGTGCGCGACGGCGTAATAGTGATCGATGATTTCCGGCGTCGCGCTGGCCGCGTCGGCGTAGCTGCCGCGTCCCAAGAAGTAGCGGATCGACGGACGCGAGGCCAAGCCGTTGAACAGCGCTTCCCCAAGGACGGGGGTTCGCACGGTGCCGGTCAGCGCGAGCTGCGCGCCGTTCGGCGCCCGGTCCAGCACGCCGCCGAGGCCGGTCGGACAGATGGCGACGACGCCGGCAGCGCGCTGCGCCGTTCGCGCGGCGGCCCGAATCGCGAACGCGGCGCCGAGCGACGAACCGACCACCGTGACCGGTTGCGTTCCGCCGGCATCGGCCAGCGCGTCGATCACCAGCTCGGTGAACAGATCGGCCGAGTAGCCCAGGTTGGGGCGATCCGAGAGCCCGCAGCCGAGCAAGTCGAAGGCGACGACGCGATGGTGCGCGGCGAGGAGCGGAAAGAGCTTGCGATACTCGTACGACGATGCCCCGGCGTAGACGCCGTGGACGAGAACGATCGGCGGGCCGCTGCCCAACTCGGTCGAGAAGATCCCGTGACCGCGCCAATCCCAGCGGCGGACGGTTCCACCGAGCGCGTTGGCGGGTTCCGGCCCGTTGCTCACGCTGCGGTTGAACGCGGCCAACGCGCCCGTCAGCCCGGCGCCGGCGGCAAGCGGCCGCACGAATCGTTTCACGAACTCGCTCGTTCCCGGAGTATGCGACCGCTACCCGGCAACTTTGCCGGCGCGCCAGGAGCAGGGGCGACCTCCGGTGCAGAGGGCCGCGTGGTACGTTCGGTCGTCGCTGTTCTGCTGACGGCGGTATGCGTCACCGTATCGCCGGCCGATGCAGCGCCGTGCTCGCTCGCGACGGGCGCGGCGGTGATCCTACGGTCGAGCGATTTCGACCCCGACGTCCTGGTGTGGGATTCGCGTCAACGCGAGATCGAATACGTCAGCGGCAACATCAAGAATGCCGGCGAGGTGCTCAGCCACACGCTGCTCTCCGCGCCCGGCACCCGGGCGGTCGTCGTGGCCTGCGATCCGGCCAGTTCGAAGCCCCGCTACGCGCCGGCGGCCGAGGACACGATCGGCATCAAGATCACTTCGGGCCCCAACCGCGGCCGGTACGGCTGGGTTTCCTCGGACGACGCCCACCCCGCGACGACGGCACAGGTCCGGCTACAATAGTCGGAGCCCGGCGAGGGCCCGGTTGGTTTGAACGCTCCATCTGGATAGCTGATCCCGGACAGTGCTCTACCGATGGTGATAGCCGCTGGTCGGTTCGCTCGCTACCATTAACAGGAGGTCGCTCCTCGCGCACAAAGCGAGACTACCTCCGTTCGATCCGTTTCCCCGGAGCCGCCTGGCTGCGGGGTACTCGCGCGGGCGAACGCTCTTCATGAGAAAAGGAAACCATTGAAACTACGAGCTGGAATAGCATATCTCGCTGTAATCGTTGGGGCGATTGCACTGTGGAATGCATCTCCCGCGGGCGCAGATCCGGTCGTCGCACAGGCTGCCCCCGCCCCCTCCCCATCCCCAACGGCGACGCCTCCGCCGCATGCCTTCCAATTCAGCGGATTTGCTGACGCGGGTTACACCTCGGCCTCAATAGCGAGCGCGGTGGGATCCCCGAACGGCAGCTTCATCAACGGACGCGTCTTCGACGATCTCAACAATCAGATCCAATTCCACGACTTCAACCTTCAGGCGGCGTACAACGGTCCGATCGGCGGTAAGGTCGAAGCGATCTTCGGCGACGACGCCAACGTGACGAACTCGTGGCCGAAGAGCCAACTCGACGGAGCTCCCAGCCTCAACGGCACCGGCAGCGCCTTGTCGGGTCCGGACATCGATCTCACGCAAGCCTATCTATCGCTCACCAGCGGTCAGTTCACCGGCATCGTCGGCCGGTTCGAAACGCTGGCGGGTGCGGAAGTCATCGAGAGCCCGAGTGACATCGAGTTCTCGCGTTCGATCCTGTTCGGTTACGCGGTGCCGTTCACGCACACCGGCGGCCGTCTCACCTGGGCGATGAATTCGAACATCTCGTTCATCGTCGGCCTGAACAAAGGCTGGGACACCACCGGCCAACTGAACGCGCCGTACAACAACTTCCCGGGCGCGGCGCCCTACAACGACACCTCGTCGCTCACGTTTGAGGGCGGCGCGATCTGGAACCCGAGCAAGTACTTCTCGGCCACGCTCGACGGTTACACCGGGCAGACCGAAGAAGGCTACGCGGTCGCGGTCCCCGGCGCGTTCGTGGTGTCGCCGGCGCGGCCGGTCAAGAGCCTCGTCGACAACGTCCTGACCTGGAAACCGACGTCGTCGCTGACGTTCATCCTCAACTCCGACTACGGCACGCAGACCAACTCCAACATCTTCGGCACCACCGGCGCGCTCGTCGGCTACGGGATGGCGAAGTGGGGCGGCGTGGCCGGGTATGCCAGCTACGCGCTCAGCGGTCAGTGGACGGCTTCGCTGCGCGGCGAAATCTTCGAAGACTACGGCGGTACGCGCAGCGGCATCACCCAGACCTGGACGGAAGCCACCGCGACGCTGCAGTGGTCGCCGAACTCGAACCTCATCGTTCGCGGTGAGATCCGCGGTGACAACTCGACCGAGCCGTTCTTCGTCGGGGCCAACGGCATCTACAAGACCAACGACCAGTTCGGAATCGAAACCATCCTCAAGTATCCATAGAGCATTCGCTTCAAGCGAACCGAGCCATGAAGCAAAGCGCCTCGCGGAATCTTCCGCGGGGCGCGCTGCTTTTCCGAGGAGTAGTGCGGGGCTCGCGGCAAGGTTGACGCGTGCTCTTCGTTCCCGGCGTGCTGCGCCGCAGCGTCAGCTTGGCGGCGCTCGTCGCGATCTTGTTCGCGGCCGTCGCGGTCGGCATCGCGTGCGGTTCGGTGAACCTCCCGTTGGGCCGCGTGCTCGGCGCGCTCGTTCATCCGCAGTTGCGCGGTGACGTCACCACGATCGTCTGGTCGCTGCGCGTACCGCGCGTGCTGATCGCGACGCTGGTCGGGGCGGCGCTCGGCGTGAGCGGCAGCCTGCTGCAGAGCATGTTGCGCAACGGGCTCGTCGATCCGTACCTGACCGGCGGCAGTGCCGGCGCGGCGTTCGCGATCGCGGTCGCGATCGCGCTGAACGTCCCGGTGCCGTACTTCGCCGGCCTGGCCTTCGTCACGGCGCTGGCGACGACGATCGGCGTGGCCGGCCTGGCGCGGCGCGGGCGCGGCGTCTCACCCGAGCGCCTGATCCTGGCCGGCATCGCGGTGTCCTCGCTGTTCGCCGGGCTGACGACGCTGATCATCATGCTCTCGCCGAGCGCGGGCGTTTCGCTCAGCATCCTCGCGTGGATCGGCGGTTCGCTGGCCGGTCACGGCTGGTCCGACCTCGGCTGGGCGGCGGCGTATGCCGCGCTCGGATTCGCGGTCGCGGCATCGGTCGTGCCGGCCTTGAACGCGATCCGCTTGGGCGACGCGCGCGCCGTTGCGCTGGGCGTCGACATGAACCGCACGCGCTGGCTAGCACTGGTCGCGTCCTCGCTGCTCGTCGCGGCCGCGGTCAGCGTGAGCGGCGTGATCGGCTTCGTCGGCTTGATCGTTCCGCATCTGGTGCGCGCGATGTGCGGCGCGGACATGCGCTGGACCGTTCCCGCGAGCATTCCCGCCGGCGCGGCGATCGTGGTGCTCGCCGACACGGTCGCGCGTTCGGCGGTGCCCCCGCTCGAGTTGCCGATCGGCGTGCTGCTCTCGCTGATCGGCCTGCCGGTGTTTCTCTACATTGCTTTCCGGCGGCGGGAGCAGGCGTGATCGACGCGCGCGCGCTCGTGCTCGCCTACGGGGACCGCATCGTGCTGCGTGACGTGGCGTTGACGTTGCGCGCGGGCGAGTTGGTCGCAATCGTGGGGCCGAACGGTTCGGGCAAGACGACGCTGCTGCGCGCGCTGGCCGGCACGCTCGCACCGTCGGGCGGAACGGTGCTGGTCGACGGCGCTTCCGTGCACGCGCTCTCCGCGGCGGAACGCGCGCGGCGCGTCGCGCTGGTCGCAGCCGAGGAATATGCCGACGGCGACGTGACGGTGCGCGACGCGGTGGCGATGGGCCGGCTCGCCCATCGTCCGTGGTGGCAGTGGAACGGCCTGCCGGAAGACGACGCGATCGTCGACGCCGCGCTCGAACGCGTCGACTTGATGCCGTTCGCCGAACGTCTGCTCGACACGCTCTCGAGCGGCGAACGCCAGCGCGTGTGGATCGCGACCGCGCTCGCGCAGCAGACGCCCACGCTGTTGTTCGACGAGCCGACGAGCCATCTCGATCTCGGCGGCGCCTACGCCACGCTGGACATCTTACGCGGTTTGACGGCGGAGGGCGCGGCTATCGCGGTCGTGCTGCACGACCTCAACTTGGCGGTCGCCTCGGTCGACCGCATCGTGCTCGTCGGCGACGGCACGGTCATCGCCGACGGACCGGTCGAGCGTGTCTTCCGCGCCGAACTGCTCAGCCGCGCGTACGGGGCGGAGATCGCGGTCACCGGTACCGCCGACGGCACGATGGTCGCGTTTCCCCGCCGCCGCAAGGCGTGAGCGCCGGCCGTCAGCGCGTGGCGAGCTCGATCTCGAGCGTTCGCCCGGGCGCGGGGTAGCCGAAGAGCGGCGCGTAGCGCGCGCCGGTGAGATCGCGCACGCGCGCGCTGAGAACGGCGGCTTTCGTGATGCGATAGCGCACGTAGGCGTCGGCGTTCGTGTAGCCGTCGTACGGGTCGTCGAGCGGCGGCCCGCCGTTCGGGTTGGGGACGTCGGGTGAAGCGCCGATGACGCGCACGCGGGCGCCGAAGGCCAGCGTGCCGCCGTCGAACGGCCGCTCGATGCCGAGCGTCGCGACGAACGGCGGCGTGCTCGGCAAGCGCAAGCCCGAGGCCGTGTCGAGCGCGCGATAGAGATCGGTCACGCTCGCGGTGAGGTGCAGACCGCCGAGCGGCGGCGTCGCGAGGGTGAGCTGGAGGCCGTTGACCGCGACGCGCGAGGCGTTGAACGGGATGAAGGTCGCCGGATCGAGCACGATCAGGTTCGCGCCGTCGCGCCCGAAGTAGCCGAACGAAACGCCGCCGGCGAGCTGCGAGAATTCGAGCGTGGCGTCGTAATTGGAGAGCTTCTCCGGCAGCAAGTTCGGGTTCGCGAAGCCCGGGAAGTACAGATCGACGAGCGTCGGCACGCGGAACGATTCCGACACGTTCGCGCTCAGGCGCGCCGTGCCGATGTCGACGCGCCCGCCGAACGCCGGCGCGAGCACGTTGCCTTGCGGCGCGTCGTTCTCACCGCGCAGGCCGAAGATCAGGCGCACCGCGCGGCTCGGATCGATGCCCGCTTGCGCGTAGAACGCCGCTTGCGATTCGGCTGCGCCGACCGCCGGCTGCAGCGGCACGGACGGTGGAAAGGCCAGCAGTGCGGTTTCGCGGGCGAGGTCGATTCCGGCGACGAGATCGTCGCGCGCGCCGCCGGTCGTGTAGCGCAGCGAGACCTGCGAACGCCCGTCGTAGGTGTCTTGCTCGCCGAGGCCGGTGCCGGCTCCGGTGAGGTCGGCGAGCGTATCGGAAAAGAGCAGCCGTTGGCCGACGCTCGACAGCGTGAGGTCGAGCGACCCGGCGCCGTTCGCGTGCGCGAGATCGAGCGATCCGTCGGTGCGGTCCGTCCCTTGCCGGGCGAACGGCGTGAGGAACGACAGCCCGCCCGGCACGCCCAGAACGATCGCGTCGTCGCCCGCCGACAAGCGTGCGGTCCAGCCGCCGCCGAGCTGCGCGAGATACGCAACGCGCGCGACCGTTTGTTCGGCGTCGTCGTTCGTTCGCGTTCCGGCCGGCGTCGCGTTCCCGCCGCCGTACGCGAGGGCCGGATAGTCGAAGACGTTCGTCGCGATGTGACGCTCGTAGGACACGGCCAGATTGCCGCTGCCGGCTTGCGCCGCGAGATCGCGGTCACCGAACGTTCCGCCGGCGAGGCGCAGGTAGGGCTGCGCCGCGGTCGCAGTGATGATGTTGATCACTCCGCCCGTCGCGCCGCTGCCGTAGAGCGTCGAGCTGCCGCTCTCGACGACCTCGATGCGTTCCACGCCGGCGGTCGAAAGCTCGCCGAGATCGACGGTGCCGTTCGAGCCGGTGGCGATCGGCATGCCGTCTTGCAGCACGAGCGTCTCGGCCGAGGTCGTGCCGCGGATGCCGTAGTTGTTCTGCGCGCCGAACGCGCCGTACGAGAAGAGCTCGACGCCCGGCACTGCGGCCAGCGCGTCGGCGATCGTGCGCGAGCCGAAGCTCTCGATCGTGCTGCGGTCGACGACGTACGTCGGGTGCGTCGTGTTCGAGAGCGGTTCGGCGCGGCGGTCGCTGGTCGTGATGCGGCCGATCTGCGCGGGTGGAGTCGCCGACGGAGCGGGTGCGGGAGCCGTTTGCGCGACGGCCGGCGGCGCGCCGGCGAGCGCGGCGCCCATGACGCACGGCGCCAATAGCGCACGCATGCGTTGGAAAGAAAGCATAACCGGTACCAACCTTTTACGCGAGGCGGAGTGGTGTGAAAACTCGCGGGCCCGGTATCCTGACTTGCGGATCGGTGCCTGGTGCCGGTGCCTTCCCCCGATCGAAATCGGAGTGACGTGCCGGCGGCTCCCCGCATACAGTGGCGCGACCGTGCCGGATTCCAACCGGCTTCCCGTTCACGCGAGTACGGCCGGGGTTGTGCGGCGCAGGCCTGACGACCTGCCCGGCGTATCGCCTGCGAGTGTCCTTCAGACGCGGTTTTCGGCGCGCGCTCGCGCTCGTTGCGGCGCTCGCGTTCTCCGCTTGCGCGCCGGTCGCGCCGGCGCACGCCGACCTCCCGCAGCGCATCGTTTCGCTGATCCCGTCGCTGACCGAGGATCTCTTCGCCATCGGTGCGGGTCCGCTGGTCGTCGGCGTCTCGCAGTACACCGATTTTCCGAAAGCGGCGGCGTCGCTGCCGGTCGTGGGCTCGTTCGCGTCGGCCGACGTCGAACGGATCGTGCAATTGCATCCTGACGTCGTGGTGGGGATAGCGCCGCAGGCGCCGTTGGCCGCCGGCGTGCGCAAGACCGGCATCCGCACCGTGCTGCTCGACGACGACGGCTTCGACGACATCTTCCGCGACATCGAAGCGCTGGGTCTGCTGACCGGCCACGACGATGCCGCGCACGGCCTGACCGACCGCCTGCACGCCCGAACGACCGCGCTGATGCGCAGCGTGCGCAAACGGGTCCGTCCGCTGCGCGTTTTCGTGGTGCTCGGCATCGGCCCGATCTTCACGGTCGGCGACGGCTCGTACATCGCCAAGCTGATCGAGTTGGCGGGCGGCCGGAATGCCGCGCTGCTGCCGACGGCCTACGGACCCTACAGCGCCGAAGCGCTGCTGGCGGTGCAACCCGACGTGCTCATCGCCGATCCAACGGTACAGTTGCAGTCCGTGCTCGACCGGCCCCCGTGGAACGCGCTGAGCGCCGTCCGCGAGCATCGCATCGCATACCTCCCGGACCCGGCGATCCTCGAGCGACCCGGTCCCCGCTACAACGACGGACTCGCATGGCTGATCCGGATCTTCAACACCGCGCACGTTTGAGTGCGGTCGCACCGCGCCCGCAACAGGCGCTATTGGTGGCGGTCGATCTCGGCGATCGCACGGCGCCGCTGGCGCCCGAGTTCGCCGAATTCGCCGCGCTCGCGCGCGCGACCGGCGTAGTGGTCGTCGGCGAGGTGATCCAGAAGCTCCCGCACGTCGATCCGGTGACGTTGTTCGGCAGCGGGAAGGCGCGCGAGATCGCCGAGCGCGCGCGCGAACTCGACGCCGACGTGCTGATGGTCTTCAACGACTTGCGCCCGCGCCAACGCATCAACCTCGAGAAGATCGTGCCGCTGCCGATCGTCGATCGCACGATGCTGATCCTCGACATCTTCGCGCAGCACGCGCGCTCGCGCGAAGGGCAACTGCAAGTCGAGTTGGCCCAGCTGCGCTATCGCCAATCCAACTTGATCGGTTCGGGCACCGCGCTCTCGCGCTTGGGCGGCGGCGTCGGCACGCGCGGTCCCGGCGAAACGAAACTGGAAGTCGACCGGCGCAAGATCGCGGCCCGGGTGACGCTGTTGGGCCGTCAGCTCGACGACGTTCGCAAACAGCGCGCGACGCGCCGCGCCGGCCGCGGGGGCGATCCGTACGTGGCGCTCGTCGGATACACCAACGTCGGCAAGTCGTCGCTGCTCAACCGGCTGGCCGGCACCGGCGGCAACGCGTTCGTCGCCGATCAGCCGTTCGCCACGCTCGATCCGACGCTGCGCCGCGTCTACATCGGCGAAGGTCGCAGCATACGGTTGGCCGACACCGTCGGCTTCATCACGGCGTTGCCGAAGGAGCTGATCAACGCGTTCCGGGCGACGCTCGAGGAGCTCGACGTCGCGGACCTGCTGCTGCACGTCGTCGACGCGTCGAACCCCGATTGGCCGCGCCAGCGCGCGAGCGTCGAGACGATTCTCGGCGAGTTGCAGCTGGCCGGCAAGCCGACGCTGCTCGTGTGCAACAAGATCGACCGGCTGGACGCGGCTGCGCGCGCAGCGCTGCCGGCGGGAGCGATCCTGGTCAGCGCGACCGCCAACGACGGCATCGACCGGTTGCGCGCGGCGATCGTCGGCTGCTTGGACGCGGCGCGCTCGGCCTGATGCGGTTCGCGGCACTGCTCCTCGTCGTGCTGCTCGCGGCCTGTGCGAGCGAGGCGGGCGTGCGCGCGGAGGGGCCCGACTACACCGCGCTCTACAACCGGCTGCATCCGTCAGTCGCCTTGATCACGATGCAGATCCCGGCCGACGATCCCAGGCGCAAGGGGCAGTGGGACGAGGCGTACGGCAGCGGCGTCGTCGTCGCGAGCGGAGCCTGGGGCTCGCGCATCCTCACCGATGCGCACGTCGTCGCCGACGCGCGCCGTCTGCGCGCGAAAGCGGGCGATACCGGCAAATCCGTTCCGTTGCACGTGGTCGCCGTCAGCGATGACGACGACGATTTGGCGCTGCTCGAGATTCCGACGCCCGACCTGCACGCCGTGACGTTCGGCGACATGCACGAGGTCGTGCCGGGACGGGCCGTCGGCGTGCTCGGCTACCCGATCCCCGACGCTTTCGAAGACGAGCACCTGCGCACGGTCGTTTCCTTGTACACCGGCCGTATCGCGAGCGTGCGCAACGGGACGGTCGAGATCGACGTGCCGATCATCCCGGGCGAGTCGGGCGGCCCGATGTTCGACGGCGAGACCGGCGACGTGATCGGCTTGGCCGAGTCGCGCTTCGACGACGAACGCGCGATCGGGTTCGCGACCCCGGTCGACATCATCGCGCGGTTCTTGCGCGCCCACCCGCGGCGATGATCGTGCTGGTGACCGGGCCCGTACGCTCGGGGAAGAGTGCCTTCGCGCTCGAACTCGCGCGCGAATGCCGGCACCGGGCGACCTACGTTGCGACCTGCGAGGCCGACCCGAACGACCCGGAAATGGCCGAGCGCATCGCACAGCACCGCGCGGGGCGCGGCGACATGCTTTCGATCGAGACCAGCGAGCGCTCGGGGCCGACCCTGGTCGAGACGCTGACCGCGGCCCGGGCGGGCGAGCTGCTGGTGGTCGACTCGCTGGGGACGTGGCTCGGGGCGCATCTGCTGACTCTCGAGGAGCTGGCGGCGACCGACCCGGTGGCGGCGGCCCGGGCGCTCGAGGCCCGGGCGGCGGCGCTGTTGCCGGCCCTCGACCGGCTGGCGGCGGACGCGGTCGTGGTCAGCGAGGAAGCCGGCTGGGGGGTCGTGCCGGCCAGCGTGTTAGGCCGGCTGTTTCGCGACCAACTCGGCCGAACGACTGCCGAAATCGCTAGACGATCCGAGCGAGCATACCTGGTGGTCGCGGGCTATGCGGTCGACCTGAAGACGGCCGGCCGGCCGGTCAACGGCTGAGTGCCGAGGGCAGGCCGATCGTACCGATGTCGGCCGGCTTGTCCGGCGATACCGTGACCTGCGTGCGGTAGCTCTTCCAGCCCACGGCTTGGATCGTGAGCGTCCGCGTGCCGACCGGCACGTGGCGCAGCACGAAGCCGCCTTTGTCGATCGCTGCGGTCACGGCAACAATATTTCCGACCGTGATCGTCGCTCCGGCAATCGGCTGCAAGGAGTCGGTATCGACGACGCGTCCCGTGACGGTACCGAACGCCAGGTCCATGGCGTCGGTCGCCGGTACGCGCGCCGCGAGCGCGGCGACGACGAATCCGAGGGCAAAGGCTCTACGCATCGGTTTCGTGAAGTTTTTCACATCTATGACCCCCTATGGTCCCGTCGCGCTCTATCTCCTCGTCGCGTTCATCGCCGCCTTGCTCTTTTGCACGTTGCCCGGCTTGATGGCGCGGAAGAAGCCGAATCCGGTGAAGTCCGAGGCCTACGAATGCGGGGTTGAACCAACCTCCGACGTTTCCGGGCGTTTCCCCGTTCGCTTCTACCTGATCGCGATGCTGTTCGTGATCTTCGACGTCGAGGCTGCCTCGTTTTATCCGTGGGCCGTGCAGATGCATCAGCTGCGCACCTTCGGCCTGATCGAGATGGTGTCGTTCGTGATCGTGCTCGCGATCGGCTACGCGTACGTGTGGCGGCGCGGAGGTTTCGTATGGCGGTGAACGAGATGCCGGGCGGCCAGTTCTTACTGGCCAAGCTCGACGATGTCGCGCGCTGGGCGCAGTCCTCGAGCGTGTGGCCGCTGACGATGGGACTGGCGTGTTGCGCGATCGAGATGATGACCGCCACCGCGGCCGAGTACGACATCGCGCGCTTCGGTTCCGAAGTCTTCCGGGCTTCGCCGCGCCAAGCCGACTTGATGATCGTTTCGGGGCGGGTGGCGCAGAAGATGGCACCGGTCGTGAAGCGGCTATGGGAACAGATGGCCGATCCGAAGTGGGTGATCTCGATGGGCGCGTGCGCGTCCTCCGGCGGCGTCTTCGACAACTATGCCATCGTGCAAGGCGTCGACACGATCGTGCCGGTCGACGTCTACGTTCCGGGCTGCCCGCCGACGCCCGACGGCTTGCTGTACGCCGTGAACCTCATCCAGCAGCAGATTCGCCAAGGCGGTCGCGGCGGAATCCTCGCCCGAGCATAGTGTTACGCTGAATGCCTAGTTCTCAGACTCCCCCGGCCGGGGGCACTGCCCTCGACCCCACTGCCGTTCGCCCGGACATCGGCGACGCGCGCGTCGTACGCGTGACGCCGGCCGAGCTGCGCGCCACGCTGGAAGCCCTCAAGGCCGAGGGGTTCGCGATGCTGACCGACGTCGGCGGCGCCGACTACCCGGGCCGCGAGCCGCGTTTCGACGTCGTCTATCATCTGACCAAGTTATCGAGCGCGGCGCGCACCGTCGCGGACATCGGCCGGCCGGAACGCGTGCGCGTGCTGTGCGGCGTGCCCGAGGGCGATGCGACCGTGCCGACGGTGAGCGATCTGTGGCCGAGCGCCAACTGGGCCGAGCGCGAAGTGTACGACCTCTTCGGCGTACGTTTCGCCGGTCACCCGGATTTGCGCCGCATCCAAATGCCCGACGAGTGGGAAGGTCATCCGCTGCGCAAGGATTACCCGCTGCGCGGGCCCGCGCGCGAACGCACGCCGCGCCCGTCGTTCGCGCTCAAATCGAACGTCGCTGCCGGCACGCCGGCCTCAGGCCGCACCGCGGCCGCACTGCAGCGCCAGATCGCCATCGCGCGCGGTCAAGCCCCCAAGGACGACGCATCGTGAGCATCGCGGTTCCGGCCGGTTTGGACGTCGTGCAGGGCAACGACGGCCGGATGATCATCTCGATGGGGCCGCAGCATCCGTCGACCCACGGCGTGCTGCAAGTGATCACCGAGCTCGATGGCGAGACCGTCATCAGCGCCGAGCCCGAGATCGGCTACCTGCACACCGGCATCGAGAAGTCGGCCGAAAATCTGTTCTGGACGCAAGCTTCGACCGTCATCGAGCGGATGGACTACCTCTCGCCGCTGTCCAACGCCGCCTGCTACATCATGGGTGTCGAGAAGCTGCTCGGCATCACGAACGACATCCCGGTGCGCGCGCAGCAGGCGCGCGTGCTGTTGTGCGAGCTGCACCGCATCGCCTCGCACTGCGTGTGGCTGGGCACCGGCGGCATCGACCTCGGCGCGATCTCGGGCTTTTTCTACGCCTTCGACCTGCGCGAGCGCATCCTCGACCTGACCGAGCTGTCGGGCGGCGCGCGGATGCATCCGAATTACCTCCGCATCGGCGGGCTGCGCGACGATTTGCCCGAGGGCTTCCTGCGCAAAGTCGACGAGCTGATCGCGATGTACTACCCGCGCATGCACGACCTGCGCACCCTGCTGCAGAAGAACCCGATCCTCCAGGACCGCACGATCGACGTCGGCATTCTGAACGCCGAGGATGCGATCGCGTGGGGGATCACCGGGCCGTCGCTGCGTGCGACCGGCGTACCCTATGACATCCGCCGCGCGTTCCCGTACAGCGGCTACGAGCAGTACGAGTTCGACGTCGTAACGCGCACCGAAGGCGACGCCTACGCGCGCTTCCTGGTGCGTCTCGACGAGATGGACCAGTCGATGCGGATCATCGAGCAGGTGCGCAAGCAGTTGGAGACGCCCGGCCCGGTGATGATCTCCGACACCAAGTTCGCACCGCCGCCCAAAGAGACGATCGCGCTCTCGATGGAGGCGCTGATCCACCACTTCAAGATCGTGAGCGAGTCGTTCCGCGTGCCGCCGGGCGACGTCTACCAGGCCATCGAGAGCCCGCGCGGCGAGCTGGGCTACTACATCGTCTCCAACGGCGACAACCGGCCGTGGCGCGTGCGCACCCGGCCGCCGTCGATGTACAACCTGCAAGTGCTGAAGAAGATCGCGGTCGGCGAGTTCATCGCCGACATGGTCGTCATGATCGGTTCGCTCGACCCGGTTTTCGGCGAGGTCGACCGATGATGGGTGATGGAGCGAGCGCAGTGGTATCGCGCCTCAGCAGAATGAAACATGCGAGCTCGGACGGGGGGGGGCGCGCGAAGCGTGGGGGGCGCGCAGCCTGGGGCGGAGCGCCTTTCAAATGATAGATCACGAAGACGAGTTGGTCGCGGACTGGGTTCCGTATGTCTCGCGGCCGGGCAATGCGTTCGACGAGTTGTATGCGAAGCTGAAGCCGGAGTGCGAGGCGCTGATCGGGCTGTACGAGGATTCGCGCAGCGCGCTGATCCCGATGGCGCATCTCTTCCAGGAGCACGAAGGCTGGACGTCGCCCAACGCCTTGGCTGCAATCGCGTATCAACTGAAGCTGCCGTTGGCGGTGGTCGAGTCGACCATCTCGTTCTACACGCTGTTCTACCGCCGGCCGGTCGGGCGCTACATGCTGCAAGTCTGCCGCAACTTGTCGTGCATGCTCAACGGTGCCGAGGAGATCATGGCGTACTTCCGCGAGCAGCTCGGCATCGGCCACCTGCAGACGACCGACGACGGGCTGTTCTCCTACGAGGAAGTCGAGTGTCTGGCCGCCTGCGACCGTGCGCCGTGCATGCAAGTGAACCTGCGCTTCAAGTACGATCTCACGCCGAAGATGGTCGACGACATGCTGGCCGCGATGCGCACCGGCACCTACGACGTGAAACCGCGTCCGCAGACCAAAGCCCCGGCTCGCAGCTGGAAGGTCGAAGCCGAAAGCGGCCGCAAATCGGCCGGCGGCACCGGCGTGTCCAACCCGGACAACGCGGGCGGCGTCGGCGACCGCAGCGGCGTGATCATGCTCGACCGCATCGTCAACGACCCGGCGTTTGCCGCCCGTTCGCGCGAACGCCTCGCGCACGAACCGCAACTGCGCCCCTCGACCGGAGACGGAGGACACCACTGACAGTGGAAACGTTGTTGAGCGCGCCCTCGGGGAATCGTGCCCCGGCTGAAATGATGAGCGCGCGTGCGGCGTGGGGGCCCCATGCCAACGGCATGGGGGGTGCGTAGCGTGGAGCGGAGCACCGTTATAACCGAAGTGCTCACCAAGGGCATCGGCGAGCTCGACCTGCGCGATATCGAGGTGTACCGCAAGACGGGCGGCTACGCGCAGCTCGAACGCGCGGTCAAGGAGCTCGGTCAGAAAGCGGTGATGGACATCGCGACCGGCTCGAATCTGCGCGGTCGCGGCGGCGCGGGATTTCCGACCGGCCGCAAGTGGTCGTTTTTGCCCGACAACGGACGCCCGCGCTATCTGGTGTGCAATTGCGACGAGGCCGAACCCGGCACGTTCAAAGATCACATGCTGCTCGAGCAGACGCCGCACCAGATCATCGAAGGGATCCTGATCGGCGCGTACGCGATCGGCTGCCATCACGCGTTCATCTACATTCGCGGCGAGTTCCAAGACGGCTTCGAGGTCATGCGCGCGGCGGTTGCGCAAGCACGCGCGGCCGGCTATATCGGCAAGGGCATCTGCGGGGGCGACTACGATCTCGAGTTCACGATCCATCGCGGTGCCGGCGCCTACATCTGCGGCGAGGAGACGGGCCTGCTGAACTCGCTCGAGGGCAAACGCGGCGAACCGCGGTTGAAGCCGCCGTTTCCGGCGATCAAGGGCCTCTACGGTGAGCCGACGGTGGTCAACAACGTCGAGACGCTGGCCTACCTGCCGTACATTCTGCGCAACGGCGCGGAGTGGTTCGCCCAGGCCGGCCCCGAGCGCTCGCCGGGCTACAAGATCGTCTCGATCTCGGGCCACGTCAAGAAGCCCGGCAACTACGAGGTACCGTTGGGCACGACGATCCGGCAGCTGATCGACGACTGTGCCGGCGGTTTACGCGACGGCCGCACGCTGCTGGGCGTGCAGCCCGGCGGCGGCTCGTCGGCGTGTTTGTTCGAGGAACATCTCGACTTGAGCTACGATTTCGACACGATCGCCAAGGCCGGCTCGATGCTGGGTTCCGGCGCGATGGTCGTCTTCGACGACACGACCGATTTCGTCAAGGCCGCATACGCGCTGATCCGCTTCTACGCGCACGAGTCGTGCGGACAGTGCACGCCGTGCCGCGAGGGCGGCAGCTGGTTACAGAAGACGCTCGAACGGCTGCTCGACGGCCGCGGCGTCGATTCCGACATCGACGTACTGAAGTCGGCGTGTCACGAGATCACCGGCTTGAACCTGTGCGCGCTGGGCGATTCGATCGAACCGTTCTTGGGCTCGGTCCTCAATCGCTTCGAGCATCAATTTCGCGCCTACGTGCGGCACGCCGACAAGGTGGCATCTTGAGCGCTACGGTGCCGGCGACCGATCAGGTGACGGTGACGATCGACGGCGTCGACGTCGTCGTGCCCAAAGGCACGCTGATCGTCGAAGCCGCGAAGAAGATCGACGATCTCATTCCGGTCTACTGCTACCATCCCAAGCTCGGGCCGGCCGGCTTGTGCCGCATCTGTCTGGTCGAGATCGAAGGGATGCCGAAGCTGCAGATCGCCTGCAACACGCCGGTTGCGGACAAGATGGTCGTGCGCACCCTCAGCGACAAGGCGCTCGAAGGCCGGCGTGCGGTGCTCGAGCTGCTGCTGCTCAATCATCCGCTGGATTGTCCGATCTGCGACAAGGGCGGCGAGTGCGATCTGCAAGATTACGCGATGGCCTACGGCCAAGGCGCGTCGCGGCTGGCCGATGCCAAATCGTCCAAGCCGAAGGCCGTCGATCTCGGGCCGACGATCGTGCTCGACGAGGAACGCTGCGTCCTGTGCCTGCGTTGCGTGCGTTTCGACGACATCATCACCGGCGAGCGGTCGTTGCGCACCGACGACCGCGGCGCGCACGCGATCATCGCGACCGCGACCGGCGAACCGTACCGTTCCGATTTCAGCGGAAACGTCACCGAGCTGTGTCCGGTCGGCGCGCTGACGTCGAAGACCTACCGCTTCAAGTCGCGCCCGTGGGACAACCACCGCACGACCACCACTTGCATGCAGTGCAGCGTCGGTTGCCAGATGCACGTCGATTCGCGCGTCTCGAGCGTGCAGCGCACGATGAGCGTCGCCGAAGACGATGCGATCTCCGACGGCTGGCTGTGCGACCGCGGCCGCTACAACATCGGCTACGTGCGCGACGACCGCCGGCTCACGCAGCCGCTCTATCGCCAGAACGGCGAGTGGGTCCAAATCGGTTGGGACGACGCGATCGGCCTCTGGGCGAACGCGCTGCGCGCCGCGATCGCCGCGAACGGCGCCGGTTCGGCCGGCGCGATCGGCGGCGGACGGTTGCTGAACGAAGAAGCGTTCTTGCTGCAGCACATTCACCGCGCTCTCGGCGTCGAGAACCTCGATTGGCGCAGCGGCCGTCAATACCGCGCCTATCCGGGCAATACCGGCGGCACGCACGTGGACCTCGAAAACGCGCAGTGCATCATCACCTTCGGGCGCTCGGCGGCTCAGTTGGCGCCGGTGCTCGATCTACGCATTCGCAAGGCCGTCACGCGTAACGGCGCGACGCTGATCGTGGTCGGCGATCAGACGGTGTCCGGGACGCTACGCAGCGTGCGGGCGTCGACGTTTGCCGACGCGGTGAAAGCGATTCCGACGACGGCGACGCGGTTCGCCGTCGTCTGGGACGGCTCGCCGTCGACCGAAGGGGACGCAGTCCACGCGTGGGCCGAAGCGCTGCCGGCAGGGAGCACGGTCCAAACGTTCATCCTCGGCGAGCAACCCAACGCGCGCGGCGCGGAGGCAGTCGGGATGTTCCCGCGCGGCGACGCCGCCGGGACCGAAGCGATGTTCGAAGCCGCGCGGGCGGGGAAGCTGCCGGTGCTCGCGCTACTCGGCGTGAACCCGGTTCTGCACTGGCCCGACCGCCAAGCCGCGCTCGATGCGCTCAAAGCCGTGCCGTTTCTCGTCGTCAGCGATCTGTTCATGACCGAGACGGCCGAACTTGCGACGCTGGTGTTGCCGGCGTGCAGCGCGTTCGAGAAGACCGGCACGACGACGAACCTCGCCGGCGACGTATTGCCGGTGGTGGCCGGCGTGCCCGCTCCGAGCGAAGCATGGGCCGACGGCGACATGCTGGTTGCCCTGGCCGAGGTGCTCGGCGTCGCGCTACCGGCGCCCGACGAGATCGAGCAGCGCATTCGCGTGCTGATCACCGAAGCGCCCCCGGTTGGAGCGCCGCCGGCGCCCGATACGCGCCCGCGTGCGATGGTCGAGCGCGATGCGCTGCGCGTCATCATCGAGTCTTCGATCTTCACCGGCGGCGGAACGATGGCGCACGACGCCAGCGCGGGCGAGCTGCGCACGCGCCCGGTGGCGATCCTGCACCCGGCGACGGCGACGCAGATGACGCAGCCCTTAGAGCGCGGCGACGTCATCGAGTTGGCCGGATCGGGCGGCGTTCGCCTCGGCGGCCTGACGGTCGTCATCGACGAAGGCGTCCCGCAAGGCGCGGTCGTGCTGCTCGACGGGATTCCCGAGGCGCCGGTCAACGCGCTGCGCGGCGTCCCCGGCGTCACGGTCTCCGCCAAACGCAGCGCGCGCGAGCTGCTCGGAGCGCAAGCGTGAGCGGTGCGATCGCGGCGGTGCCGCTATGGATCATCGTCCTGATCAAGTCGGCGATCTTGCTGCTGATCGTCGTCACGACGTTCGCCTACTCGATGCTGGCCGAGCGCAAGATCATGGCCTGGATGCAACTGCGGCCGGGACCCAACCGCGTCGGCCCGTGGGGCATGATGCAGCCGGCGGCCGACGCCCTCAAGATGATGTTCAAGGAAGACCTCACGCCGAACACGGCGGATCCGCTGATCTACCGCTTGGCGCCGTTCATCTCGTTGATCACGGCGATGGGTACCTACGCGATCATTCCGTTCACCGGCGACGCCGGCGGCGCGTACAGCGTCGGCAACGTCAACGCGGGCATCCTGTTCATCTTTTCGCTTACCTCGATCGGCGTCTACGGGATCTCGCTCGCGGGCTGGGCCTCGGGCTCGAAGTTTCCGCTGCTGGGGTCGGTGCGCTCGACCGCGCAGATGATCTCCTACGAGCTCTCGATGTCGCTGTCGGTGATCGGCGTGCTGATTCTGGCCGGCTCGACCTCGCTCGAAACGATCGTTTCGTCGCAAGCGCGCGAGTGGTTCATCATCCCGCAGATCATCGGGTTCGTCATTTACTTGATCACGGCGGTGGCCGAGACGAACCGCGCGCCGTTCGATCTGGTCGAGGCCGAGACCGAACTGGTCGGCGGATTCCACACCGAGTACTCGGGGCTGCGCTTCGGCCTGTTCTTCATCGCCGAGTACCTCAACATGATCACGGTGTCGTGTCTAGCGACGCTGCTGTTCCTCGGCGGCTGGAACCCGCTGTTCGGGCCGAGCGGCAATCCGTGGCTCGGCCTCGTATGGTTCTTGCTGAAGGCGGGTCTGTTTCTGTTCTTCTATATCTGGTTGCGCTCGACGCTGCCGCGTCTGCGCTACGATCGTCTGATGAATTTCGGCTGGAAGGTATTGCTGCCGGTGGCGACCCTCAATCTGGTGATCACGGCCGTGATCGTGGCGGTGCGCGGATGAGCGTCGACCATCGCAAGAACCTCTACAACGTCCTGGCGATCGTCCGGGGCTTCATGACGACGTTCCATTTCATGTTCGTGAAGAAGCCGACGATCCAGTACCCGTCGATCAAGAAACAGCACGCTCCGCGCTTTCACGGTTTGCACGAACTGCGCCGCTACGCCGACGGCAAGGAGCGCTGCATCGGTTGCGAGCTGTGCGCGATCGCCTGCCCGGCCAACGCCATCACGGTCATCGGGGCGGAAAACACGCCCGCCGACCGCCATTCGCCCGGCGAACGCTACGCCGCGCGCTACGAGATCGACGAGCTGCGCTGCATCTTCTGCGGCTTGTGCGAGGAAGCGTGCCCGACCGACGCGATCGTGCTGACGCCGCGGTTCGAGATGGCGGATTACCGGCGCGGCGCGTTCATCTACGCCAAAGACCGGCTGCTCGTGCCGCCCGAAGCGGGCGTCGGCTCGCCGCCCGACGAGCGTCCCAACGGCATCCCCTCGGATCTCGGCACCGTCGGTCACGTGAAGTCGACCGTCGACATCGCGACCGGTTACGATGCCACCAATCGTGGGACGATCCTCAAGGGGCAGCGTCGAGGGCTGGCCGGGTGATCGCGTTCGTCCTGCTCTCGCTCGCGATGATCGCCAGCGCGCTGTTTACGGTCACGGCCAAGAAGCCGGTGTACAGCGTCGTCGGGTTGCTGGCGAATTTCATCGCGCTGGCGATTACGTACCTCACGTTGCACGCCGAATTTCTGGCCGTGATGCAGATCGTCGTCTACAGCGGCGCGATCCTGATCTTGTTCGTGTTCGTGATCGCGCTGCTCTCGGCCGGCACCAAGCCGTTCGAGCCGGGCCCCAACCGGATGCCGCGCGCCCTCGTTCCGGCGGTGATCTTCGCGCTGATCGGCTTTGCGGCGATCGTCGTGACGATCGGCCGGTCCGTGTTCTCGCCGGCGCCGATCGCCGGCGCGACCGGCGAAGCCGACGTGTTCGGCTCGGTCGCCAACTTCGGCACCGCGCTCTTCACGCGCAACCTGCTGCCGTTCGAAATCACGGCCTTCGTGCTGATGGTGGCGATCATCGGCGTCGTGCTGCTGGCCGGCGACGAGACCCCGGCCGCGCGGCCGCCCAAACGGCTGGCGCGCGAACCGATCAACCCGCCGCGGGAGCCGATCGCACGATGAGCGTTCCGGTCGAGGCCTACGTCATCGTGGCGGCGATCCTGTTCTTCATCGGGGTCGTCGGCGTGATCGCGCGGCGCAACCCGCTGATCCAGCTGATGTCGATCGAGCTGCTGTTCAATTCCGCGAACTTGGCGCTGACGACGTTCGCGCGCTCGTGGGCCAACAACGACGGCCACATCTTCGCCTTCCTCGTGATCACCGTCGCCGCCGCCGAGGCCGCCATCGGCCTGGCCATCGTGGTGATCGTCTTCCGTAAGACCACCTTCGTCGACGTCGACGAAGTGGCGACCCTCAAAGGCTGACCGTGGACTATCCGCTGTTGTTTCTGATCTGGCTGTTGCCGCTGTTCGGCGCCATTCTGTTATGGGCGTTCGGGCCGCAGCTCAAGAGCATGGCCGGGCCCATTGGGTCGGCCTTGATCGGGGTTGCGTTCATCGCGACCTTGGCCGAGTGGAACGACGCGACGACCGGCGCCGGCGCGCATCAGGCGCTGTTCTCGTGGGTGCCGCAGTTCGCGTTCGGCCTGCAGTGGGACCGGCTCTCGCTGATTTGGACGCTGATCATCACCGGCGTCGGGTTCTTGATCCACGTCTACTCGATCGGCTACGTGGCCGGCGAAAAAGGCTTCGCGCGCTTCTTCGCCTACCTGAATTTCTTCATCTTCGCGATGCTCACGCTGGTGCTCTCCGACAACTTCGTCGGGCTGCTGGTCGGCTGGGGCCTGGTCGGCGTGGCGTCCTATCTGTTGATCAGCTACTACTTCGACCGGCCCTCGGCGGTCGCGGCCGGGCGCAAGGCGTTCGTCATCAACGTCGTCGGCGACATCGGCATCCTGTATGCCGTGTTCGTCATCGTCGCCAAAATCGGCGCCATCGGATACGGCGACGTGTTCACGCACGTGGCGAAGTTCTCGCCGGGCGAATTGTTCACGGTGTGTTTGGGCTTGTTCATCGGCTGCGCCGCGAAATCGGCCCAGGTCCCGCTGCATACCTGGTTGCCCGACGCGATGGAAGGCCCGACGCCCGTCTCGGCCTTGATCCACGCCGCGACGATGG
>JBEKXE010000034.1:0-32997 GCA_049512335.1 Candidatus Lustribacter sp.
CGCAGGGCGACGTCGATCATCTTTTCGCGCGGATGGCTGCATTCTTCGGGCTACCCGACGCAGCCAAGAAACCGCTGGCGCGGGCGCGCGCAGCCGGCATGACGCTGCGGGGCGGCTATGTCCCCCGAGGCCGCGAGCACGAAGACTCGTCGACGCCGAGCGACATCAAAGAAGCCTTCGATCTCTATCGCAGCGACAGCTATTATCGCGCGGCCTTCGCATCCGCGCGCGACGAGGTGGCCTTCGCGGGTGAGATCCAACGTCTCGTCGACGATTTTTCGGTCTTCCACAGCCGTTGCACGATCGTGGCGAACGATGTACTGCGCGCCTTCGCAATCGACTTGGGGCTGCCGGAGCTCTACTTCGTCGAGCGCCACGGACAGAACAACATCCTGCGTCTACTTCACTACCCGCCGATACCGGAGACCGTCTTGGCCGGGCAGATGCGGGTGGGATCCCACACCGACTTCGGGACCCTGACGCTGCTTTTCCAAGATCCGAGTGCCGGCCTCGAGGTGTTGTCGGCCGGTGGGCGCTGGCTGACGGCGCCGTCGATTCCCGGCACGGTGCTGATCAACATCGGTGACCTGATGCAGCAGTGGACAAATTGCGGCTTCCGCTCCACCCCGCACCGCGTCGACGTGCCGCGCGGGGAGGGGGCGTTGCGATCGCGGTATTCGATTGCGTTTTTCTGCGAGCCGAACAATGAGACCGAAGTCGCCTGTCTGCCCGCACTGCAGAGCGGCAGTGCGCCGCTCTTCGTCCCGGTCATCGCCGGCGAACACCTTTCAGCTCGGCTGGACCGGACCTTGATAGAGAAGTGACCCTTCGGCTACGGTGACTAAAGTATGGATGTGCGGCTGGAGCTGAGCTCTGCCAGCAGCTGATCGTGGCCATGGAGAATGTGGCTTCGCATGAGCGCTACGGCGTCCTCAGTCCGTCGTTCGCGCAGTGCTTCGATCAGGCGCTCGTGTTCCACGGCCAGATCCTCCACGGAACCATAGAGCTGGGTCGTCAGCCGGACCGACAACTGAAATTCGCTCAACAGTGCGGCGTAGGCCGATTGCAGGGGCACGTTGCGAGCGAGCGCGACGATCAACCGGTGAAAGACAAGATCGGCTTGAATCGCGCTGTTGAGTTCCGCCGACTTGGCGCTTGCGCGCAGCGTCCGCACCGCCGCAAGCAGCTGGAGGAAGTCCCCTTCGCCGGCGTAGCGCGCGAAGCTACGGACCGCGAGCTCTTCGAGTGCCAACCGGAAGTCGACGAGCTGTTGCAGTCGTTCGGCAGCGAGCGGAGCGACGTAGCGGCCGCGATTGGGTTGGCTGACCAGGACGCCCTCGGATTCGAGCCGGCTCAGCGCTTCCCGAACCGGACTGCGGCTCACCCCGAGCATAGTGGCGATGTCGACCTCAACGACGCGATCGCCGGGACGCAAGACCCCTGTCGCGAGCTGCTCCCGAATCAGCTGCGCGACACGTTCGCTGGTCGATCGACGCGCAAGCGACGCGTCTGCGCCGGCCCGCTGCTTCATGGGCAGACAATTCGCCGCCGAATGCCTCGACCCCACTCGCGATAGTTACTTTCGCCGGTAGAGGAGTGCTTCGGCCACGTGATCGCGAGAGAGCGCATCCGAACCTGCCAGGTCGGCAATCGTTCGGGCGACGCGCACGATGCGGTCGAAGCTGCGCGCGCTGAGGCGCTCGCGCTGCATGATGGTTTCGAGTAATTCCGACGAAGCGGCATCGAGCGCGGCATGGACACGCAGGTCGGCGCCACCCAAATGCGCGTTGAGCGTCCGCTTACGCATTCGCTGCCGTTCGCGCGCCGCCACGACGCGGGCGCGCACGGCGGTGGACGCCTCGGCCGGCTGCGCGCCGCTCAGTTCGCCGTAGGGCACGCGCACGACGTTGACGTGCAGGTCGATGCGGTCGAGCAGCGGCCCCGAGATGCGGCTGCGGTAGCGTTCGACCGCGGCGTCGTCGCAGCGGCAGTCGGCGTTGCGTTCGCCGCGCTGTCCGCACGGACACGGATTCATCGACGCGACGAGCGAGAAGCGCGCCGGGAACGTGCACGAACCGGCGGCACGCGCGATCGTCACGCAGCCGTCTTCCAACGGCTGGCGCAGCACCTCCAGGGTCGCGCGCGGAAACTCGGCGATCTCGTCGAGATAAAGCACGCCGCGCGACGCGAGCGTCACTTCCCCGGGCCGGGGATTCGTGCCGCCGCCGACGAGCGCGATGCGGCTGGCGGTGTGGTGCGGGGCGCGAAACGGACGCCGGTGCAAGATATGCGGTTCGCTCCCCAGCAATCCCGCGATGCTGTAGATCGCCGTGACGTCGAGCGATTCGTCTTGCGTCATCGGCGGAAGGATCGACGGCATGCGCCGCGCGAGCATCGTCTTGCCGCAGCCGGGCGGACCGACCAGGATCACGTTGTGCCCGCCGGCCGCCGCGATCTCGAGCGCGCGCTTCGCGACGATCTGCCCGCGCACATCGGCGAAGTCGTCGCCGCCGGTTGCGTCCGGGCGGGACGGCGGTGGTCCGCCGGCGCGAAACTTCGCGCCGTTGCCGAGCACGACGGCGACCGCGTCGGCCAGCGTCGGCACCGCATACGTCTCGACGTCCGGGATCAGCGCGGCTTCGGCGCGGTTGGCCAACGGTACGATTGCGCGCGGAATGCTCGCTCGCTTGGCCGCGATCAGCATCGGCAACGTGCCGGTCACGGCGCGCAGCGAGCCGTCGAGGGCGAGTTCCCCGATCGTGACGCACTCCGAGAGCGGCGGTTGCGGAATCTGTTCGCCCAGCGCGAGCAGCGCCAAGGCGATCGGCAGATCGAACGCCGGCCCTTCCTTGCGCACGTCGGCCGGCGACAGGCTCACCAGCAGATGCCCGGCCGGCAGCATGAAGCCGGAGCCGGTCAGCGCCGAGCGTACGCGGTCGCCCGATTCTTTGAGCGAGCGATCGGGTAGGCCGATGATCGAAAGGCCCGGCGTCCCGGCCCAGGCGGTGGTCTCGACGCGCACGATGAGACCCTCGACGCCGTGCATCGCGCAGGCAAAGGAACACGACAGCACCTGCTCCTACTGCGCGGACTCGAGCCGCCGGCAAGTGACGGACCCTGCAAGGACCGCTTCCGGAGGCGGCAAAATTGGAGCGGGATGCACCGCCCCGCGTGCGCCGTTTAAGCGAGCTTGATGTCGGCTAGCGTCGCGCAGCAGCTCCTGCTGATGCTCGTACAGGGCGTCTTCGTCGGTGCGTTGCTGGTGGCTGCGTTTCGCTTGCGCCGGACGTTCGGTCTGGCGCTGGTCTACATCGTGTTCGGCGTGATCTTCCAGTACGCGAACCTGCTGGCGGGCAGCGTGTACATCCCGCTCTCGTCATGGCTGGTCGTGAGCCCGGGCTCGGTCGTGCTGTTTCCCGCGATCCTGTTCCTCGTGCTCTTCGTGTACTTGAGCGACGATGCGGTCGAGGCGCGCAAGCTGATCTACGGCGTGGCGATCGCGAACGTCGTCTTCGTGCCGCTGGGTCTGCTGGTCGCGGTGCAGCTTCAATCACCGCAGGTGATCAACCCGTTCCACGTCATGCCCGACCTCTTCGAAGTGCAGCCGCGCATCGTCGTCTCGAGCGGCGTCGTGCTCTTCATCGACACGCTGATCGTGGTTTTGCTGTACGAATGGGTCAGCCGCTACACCCGCTCGATCTTTCTGCGCGTGTGGGGGTCGCTGACGCTGACGCTGTACTTCGATTCGATCGCGTTCGCGACCGCGGCCTTTGCCGGCAGCCCGGCGTACGTCGACATCATGCTCTCGCAGCTGGCCGGGAAGACCGTCGCCGCGCTGGTCTATTCGGTCGTGCTGGTCATGTATCTGCACTATTTCAACGTCGCCGAGAGCATGGTCGTCGGTGAAGGCCGGGCGCTCGGCACGATGTTTCGCGTGTTGACCTACCGTCAGCGCTACGAGGAATTGCAGAAGGTCGTCGTTCGCGACGCGCTGACCAACGTGTACAATCGCGGTTTCTTCGACGAAGCGATCGAGAAATACGTGGCGATGTCGAAACGGTCGGGGCGTCCGATCTGCATGATGATGGTCGACGTCGACTTCTTCAAGCGCGTCAACGACACGTACGGGCACGCCGAGGGCGATCGGGTGCTGCAGCTGATCGCCGGCTCCATCCAATCGACGCTGCGGGTCTCCGATTACGTGTGCCGCTACGGGGGCGAAGAGTTTGCGATCCTGCTGCCGCAAACCGACCTCGACCAGGCCGTGAAGCTGGCCGAGCGCGTGGTGGCCGAGCTGCCCGCAGCGCTGTCGTCCGGCTGGCGGGGCGCCGGCGCGATGGACGTCACCGTAACGGTCGGCGTCGCCGAATTCCCCCGCGAGGCTGCCGACGGGGCAGAGTTGGTGCGCGTCGCCGACCGGCGCCTCTATGCCGGCAAGGCTGCCGGGCGCAACCGCGTCGCGGCGGCGGCCGGCTAGAAGCTGCGAATCGCTCTCCACACGGTGCACAGCCGCGCGTACGGCGGCTGTGGATAACCCTGCTCGCGCCGGCCCGGCATGCGCGTGCCGTCTGATAATTCGCTGTTTTGCGGGTCGTCGGGCACTGTGTACGCGGGATCTGAAGGTGATCGCAGCACCACCGAAGCGGGGCCCGGGCGCGCGCTCACGACCGCAGCGCGCTCGCGTGCGCACCGGCCACGAGGCCGTCCCTCGCGGTGCAAAAGTGCTCAATTCACGCACAAAAAGCGTGTAAAATCGTTCTTTTTCGCGCCGGCGGGCGGCGTGCGAGCGGGCGTACTGGGGACGTGATTAAGCGTGCGGATTCCGGCTTTCGTCGCACGTGCGCCGCCGAGAGCCGGCTCGCTTTGCGCGGCGGGGCCGTTCCGTCGAAGGTCGCAGGAGCTCCTTCTTGAGAAGCCCTGTCAAATAGCGCCGTTTACAGCCCCGCAGGGCGTGCTAACGGCCTGCGACAAGTCGGAGTGCCGTATGAAACGACTCGCTGTGTTCGCGTGCGCGCTCGTCATTGCAGCCGGCTGCTCGAAAGGCTCCGAGAGCACCACCACGGCGACCGCGCCCGGCGGCGGCAAAACGATCGGGGTCTCGATCCAAAATCGTGAGGCTCAGTTCTACCAGGACATGGAAGCCGGGATGAAGGCCGAGGCGCAAAAGTACGGTTACACCGTCAACGTCGTCGACGCCAGCCGCGACAATTCGAAGCAGCAGAGTCAGGTCGAGGATTTCATCTCCCAAAAGGTCGCGGCGATCGTGCTCACGCCGTACGACTCGCAAGCCATCGGTTCGGCGATCGTCGAGGCCAACAAGGCCGGCATCCCGGTCTTCACGGCCGACATCGCCAACGCGTCGAGCCAAGGGGTCGTCGTCTCGCACATCGCCAGCGACAACGTTCAAGGCGGCGGTCAGGCCGGCAAACTGATGTGCGCGGCGGTGCCGGGCGGCGGCCCGGTCGCGATTCTCGACGAGCCCGAGGTCACGAGCGTCCAGGACCGGGTCCGGGGCTTCAAGGCCGCGCTCGCGTCCGGCTGCCCCAAGGTGACGATCGTGGCCGACATCGACGGCGGCGGCGAGCGCGCGAAGGCCTCCTCGGCGACCGAGGACATCCTGCAGTCGCACAAAGACCTCAAGGGCATCTTCGGGATCAACGACGACTCGGCGCTGGGCGCGGCCACCGCCATCGACGCGGCGGGCTTGACCGGCAAGATCGCCGTGATCGGCTACGACGCCACGCCCGAGGCGCGCACCGCGATCAAGAACGGCACGATGTACGGCGACGCGATTCAGCATCCCGATCAGATCGGCGCGAAAACGATCGACGCGATCGCGGATTCCTTCGCCGGCAAATCCGTGCCGAAGAAGATCGCGGTCCCGGTGGGCACGTTCACCAAAGCCGACGCGCAATAAATTGACAGTTCCTTTTGTGAGCCTGCCCTGAGCGCAGTCGAAGGGACAGACGGCGCACCCCTGCTGCGCATGGCGGGGATCACGAAGTCGTTCCCCGGCGTGCGCGCGCTCGACGGGGTTTCGTTCGACGTCATCGCGGGTGAAGTGCACGCGCTCGTCGGTGAGAACGGCGCGGGCAAGTCGACGTTGATGAAGATCCTCGCCGGCGCGTACATCGCGGACGGCGGGACGATCGAGATCGACGGGCAGCGCGTGCAGATCGACGGACCGAAGGCCGCCGAACGGCTGGGCATCGGGATGATCTACCAAGAGTTCAATCTCGTGCCGGACCTCGCGGTGATCCCGAATATCGTGCTCGGCATCGAGCCGACGCGGGGACTGTTCCTCGACGCGAAAGCGGCCGCGGCGCGCGCGACCGCGGTGCTCGCGGAGCTCGGCATCACGCTGCCGCTCGACCGGCCCGCGCGGCGCCTGTCGGTCGCCCAGCAGCAGCTGACCGAGATCGCCAAAGCCCTGGTGCGGCACGCGCGGCTGATCGTCATGGACGAACCGACCGCGGCGCTGACCGACCGCGAGACCGATGCGCTCTTTGCGCTGATCGCGAAGCTCAAGGCGACGGGCGTGGCGTTCGTGTACATCTCGCACCGGCTCGAAGAGCTGCCGCGCATCGCCGACCGCATCACGGTCATCCGCGACGGCCGGGCGATCGAGACGCGCGTGGCGAGCGCGATGCCGCAAGACGAGATGGTGCGGCTGATGGTCGGCCGTGCGCTCGAAGCGCACTTCCCCGACTTGCCGCCGGTTGCGCCGGACGCCCCCGTGTTGCTGGCGGTGAGCGACCTGCGCGCCGCCCACAACGTCAACGGCGTCACGTTCCAGGTTCGCGCCGGCGAGATCGTCGGGCTGGCCGGACTCGTCGGCGCCGGGCGGACCGAAATCGTGCGCGCGATCGCGGGCGCCGATGTCGCGACCGGCGGCACGATCGCAGCCGGCGGCCGGCCGGTGCTGATCCGCAGTCCGCATGCCGGGATCGAGGCCGGCATCGCGTTCATCACCGAGGACCGGAAGGCCCAAGGGCTGGTGCTGGGCATGACCGTGCGGGAGAACACGACGCTGGCGCACCTCGCGGCATACTCGCGCGGACCGTTCATCAACCGTGCCGCCGAGGTCGACGTGACCAACCGTGAAATCGCCGAGCTGCAAATCCGGACGCCGTCGAGCGAACAGGCGGTGAAGAACCTCTCCGGCGGCAATCAGCAAAAGGTCGTTCTCGCGAAGTGGCTGACCGGCGCTGCAAGCGTGTTTCTTTTCGATGAACCGACGCGCGGTGTCGACGTCGGCGCCAAGGCCGAGATTTACACGCTCATGCTGCAGCTGCTCGCGCGCGGCGCCGCAATCGTGATGGTGTCGAGCGAGTTGCCCGAGGTGCTGGGGATGTCGCACCGCATCCTCGTCGTGCGCGACGGCAAGATCGCGGCTGAGTTCTCGCGCGCCGAGGCCACCCCGGACGCCGTCATCGCCGTTGCCGCCGGAGTAGTGGAAGCTACGCTTCCACCGGCGCGCAGCGCCGCGACGCTTTCGCGTCGGGATTCGCGGAGCGAATCCACGTGAACGAGGTCAAGGCTTCGCTCGATGCGAGCGCCGGCGATGCGCAGGCGAAGAAGCAGCGGCAAGCTGCGTTGCGCACCGGCATCGCAATCGTGGCGTTTGCCGCGCTGATCGTCGTCGTCAACGTTCTCACGCAAGGCGACTTTCTCACCGCCGGTAACCTGACCAACGTTCTGCGGCAGATCACCTACAACGCGATCCTGGCCGTCGGGCAGACGTTCGTGATCATCACCGCCGGGATCGACCTCTCGGTGGGCTCGCTGATCCAGCTCACCGGCGTCGTGATGGCGCAGTTTGCGAACGCAAGCGGCCTGAGCGGCGCGCTGCTGGTGATCGTGACGACGCTGGTCGGCATTGCGGTCGGCTGCTGCGCCGGGCTCGTCAACGCCCTGCCCGTGGTGCGGCTGAACCTGCCGCCGTTCATCACGACGCTCGCGATGATGCTGATGGCGCGGGGTCTGGCGTTCAAGCTCTCGCACGGCGAGCCGGTGCCGCTCAAGAGCAACGCGTTCAATGCGCTCGGAACCCAGTACGCACTGCACGACCTGCTCGCACCGCTCGGGATGCCGGGGATCCCGTGGGCCGTGCTCGTGATGCTGACCGTCGTGATCGTCTTCGCCGTCGTCCTCACGCGCACGCGGTTCGGGCGCTACGTGCTTGCGATCGGCGGAAACGAAGAAGCGGCCCGGCTGGCCGGCATCAACGTACGGCTCGTGAAGACCTTCGTCTACGTGATCTCCGGCGGCTGCGCGGCGTTGGCCGGGATGCTCTTGATGTCGCGCTTCGCGTCGGGTTCGCCGCAGACCGGCGTCGGCAGCGAACTGCAGTCGATCGCGGCGGTCGTGGTCGGCGGAACCTCGCTGATGGGCGGGCGCGGCAGCGTCGTGTCTTCGTTCTTCGGTGCACTGCTGATCGGCGTCCTCAACAACGTGATGGACCTGCTGAACATCGAATCGTATACCCAGGACATCGTGCTCGGCGCCGTGATCTTGCTGGCCGTCATGGCCGAAGAGATTCGCAAGCGCGTGTTTACCCGCTGATGGCCAACTTCGACGACATTTCGGTCGAACAACTGCGCCGTCGGCGCAGCGCCAAGTGGACGATGATCCCGCCCGACGTGCTGCCGGCATGGGTGGCGGAGATGGACTTCCCGCTCGACGACGGCGTGCGCTCCGCGCTGGCCGATTCGATCGCGCACGACGACTGCGGCTACGCCAACGGTGCCGGCGTCGGCGACGCGTTCGCCGGGTTCGTGCAATCGCGTTACGGCTGGTCGCTCGATCCGCGCGGCGTGTTCGTCATTCCCGACGTCCTGGTCGGCATCGCGGAGATCTTGCGCACGCTGCGGTTGCCCGGCGATCGCATCGTCGTGAACTCGCCGGTGTATCCGCCGTTCTACCGCGTCGTCGGCGAGGTGGAACGGAAGATCGAAGACGTGCCGCTGCTGCGCGGCGACGACGGCGCGTGGCGTCTCGACTTCGCCGGGCTCGAACGCGCGTTTGCCGGCGGCGCGAAAACGTATCTCCTGTGCTCGCCGCACAACCCGCTCGGGATGGTCTTCGACGCGGCGACGCTGACGCGCATCGCGGAGCTCGCCAAGGCGCACGGCGTGCTGGTCGTCGCCGACGAGATCCACGCGCCGCTGACGATGCCCGGCGCGACGTTCGTGCCGTTTCTGCCGATCGCCGACGGCCTCGATTGCGATGCCGTGGCGCTGTGCTCGGCGTCCAAAGCCTGGAATCTCCCCGGACTCAAGTGCGCGGTGGCGGTCGCCGGTTCGGAGCGCATGCGCAAAGCGCTCGGCAAAATGCGTCCCGAATTGCCGTGGAGCGCCGGCAACCTCGGCGTGGTCGCGTCGATCGCCGCCTTCACCCAAGGCGTCCCCTGGCTCGACGAGCTGGTGCGCTATCTCGGTGATAATCGACGCCTGCTGACGGAGCTCATCGCGCGGGAGCTGCCCGGGGTACGCTACATCGAGCCGCAGGCGAGTTATCTGGCGTGGCTCGACTGCACGGCGCTCGACCTGGGTCCCGATCCGGTCGCGGTCTTCCTCGAGCGCAGCCGCGTCTTCCTGACGCGCGGCCGCGATTTCGGCCCGGCCTCGGCGAATTTCGTGCGCCTGAACATGGGCACGTCGGCGGCGATCCTCACCGAGATCGTGCAGCGCATGGGCCGCAGTTTGTCCTAACGGCCCTACTTCGGGCGCGAGCTCTCGTTTTCGCGGCGCTCTTCGCCCATCAGGACGCCGTACGGCCCCGGGACGCCGATCAGTACGTCGCATTTGGCGCGCGTCGCGATCTCCTCGATCGCGCGGCCCAACGGCGCGCCGGTATACTTGCCTTCGCGGTACGAGCCGAGCACGATCAGGTTCGCGTTCTCGCGTTTCGCGAGCTCGAGCACGCCGGAGCTGACCGAACGCGCGTGCAGCACCTCGGTGTGCAGGTGGACGTCGTGATGCTGCGCGATCACCTCGGCGGTCGCGAGCATATCATACCCGGCCCGGTCTTCCTCCGGCATCTCGGCGCCTTCGGCCAGAATCAGCGGCACCTCGATCACGTACACCGCGTAGAGGTCGGCGCGTTCGCGGGCGGCCAGCCGCGCTGCCAGCACCATCATATGACCGGAATGGATCTCTTCGGAAAACACCACGATGATGCTGCCGACCAGCTTGTGCAGTACCGCTTCGGCTTGTTTGGCCTCGATGTCGGCTTTGGTGTGCGGCGGATGCAGCATCCAGTAGAACGTTGCGGCCACCGCGGCGACCACCAGCAGTCCGATCAGCGCTCCCGCCGGGTGGACGGCGATCGTGGTCACGGCGCGAGTTCGTTCTTGAGCAGCAGGTAGGCGCGCACGCGCACGACCCCCAGCGCGACCAGCACGACGGCGAAGGCGAGCCCGAGCAGCTTCGGGCCCGGACGTACGAGAATTTCGACGCCGATGCCGAGGCCGAACAGCACGAACAGACAGCCCAGCGCGGCCCGGATCTTGGCCAGGCGCAGGCGGTTCACGTCACGCGTCCCGGCACGGCGACGCCGCGGCCGCGCGCGCGCAGCTTTTCGAGCAGCTCGTCCATGCTTTCGAGTTCACCGGCGTCTCTGAGGATTGCCACCTGCTGGGCATCCCAATTCTGCGGGCGCGAGCGGAAGACCGGCAGCCCCTTGCGCTTGCGGTAGATGAGGTAGCCGAAGAATCCGAGGATGATCCACGTCGGGCCGGCCACGCGCCCGATTTCGTGGGTGATCATCGTGTCGACCAAGATCGAGAAGATGCCGAGAAAGCCGATCACGCCGACGATCGGGAAGAGGACGCGTTCGCCGCGGAAGGTGAACGGAATGTTGAGCGGGATGCGGAACTTGCGCGGGCTCAGCGGGTCGTTCAGGCGCAGCGCAATCAGGGCGATGAAGACGAACGAGTAGCTCGTCGCCGCGCCGAACGCGTAGAGGTCGCCGAGCACGACGATGCCCGCTTCACCCCGGAAGGCGTGCTGGTAGAAGTGTTGCATGCCCGGGTCGAGGCTGGGCAACGCGGCGAAGATCAGCACCACGACGGCGATCGCGCAGAACGTGATGATCGAGACCGCCGGCGTGCGGAACCGCCGGTTGACGCGCTCGAAGACGGAGGGCAACAGGCGCGCGCGGCTCATCGCGTAGGCGATGCGCGAGGCACCGAACACGCCGGAGTTGCTCGAGATCAGCAGTAGCACCGCGCCGAGCACCGGGACGTAGAGGCCGGCGATCGCGCCGAAGTACGGCACGTTCGCGGCCAGCACGGCGACGGCCTTACCGTTGTTGACGTCGTTGCCGAGGAACTGGAAGAACTGCTGCGTGTGGCCGTGCGCGTCGAGCGGAATCGGGTGTGCGGGCGTCATGCCGATCGCCAGATTGGCGTAGGCGAGCGCGTAGATCAAGATCGTGAGGATCAAGCCGATCGACGTGCGCGGGATCACCGAGGCCGGACGTTGCGTTTCCTGGGCCGCCTGTGAGATCGATTCGAGACCGACGAACGAGATGATCGCGAACGAGACGCCGAGCAGCAGATGGTCGGTCGACGGCCAGTACACGTGCATCGTGTGCATCAAGAGTTCCGGGTTGAATGCGAAGAGGAAGCCGAAGAAGAGGATCGACGTTTCGCTGATGACGTCGAGCGCGCTCACGACGCCGTTGAACGTCGTCGACTCGCGCACGCCGATCACGTTCAGCGTGCACAGGCCCACGATCAGTGCCAAGACGCTCGAAAAATGCACCCACGGGTGCGGCTGCAACTGCAGCACCGGAATCAGTTGGCCGAGATAGTCGACGCACGACCACGCGAAGAGCGTGATGTCGATCGTGAAGTCGAGCAGCACGGCCCACCCGGCGATGAAGCCGAAGATGTCGCCGAGCCCGCGCATCACGAAATACTGGCCGCCGCCGGCGACCGGATACGTCGCCGCCAGCTCCGTGTACGCGAGGCCGATGCAGACGTAGACGATGCCGGCAAACAGGAAGGCGACGTTCGAGGCCCCGCCCGCCGCTCCGAGCACGAGGCCCAGGCCGACGAAGATATCGGCGCCGACGTCCGAGTAACCCCATGAGAACGAGCCCCACGGCGTAACGGAGCGCCGTAGCGTTGGTTTTGCCGCGGAGGCCATTTAGCGGAGGCGGACTCCCATGCGTTGGAGCGCGTGCAGAACGCGCTCGCCGTCGTCCACTTCGGCGGTCAGGTTGCGGGCGCGCAGCACCAGCAGCGCACGGCCGAGCGTTTCGATCGCGTTCTCCACTTCGTGCCGGTCGGGCCGCTCCGACTCAGCGCCCTTCGCCAGCACCATCGTGGCGTATTTCAGTGCGGTCTTGGCGTGTTCGACGTGATTGCGCACCTCGGAGAACGCCTTCAGCGCCGATACGTACGCGCGCGTCGCTTCGGGCCAATCGCGCTTGCGTGCGGCCAGCATGCCGGCCAGCGTGTTGGCGTAGCCTTCGTTGAGTGTTTGGGTGTTGCCGAACGTGCGCTCGAGGACGTTGCGCGCCTCGACCTCGGCCGGCGAGGTCCCGCCCGTGGGCGCCGAACGCCCCTGCATCGCCGCCGCCATCCCGACCGCGCTCGACGGCGCCTGCTCCCCCGGTTCGTTGAGGCCGAGCAGCGTGCGGATGTCGACGATCACCTCGCGGGCCGAAGCGTAACGCCGTTCGGGATCCTTTTCCAGCAAGCGCAACACGATGCGTTCGATCGGCGCGGGTACGGCCGGGTTGATCGACCGCAGCGCCGCCGGCGGCTCGTTGACGTGCGCGAAGATCACCGCTACCAGGTCGTCGGACTCGTTCTTGAACGGCACCGTGCCGGTGAAGACTTCGTACATCACGACGCCGACGCTGTAGAGATCGCTGCGGGCGTCGGCGATCTTGCCCAAAAAACGCTCGGGTGAGAGATAGGCGATCGTGCCCACGATTTCGCCCGCATTGGTGACGCTCGACATCTCGCTCGTGCGGCGCGAGAGCCCGAAATCCATCACTTTGATCGCACCGTTCGGGAGAACCATGATGTTGGCCGGCTTGACGTCGCGGTGGACGACGTTGTTCTCGTGCGCGAACGCCAGCGCTTCGAGCAGCTCGAGAATGTAGCGCAGGGCGGTGTGGACGGTCAGCTCGCTGGGCGAGATCGTCGCCAGCGTGCGGCCTTGCACCAGCTCCATCACGATATAGGAGACGCCGTCGTTCTGGGCCGCGTCGTACACGCCGACGATGTTGGTGTGGTTCAGGCGCGCCATCGACTGCGCTTCGCGCAGGAAACGTTTGCGCAAGTCCTCGCTGCGGTCGGTCAGGATCTTGATCGCGACCTGCCGCTGCAGCACCACGTCCATGCCGCGGTACACGTCGGACATGCCGCCGCGGCCGATCAGCGCGTCGATCCGGTAGCGGCCCCCGAGGACCTTTTTCTCCATCTCGCTCACGCGAACGCACCCCGGTGCAGGCGCGGACGGCCGCCTTCGATCGTGACGACGTCGAAGCGCGCCGGAACGCCGGGTGCGGCGATCTGCAGCCAGTCGGCGGCCAGCGCGCGCAGCGTGCGGCGCTTGCGGGCGTCGACCGCGGCGAGTGCCGAACCGAAACGCCGCGAACCGCGCGCTTTGACTTCGACGAACGCGATGACGCCGCGGTCGCGGGCGATGACGTCGATTTCCCCGCCGGGCAAGTGCACGTTGCGGGCGATCACGACATATCCGGAGGATTCGAGGAGTTGAACCGCAGCGTCTTCACCTTCACGACCGAGCCGTGTTCGTCGGTCCATTACAACAAGCCCGGCAGGAGTTGGACGGCCTCACGCACTCGCCAAAACCCCCGCCGGTGGACGGCGCAAGGGCCGTGCGCCGCCAGGGCGTCGATGTGCCGTTGGGTCGCGTACCCCTTGTGTTCGGCAAATCCGTACTGGGGGTAGAGGCCGTCGAGTTCCACCAAGAGGCCGTCGCGGTGCACTTTGGCCAGGATTGAGGCGGCAGCCACACTCGCACACTTGGCGTCGCCCTTGATGACCGGCTCCTGGGGCCCCGCGAACGAGCGGATGCGGACGGCGTCGGTGAGCAGGTAGTCGATCGTGCAGCCGGCCGCTTCGATCGCGCGTTCCATCGCCAGGACCGAGGCCCAGTAGATGTTCAGCCGGTCGATCTCGGCGACGCTCGCCTCGCCGATGGCCCAACCGGCGCAGCGGGCCTTGATGGTCTCGGCCAGCTCGGCGCGCAATTCGGGCCGTACTTGCTTCGAATCGTTGAGGCCGCGCAGGTAGAGCGGGCCGTCGAGGACGACGACGGCGGCGACGACCGGACCCGCCAGCGGCCCGCGCCCGACCTCGTCGGTGCCCGCGATGAAGCGGTAGCCGTTGGCGCGCGCGGCCTCTTCGTAGCGGTGCAGCCGGACCAGGCGCCGTTGCTCACGCTCGCGCGCGTTGCGCCGCTTCTTGGCCGGATCGGTGCTCACGCGGATTCGCTCCGCGAATCCCGACGCGAAGGCGTCGCGGCGCTGCGCGCCGGTGAAAGCGTAGCTTTCACGGTCTCCGGCGGATCTTCGAAGGTGATGCGCCCGAATTTCGCTTCGCCGAAGGCGCGCATGTACGCGCCGGCGGCGTTGTGCGCGTCGATCTCCTCGCCGCGCCGCACGAAGCCGCGCGCGGCGGCGAACCGCTCCAGATCGGGGACGTCGAGCTGCGGCACGTGCAGCGCGGCCCAGGCGGCAAAGCGTGCGACGACGTCCTCCGGATCGTAGCGCTCGCGCGGCAGCGCGCCGGTCAGCGCGAGCATCCATTGGGCTTCGTCGGTCGGGATTTTCGGAACGAGAATGCCGGGCGTGTCCATGACCTCGAGCTGTTCGTCGGCGCGAATCCAGCGCAGCTGGCGCGTCACGCCCGCTTTGTTCTCCCTCTTCGCCGCCGTTCGCTTCGCCAATCCGTTGATCAGCGCGGATTTGCCGGTATTCGGGATGCCGATGACGATCGCGCGCGCCGGCCCGCGGCCGGCCCCGCGTCCGCCGATGATCCGGTTGAGCTCGGCCTTGGCCCGGTTGACGCTGGGCTGCGAGCGGCCGTCGACGGCGACGGCGGGACGGTCGTGCGCGGCATACCATGCCAGCCATCTGCGCGTTGCGAACGGATCGGCGAGGTCCTCGCGGCCCAGGATCACCAAACGCCGTCGCGTCCCGACCAGCCGGTCCAAATCCGGGTTCGAGCTCAGCCGGGGCAAGCGTGCATCGAGCACTTCGATCACGACGTCGACCAGCGTCAGCCGCTCTTCGAGCAGCCGCATCGCCCGGACCATGTGGCCGGGGAACCATTGGATCTGCGGCGCGGCCGGCTCGGTCACGAGTGCAGCGCTTCCGGCGGCCAGAGCCCGATCAGCGCCTTGCCGATGACGGCGTTCTCGTCGACCGGGCCCCAGGTGCGCGAATCCTCGCTCTCGGCGCGGTTGTCGCCCAGGACGTAGACGTCGTGCGCCGGCACCGTCACCTCGGGCACGTCGTTGCGATCGCGGAACGACACGTACGGTTCGGCGACGGCGCGACCGTTGACGAAGAGCGTGCCGCGTTCGATCCGCACGCGGTCGCCGGGCAGCGCGACGACGCGTTTGAGAAACGTCTGCGCGGTCGCCTCATCGTGGTCGAGCGCCACGATGTCGCCGCGCTTGATCGGCCCCAGGCGATACGCCAGCGTGTCGATGAGGACGACTTCGCCCGGCTGCACGTGCGGCAGCATCGAGGGGCCCGTGACTTGCGGAATCCGCAGGAAGAACGCCAACCCGATCGCGAGCAAGACGACGACCTGCGCGCTGACGCGGAGGGCATGACGCGGCTGCGAGAGCACGGCTGTGTTGTTCGCTATAAAGGCGCTACGGCCTAGCCTGCGCGCCCCCGGCCACTTCGTGGCGATCACGAACGTGATCGACGGATTCGCAGAGCGAATCCATGCCCCCCGTCCGAGCTCGCAACAACGTTGTCGTGTTGGCACGACTACGCTGCGCTCGCTCCATGACCGTCTACTTGAGTATGCGGATGCGGTCGAGCGGCCAGAAGATCAAGAACGCGCGGCCGGTGAACGAGGCCTTCTGACCCTTGAGCGGGCCGGCCAAAAACGATCCGTCGGCCTGCGCGAAGCCCCAGATGTGCGAGTCCTCGGAGTTGTTGCGGTTGTCGCCCATCATGAAGTAGCAGCCGTCGGGAATGCGGTCCGGGGCGCTCCAATCGGCCTTCGGCGGAATGTTCGCCAGCGTCGGATCGAGCGGCGATCCGTCGACGTAGATGTTGTAATTGCGGATCTGCAGCTCGTAATTCGGCTTCTGCTCTTCGTAGGGTTCGACCAGCGCGACGCCGTTGCGGTAGACGATGCCGTTGTGGATGCGCAGGGTGTCCCCGGGCGCACCAATCAAACGCTTGATGAAATCGTTGGGCGACTCGATCGGCGGCGGGAAGACGACGATGTCCTCGCGTGCCGGCTTGGTGAAGCGATACTCGAATTCGTTGACCAGCAGCACGTCGTGGATCTGCAGCGTCGGGATCATCGAGCCCGACGGTATGAAGAACGTCCGGATGACGAACGTGATCAGGAACAGCGCGACCAGCCCGGCGACGATGAAGGCGTCGAGATATTCGCGGATGACGGTCCGCGCCGAGGGGCCCGCATCCCCGCCTGCGACGACCGGGGCCGGCTTGATGCTGATCGCGACACGGACGATCGCGAAAATGCAGATCAGGGCAAGAAGTTCGAGAGGGGTCACCGCTCGCTTACTTCGCTACCTTTTTTTCCTTGATGCGGGCAGCTTTGCCGATCTTGTCGCTCAAGTAGTAGAGCCGGCTGCGCCGCACGATGCCGCGCTTCGAAACTTCGATCCGGTCGACGCGCGGGCTGTGGAGCAGAAACGACTTCTCGACGCCGACGCCGTGCGCGATCCGGCGAACCGTGACCGATTCGGCCGATCCGCCGCCCTTGCGAACCGTCACCGTGCCCTCGAACATCTGAATGCGTTCTTTGCCGCCTTCGACGACTTTCGAGTAGACCTTCACCGTGTCGCCCGGACGGAAATCCGGGACGCTCGGCTTTTCCTGTTCCTTTTGGATCAGGTCGATGACGTTCATGACTGCTCTCTACTAAGCACGCGAAAAGGCCGCCGGGGGGCGGTGACAACCCGCCGAGTTTATCACGAAACCCCTACTCATTCAAGCGCGAAAGGTTGCCGGACCCGTGCCGCACCAAGCGAGCGCTCGGCTTAGGGGCACGATCGGGAACAACCCGTCCGCTCTCGTACCGCTGAGTGCTTTTCACAGGCCGCGGTAAGCTTTCAGCGCTAACTTGAAAACAAGGGGTCGCGTAGCACGTCCTGAGTTTCCAAATGGGGCAGCGTGTGGCAAGCCCGGATATTCTGGTCCAAATCCATATTCCGAAATGTGCCGGCACCTCGGTCGGCGTCTGGCTGCGGAACGCGGCGTTGGACGGCGTGATCAGCGGTTTTCGTGCCCTCTATCCGGACCACGTGTACGCGGAGAACGAGCAGCCGGTCGGCTTCCACGATCCGCGCCTCACCGCGGTGACCACCCACAATATTCGGCGCTTCGCACCGATCAGCGGCGGTCGCCGCGTGCATTACTTCACGTTGCTGCGCGACCCGGTCACGCAGTTTCTTTCGGCTGCCCGCTACATGCTGCAAGAGCGCGAGGCGTTCGGCGTACCGTCCTCCGTCGGCTGGACGCCGCGCGACATCGCGGCCTGGGTCCTCGACCAGCCGCTCGACGCGCCGTTCCGCGACAACAATCAAACCAACCACCTTGCGATGTACGTGTGGTGTGACGCCACGGCCGGGCGCTGCCAGCCGGAAGCGCGCGAAACGTGGGCAGCTTCCGACCGGGCAGCCTACGAGCGCGAGCGGCTCGCCATCGCCAAGGACGTGCTGCGTTCGTTTCTCGTCGTCGGCACCGTGGAGCGGATCACGGAATCGCTGGAACTCGTCCGCCGGCGCAGCACGGCGTTCGGATTGCAGTTGCCTCCGGTGGAAAAACTGGGACGTCACAACGTGACGGCCGTGCCCGTCGGTGATAGATCGTGGATCGAAAACGATCCGATCGGCGTTCGCCTGCGCGAATCGGTGGCCGTCGACCACGAACTCTACCTGTTCGCGCAGCAGTTGCTCGACGAAGCCCGTCGCGGGAGCGCTACGGAGTCCACGGCCAGCTGACGTTACCGCGCGGCGTCCGGAATCGCAACCGGGAGTAACGGATTGCCGGCCGGCGCACCGGTCGTATCGAACCGCTGGTCGGGTGGCACCTTCGCGCCGAGCTTGCCGTCGCTGAGCTCGATCGCGGCCGGATTCGCGCACGGCCGCGCGATGACGTCGACGTCGGCATTCGCCGGCGTCGTGCCGATGACGATCGCTTGATCGCCGGTCGCCAACGTGTAGCTATGGCTGCCGACCGTTACCGTGACGTCGCCGGGAGCGCAGTCGGCACAATAGAAATCCGTGCCGCTTGGGCCCGTAACGAGGTAGCCTTCGGTGCCGCGTACGCCGATCTGCGAGGTCGGTGTTTTGAAGACATAGTTCGCGCGTCCGCCGGCGGGATGACGGATCGTGAAGTGCAGCGTGCCGAGCTCGAGCACCACGACGTTCGGATTCGCGGTGTCGGCGGTGTTGAAGGCGCCGAGACGCACGCGCGTCGTCGCGCCGATGTCGATCGCGCTCGAATCGGGCAGAGTCAGCTGCGCGCGGGATTGTGCGAGCGTCACCGCCACCGCGTCGTCGGCGAGATCGATCCGGCCGAAGACCGCGTGATACGCGGCATCGCTGCCGGCTTGATACTGCACGGTGCCGGTCACGCGCGCGAGCTGTTTGTCGCCGTCGTTCGCAGCCTGCAAGGGCGCGCTCAGCGCGAGTGCGAGCGCGGCCCAGGCGCAGATTGCGGCGCGCCACTGCTGCACGGTCAGCCGCGCCGTCCGGCCGCGCGTTCGCGCGAGCGCTGGCGCCGCCACTCCGCGATCTTGGCGTGATCGCCCGACAGCAAGACCTCCGGCACCGCGACGCCGCGAAAGACCGGCGGGCGCGTGAACGCCGGATGATCGAGCATGTCGGGGCCCTCCGCGAACGATTCGGCTGCGCGCGATTCGGCGGCGATCACGCCGTCGACCAAACGAATCGTTGCGTCGATGAACGCCATCGCCGCGATTTCGCCGCCGGTGAGCACGAACGGCCCGAGTGAGATTTCCTCGACCGGATAGAGCGCCGTCAGCCGTTCGTCGACGCCTTCGTAGTGTCCGCAGATCACGATCAGGCGGTCGAGCGCGGCGAACGCAGCGGCGTCGGCGTGCGTGAAGGGCCGGCCGGCGGCGGCGGTCAGGACGATCCGGCGGCGCTCGCCGGGCGGAGCGGCCGCCAGAATGCCGTCCAGCACGCGCGCCAGCGGTTCGATGCGCAGCACCATCCCCGGGCCGCCGCCGTAGGGGCGCTCGTCGGCCCGCGTTCCGGGCTCGAGGTTTTCGAGCAGATCGTGAACGCGCACGGTCACGAGGCCCCGTTCCACGGCCCGGCCGACGATCGACAGCCCGACGACCGGGGCGAACATCTCCGGGAAGAGCGAGATGACGTCGACGTGCAACATGGGTGGGGTGGGTTTCTTCGCGCGGCTGTTCGGAATCGCCCCGGTGGCGCCGGCCGGGCCGCTGCAGCGCGGGACGCGCGCCCTCCGGGCGGGCGCGCTGGACGAAGCCGAAGCGTGCTTCGGCGAAGCGCTCGGCGCGGCCGGCGACGACCGCGAGCGCGCCCTGGCACACAACAAGCTCGCGCTGGTCGCGCTCGCGCGCGGCGACCGGCCGGCGGCGCAAGCCGCCCTGGAAACCGCGCTGCAAACGTACGCGGCGTGCGTCCCGGCGATCGTCAATTCCGGGAACTTGCTGCTCGAAGCGGGCGATCTCGACGGCGCCATCGCGCGCTTCGAGACCGCGATCTCCCTCGACCCGGACTATCCGGAGGCCCACCACAACCTCGGCGTCGCCTACCGCCGCGCCGGCCGCCGGAGTGACGCCGTACGCGAATTGCGCCGCGCGACGGGGTTGGAGCGCCGGCGCAAGAATGACCGCTCGTAATGGATCAGGATCAAGTGCTCCTGGCGGACGAACTGCTAGCGGTCTGCCGCGCGGCCGTCACCTTTGCGGTCGAATACGGTGCGGCGTTCGTCGCCCCGCCGCACATCCTGTTGGCGCTGCTCGACGATCCGAAGATCGGCGGCGCGCTCGCCGAGGTGCTCGAGCGCGGCCGCATCGTCGCCGCGGCGCGCCAGCCGTCGCCCGGCGGCGTGCACGAAGTGGGCGAGGGCGTTCTACCGCGCGGTGAAAAACCTCCGTTCACGCGCTACGATACGGTCGTCTTCCATTCCAGCGACGGACAATATCAGCGCTGGTTCAACCGCGATTCGTTCAAATTGTTCAACGAATCGGCGAAGCGCGCCAACGGCGGACGCTTCCTGCCGCGCCATTTGGCGCTCGGTTTCGTCGTGCTCGGTCAGGACGACCGCGACGTGCGCGCGCTGCTCGGCAAAGACCCCGAAGTCTTCAAAGAAATCGTCTACGCGTTGAAGTAGTGAATTCGCTTCAAGCGAATTCATCGCGTTCGGGTCCTAGGGCCCGGGGTTCGGTTTGGCTGAAATGGCGTCGACGGTGCGGATTTCTTCGAGGTATTCGAACAGTTGCGGCAGCGTGATTTTTTCGAGCTCGCAACGGCTTTGGATCGCGTCGCCGTCCTCGCCCTCGTCGCGCAGGTAGCAGCGGGACTCGACGCCGGCGCTCTCGCTGAGGAACGACACGGCGAAGCCTTTGCCCAGCGTGTCGTCGTAGATGCGCATCGCGGCGGGATTGAGGATCTCGATCGAATGCGCGCTGTTGTTGGCGTCGAAGATCGTGATCGTGAGGTAATCGCGGTTCGCGATCTCGATCGACCCCACGACGAACGCATTCTTGGCGGAAAAGAACTCGTGACCGCGCTTGTTTCGCGAGCTGACCTCGTAGAATACGCGGTGAGCAACGAAGCGGTTGAGAATCTTGCGGAGCGTGGCAATCGAAGCCAGGGTCTCCGTCCGGTTGCCGCGGGTGTAGATGATCTTCAAGAAGGGCGCCGCCGGCTCTGAAAATTTTGCCCGCCGCCACCAGGCGCGGGGCATGTGCCGTTACCCGGCGCCGGGAAGAAACCCTCCGGATGCTCTCGATTCCCGATATGGCGCTGCTCGGTGCCGCCGCCCTCATGTTCTTCGGACCCGAACAACTGCCCAAAGTCGCGCGGAAGGTCGGGACGCTGGTCCGGGACGTGCAGAACACGTCGAACCAGTTTATCCGCGAGATGGAGCGGGCCGCCGACGAGGGCAGCTACAGCAGCTACAACACCGATATCTCGCGCGCGCACCTGATCGAGGACCCGCTCTCGCCGGCCACGACCCCGCCGCCGTACCAGCCGGCCGAGCACGAGCCGTACGCCGCCGAGTCCTACCTGACGGAACCGTTCAACGGCCACCCCTATGCGCCGCCGCCGGAGCCCGCCGGGCCCCATCACGACATCGTGGCGCCGCGCCCTCCTGGGCCGCCGGCCGCCGACCACGACCTCCCGCCCTGAGGCGCGAGATCTAGCGAGAGCTAGATGTTGAAGTTTTGGCGGATTTCGTTGATCCGCGATTCCAGCAGGCCGCGCACCTGGCGATGCAGCCGGTCCTTCTGTTCCTCGGGAAGGCGCTGATATACGAGGTAACCGGCGGCCGAGAGGATGCCGCCGAGAACGCCGACCATTACGGTGCGCCCCGCATCACCGGCATCCGGTGCGTTGTGGCCCGGTTCGTTATTGGCGGGTTTGCTCGAGTCGGTCATGGTCTCGCCTCCGTTCGACGTGGGGCTACCCAAAAACTTTGCGCAGGTTACGCTTCTTCGGCGCTTCGCGCACGTACGGCGTTCGGGAATTGACGGCCGATCTGGCCGATCGCGAGCTCCGCCGTTGCGACGATCGCCTGCACGTCGGCGCGGTCGCGGTCGCCGGCCGGCCAGCGCATCGCCAGCCGCCCTTCCGAACGTTCGCCCTCGATCTCGACGTGCGCGTGGTCGGTGAGCCCGACCCAAGCGGCCTGCAGAATCGCCGACACCGCGGCGCACGCAACGTCTTGGCCGTAGGCCGCCCAGCCGGCATGGCCTTCGGCAAAAACAGAGGACAGCCGGTTGCGGCTGTCCCTTCGAAACGTCACCGTGACCACCGGACTAGACCGGCAGGGTGATCTTTTCGATCCGGATTTCGGCGAAGCGCTGGCGATGGCCGACGAGCTTGCGCACGCGCTTCTTCGGTTTGTACTTGAAGACCAGGATCTTCTTGTCTTTGGCCTGGCGCAAAACCGTGCCGGAGACGACCGCGCCGCTGACGGTGGGCGCGCCGATGCTCACCGCGCTGCCGTCGGAGCTGAGGACCACGCGATCGAACGTCACGGTGGCCCCGACTTCCTGGTCGATCAGGTCGGTGCGAATGACGTCGCCTTCGGCTACCCGCAGCTGCTTGCCGCCGGTCTCAATGATCGCGTACATAACCGCGGTAGTCTATCAAAAAGGGGACTCCCTCGTCAACGCCACAAGCGGCGGCATGACCGTTATGACCCCGCCCAGCCTCGACCGCATGCGGGTCGACATCGTCGGAAGCTTCCTGCGGCCGCCTGCCTTGAAGCAAGCGGCCGCCGCCTTTGCCGCCGGGGCCGGGAACGCCGCCGAGCTTCATGCCCTGGAGGACGCCGCGATCGCCGCCCTGATCGCGCAAGAGGAGGAGCACGGTCTGCCGATCGTCTCCGACGGCGAGTTCCGGCGGCGGCATTTCATGGAGAGTTTCGCCGAGGTCGCGGGGATGGCGCCGTGGTACGCGGCGCTCGCGCGCTCGGCCGCGATCAAAACGCCCGCCACCCCCGGCGAGCAGCCGCGCGTGCTCGACCAGGAACACGGTAACGAAGTGCGCTGCCCGGTCACGCAGCGGCTCGCGCTGGTGCGTAACGCACCGCTGGATGAATACCGCTTCGCCACGAGCGTCGCGCGCCGGCCGGTGACCGTCACGCTGATCGGTCCCGACCGCATCGGCCAGCGCTACGCCTACGAGGAGTCGCGCGGCGTGTATCCGGGCGGGCTCGATGAATTTCTCGGCGACGTCGTGCGGGTCGAACGTGAGATCGTCGGCGGCTTGGCCGCGGCCGGCTGCCGCTACGTGCACATGGACGGTCCGGGCTACACGGCGTACGTCGATGCCGAAACGCTGGGCGCGATGCGCAGCCGCGGCGAGGATCCGGCGCGCAATCTCGAACGCTCGATCCGCGCCGACAACGCGGTCGTGCGCGGCTTCCCCGGCCTGACGTTCGGCATTCATCTCTGCCGCGGCAACAGCCGCAGCCAATGGCACCGCCGGGGCAGCTACGACGCGATCGCCGAGACCTTGTTCGGAACGCTGGAACACCAGCGGTTCTTGCTCGAATACGACGACGAACGGTCGGGTGGTTTCGAACCGTTGCGGTTCGTGCCCAAAGGCAAGGTCGTCGTGCTCGGCTTGATCACGACCAAACGCGGCCAGCTCGAATCCTCCGACGAACTGGTGCGGCGCATCGACGAAGCGGCGAAGTACATCCCGCTCGATCAGCTGGCGCTCAGCCCGCAGTGCGGCTTCGCCTCGGGCCTGGCCGGCAATCAGCTCACCGAATACGAGCAGTGGCGCAAGATCGATCTGCTCGTCGAAACCGTGCGCCGCGTGTGGGGCGAGTGATGACGCGTTCGATTAGGCCGAGACGGCGGCGAGGGTTGCGACCGGACCGTCGTCGAGCTGCAGCACCAGGCACTTGGCCGACCCGCCGGCGCGGATGAACTCGTCGAGCTCGGTGCAGAACACGCGGTAACCGGCGTCGTGCAAGCGTTCGGTCAGCCGGCGGCTGGCAGCATGCATGACCACCGCGTCGCCGACCTCGACCGCGTTCGGAGCCATCGCCAGCGCGTCTTCGAGGTCGATCTCGATCAGAAACTCGGGCTCGATCGCCCGGCGCAAGAGCGCTTGCGCGTGCGGCGAGAACGCGTCCATGTAGGCGATCACGTGGCCGCTCGAGAGCGGGCACAGCGCCTTGTCGAGATGGAAGAAGCGCTCGTCGACCAGCAGCAGCGGCAGCACGCGGCAGCCGACGATCTCTTGCAGCTGCAAGGTCGCGTTGCGTTCGCTGCGCCAGCCGTAGCCGACGTAGCACAGCGGCCGGACGCGGTCGAACATCGCGTCGCCCGCGCCCTCGAAGTAGGTTTGCTGCAGGAACGTCGTGGCGAGCCCGGCGCGGGTCAGCGCCGCGCGGAAGATCCCCTGTTCGCGGCGCCGTTCGGGATGGCGGAAGCTCGAGACGATGGCCAGGTTGCTGCAGATCAGCGCGGCGTTCGCCGTGAAGACGAGATCGGGGACGTGCTCGTTGCCTTCGAGGCGAACGAAGTCGACGGCACCGGCGCAACCGAGCGTCTCGATGAAGCGATCCCACTGGCGCTGCGCGTTGGGTGCGGAGTACCCGACGTTGCGCGTCATCCAGGGGTTGATGTCGTAGGTGACCGCATAATGCGTAGGCGGACACACGAGAAACCGCTTCGACATGACCCCATCGTACCCGAACCCCGCGCGTGCGACATTCGACAAACGGTCAATCGTGGACGGCGCGCGCGGCCACCCCGGCCGGTTAAGAAAAGGTGAAGTCAGACCTCGACGTAGACGTCGTCGCCGTCGACGCGGACCGGAAAGGTCGGCAGCGGTGTGACCGCCGGCAGGGTCAGCGCTTTGCCGGTCGTCACGTCGAAGAGCGCGCCGTGGCGCGGGCACATGACGCGGCAGCCGTCGAGCTCGCCGCCGTCGAGCGCACCGCCGTCGTGCGTGCACACGTCCTCGACGGCGTAGAGCTCGCCGTCGACGTCGCACAACAGGACCGGGACGCTATCGACCATCACGCGCGTCATCGTCCCGGGCGCGATCGCACTCTTGCGTGCGACCGGGTTACTCATCGCGCGTCGTCGGTGGAGTGGGTTTCGAAGACTTGCTCGCCGTTGCTGGTCCGCGCCGCCGGCGTGTGCTTCGGCTTGGGCGACGGCGTCGCCAGGACCCGGTTGATCACGCTGCCGTTGATGAGCAGCGGATACCCGTTGGCGTAGGGATTGCCGTGGGAGCCGTGATTGTGGTAGGAGTACGCCCCGCTCGGTGCGGGATGGGGATGCGCCGGGGTGGTGGGCTTGCTCGGGTTTACCTTCGGCGCCGGCGGCTGTTGCTGCGTCGTCGTCTGCTGCGCCGGCAGCGCGGCAGGCGCGGCCGCGAGCGCACACACGGCGAGCGCGACACGGAGCCGGCGCATCAGCCGACCGAGCCTTCCATTTCCATCTTGATCAGGCGATTGAGCTCGACCGCGTATTCCATCGGCAGCTCCTTGACGAAGAAGTCGAAGAAGCCGTTGACGATCATCGCGGTCGCGTCGGCTTCGCTCAGGCCGCGGCTCATCGCGTAGAACAGCTGCTCCTCACCGATCTTCGAGACCGACGCTTCGTGCTCGACGGTCGAGTGCTGTTCGTTGATCTTCATCGTCGGCTTGGTGTCCGAGGACGAACGGTCGTCCATGATCAGCGCGTCGCACTTGACCCGCGTCTTGGCGCCGACGGCGCCGGCGTGGATCTCGACCAGACCGCGATAGGTCGTCTTGCCGCCGTGCGCGGAGACCGAGCGGTTCGTGACGACCGACGTCGTGTTGGGCGCCGCGTGGATCACCTTCGCGCCCGCGTCCTGGTGCTGGCCTTCGCCGGAGAACGCGGCCGAGAGGATCTCGCCGCGCGCGCCTTCGCCCATCAGGTAGATGGCCGGATATTTCATCGTGAGGCGCGAGCCGATGTTGCCGTCGACCCACTCGACGGTCGCGTTTTTGTGCGCGTACGCCCGCTTGGTGACCAGGTTATAAATGTTGCGGTACCAGTTCTGGATCGTCGTGTACCGGATCGAGGCGCCTTCCATCGCGATCAGCTCGACCACGGCCGAGTGCAGCGACGACGTCGAGAACTTGGGCGCGGTGCAGCCCTCGATGTAGTGCACCTTCGAGCCTTCGTCGGCGATGATCAGCGTGCGCTCGAACTGGCCCATGTTCTCGGTGTTGATCCGGAAGTAGGCCTGCAGCGGCATCTTCACTTCGACGCCCTTGGGGACGTAGACGAACGATCCGCCCGACCACACGGCGCTGTTGAGCGCGGCGAACTTGTTGTCGGCGACTGGAATGATGGTCGCGAGATACTTCTGGACGATCTCGGGATACTGCTTGAGCGCGGTATCCATGTCGCAGAAGAGCACGCCGTCTTTTTCGAGCTCCTCGATCACGCTGTGATAGACGACTTCCGATTCGTACTGCGCGGAGACGCCGGACAAGAACTTCCGTTCGGCCTCCGGGATCCCGAGCCGGTCGAACGTCTTCTTGATGTCGTCCGGGACGTCGTCCCACGACTGTTCGGTCCGGTCGGACGAGCGCACGAAATAGTGGATGTTGTCGAAGTCGATGTCGTTGAGCGCCTCGGTGTCGCCCCACGTCGGCATCGGCTTGCTCAGGAACGTGTCGAGCGCCTTGAGGCGGAACTCGCGCATCCAGGCCGGCTCGTCTTTCATGTCGGAGATGCGCTCGACGATCTCCCGCGTCAGCCCCTTGGCCGACTTGAAGACGTACTTGTCTTCCGAGTCGTGGAACCCGTGACGGTACTCCTCGATCAGGTCTCCGGGCGAGGTCTTCAGTTCGACGGCCATATCAGGTAGAGCGTACCCCCGTGAACGACGTTCGTCAAGATAGTGCAGGGCATTCTTAATTATTTATTTTGCGGTCGCTTGGTCTGTTCGTGCGTCTAGCCCTTTACAGAGGGGGGGTGGGGGGGTATGATGTGCGTCGGACTTGATCTAGCCTCGGTTCGTACCGGGGCTTTTTAATCCCCGGACGGGTACGCTCGCCGGGAACGTGGGGGACGGCGCGCCCAACGCGCCATCGCAGCGAAACGTTCGCTTGCCAAGAAGGGGCAACGCCAGCAAGAGTTCGCTGAAAGGTCGCAAGCGAGACGGTGTACCGCACGCGCTTGACGACGCGCCTGGAGGTGGGATTTCCCAACCGATAGATCCGATCTGAGGAGTAAGCCAAAAATTGAAAGCACTCGGTACGCACATCGTTTGCGAGCTGTCCGGCTGTAACGCCGCGATGCTCACCGACGTCGACGCGGTCGCTGATATGATGGAGCAGGCGGCATTGGAAGCCAACGCCACTCCGATCGAAAAGGCGTTTCACCGGTTCCAGCCGCAAGGCGTTTCCGGCGTCGTCGTGATTCAAGAGTCGCATCTGTCGATTCACACCTGGCCCGAGACGGGGTACGCCGCGATGGATTTTTATACGTGCGGCGATCACACCGATCCCTGGGCGGCCTGCGAATACGCAGCCAAGATTCTGGGCGCAACGAACATGCGCACGACCGAGTTGAAGCGCGGGATCGAAGCGGCCCGCGGCCAGTTCACCCACGTCGTTACCACCGATGCCGAGGAGCGCTCGCTCCGCACGGCTTAATCCAGCCGAGCCCGAAAAGAGCGCCGTTACCAGGACGGCGCTCTTTGTTTTGGGGACCGGACCAATGGTCCGGCGGCCTCTTTCACTAAGAGCCCTCGGCGATGCCGAAGACCGAACATTATCAGTGGTACGTCGAGCAGTTCTCCGACACGGAACTGCACCACCACGCGATCGACGAGCTGTACTACTCCGGGCGCACGGCGTTCCAGTCGGTCGCGGTGCTGCGCACGGCGGCGTTCGGCAAGATGCTGGTCCTCGACGGGGACACGCAGAGCTCGCAGGCCGACGAGAAGATCTACCACGAGTCGCTGGTCCATCCGGCGCTGGCGGCGTGCACGGCGCGGCGTGAGGTGCTGATCCTCGGCGGCGGCGAGGGCGCGACGTTGCGCGAGGTGCTGCGCCATCCCGGTGTCGCGCGCTGCACGATGGTCGACATCGACGGCGAGGTCGTCGCGTTGGCCAAAAAATACTTGCCGGAATGGTCCGCCGGCGCGTTCGACGATCCGCGCGCGAACCTGATCATCGGCGACGCGCTGGCGTTCATCAAACAGCCGGGCACGTTCGACGCGATCGTCTCCGACCTGACCGAGCCGCTGCCCGATTCGCCTTCGTTTCCGCTCTTCAACGGCGAGGTGTTCCGCGACATCAAGGCCCGCCTGGCGCCGGGCGGCGTCTACGTGCTGCAAGCCAGTACCGCCGGCTTCCACAACATGGCCCTGCACGCCAAGATGGCGCGCTCGCTGCGCGCGCATTTCGCGCACGTGGCGAGCTTCTACACCCACGTGCCGGCGTTCGACAACGACTGGGCGTTCATCGCCTGCAGCGACGCGCACGACCTCGCGACGCTCGCGCCGCAGCGGATCGCCGCCTACGTCGCGGAGCTGCGCGGCGAGAACTACTTCTACGACGCCGAGACGCATCGCCGGTTGTTCAGCCTGCCGTTGTACTTGCGGCGCGAGCTGGCGAAGCCGGGCGACGTTTTCGCCTGATGGATGACGAGCCGCTGCGGCGGACGGCGCTGTTCGACGTTCACCGCACGCTCGGCGCGCGTATCGTGCCGTTCGGCGGCTTCGAGATGCCGGTGCAGTACGCGGGCATCCTGGCCGAGCACGCCGCGGTGCGTGAGCGCGCCGGGCTGTTCGATCTCTCGCACATGGCGCAGTTCGAACTGCGCGGTACCGGCGTCGCGGCCTGGGCCGATGCGCTGACGATCAACCACGTCGCGACGATGAAGCCGTTCCAGGCGCGCTACAACGTCTTCACCAACGACGCCGGCGGCACACACGACGACGTCTTGTTCTACCGCCTGCCCGACCGTTGGCTGTTGATCGTCAACGCCGGCAACGCGCACAAGATGTGGGAGTACCTGCAAGCGGAATGCCGCGGCGACGTGCAGCTGACCGACCTGCGCGGCGAGAGCGCGCTGCTCGCCGTGCAGGGTCCGCGCAGCGTGGAGGTGCTCGCGCCGCTGGTCGAAGCCGACATCGCGGCGCTGAAGTACTACACCTGCGCCGAAACGCGGGCCGGCGGCGCGCGCGCCGTCGTCGCGCGCACCGGCTACACCGGCGAGGACGGCTTCGAGGTCTTCTTGCCGGCCGACGCGGCAGTCGGCTTGTGGGACGCGCTCCTGGTGGAGCACCGCTCCGTGCTCGCGCCGTGCGGGCTCGGCGCGCGCGACGTGCTGCGGCTGGAAGCCGGCATGCCGCTCTACGGCCACGAGCTGACCGAAGAAATCACGCCGCTGCAAGCCGGTCTCGGCTGGGCCGTGAAGTTCGCGAAACCATCCTTCACCGGCAAGGCGGCGCTCGAGGCGCAGGCGGTCGACGAGGACTACCCGCGCATCGCCGGCCTCGTGCTGGACGGACGTGTGCCCGCGCGCGCCGGTTATCGCGTTTTGCGCAACGGCGCCGTCGTGGGCGAAATTCGCAGCGGTTCGATCGCACCGTCCATTGGGAACAAGAGCATCGCGACCGCGCTGCTCGAACCGTCCAGCGCAACCGTCGGAACCCGGCTGGGAGTCGAGGTGCGCGGGACCGAACATCCCGCGACGACGGTCGCATTACCGTTCTATAAGCGAGGCTAGTGGTGGCACAACCGGCGGGACTGCTGTTCAGCAAAGATCACGAGTGGGTGAAGCTCGACGGCGACGTGGCGACGATCGGGATCACCGATTACGCGCAGCATTCGCTGGGCGACATCGTCTACGTCGAGTTGCCGCGAGTCGGTGCGACGCTGCAGCAGTTTGCCGGCATCGGGGTCGTGGAGTCGGTCAAGGCCGTCTCGGATATCTTCACGCCGCTCGGCGGCGAGGTGATCGAGATCAATCCGGCCGTCGAAGCCGACGCGTCGCTGGTCAACCGCGAACCGTTCGACGGCGGCTGGTTCTACAAGCTCAAGCTCGCCGACGTTTCCGAGAAGAACAACTTGATGTCCGGGGCAGACTACGACAAGCTGATCGCCGAGGCGTAGCGAACACAGAGGCGATGTACACCCCGCATACCGCGCGCGACATCGAGGAGATGCTGCGCGTCGTGGGCGTCGACTCGCTCGACGATCTGGTACGCGTGCCGGAAGCCGTCGCCATCAAGGCGCTGCCGGATACGGTGGGGCCGCTCGCGGAGAGCGAGATCGCCGCGCGCTTCGCGCAGTTCGCCGAACGGACGGCGGCCGGCAACTACTTGTCCTTCTTGGGTGCGGGCGCGTACCGCCATTACGTTCCGCCGGTGATCGGGGCGCTGGCGATGCGCGGCGAGTTCCTGACGTCGTACACGCCCTACCAAGCCGAAGTGTCGCAAGGCTATCTGCAGGCGATCTACGAGTGGCAGACCTACGTCGCGCTGCTGACCGGCATGGACGTTGCGAACGCGTCGGTGTACGACGGTGCGACCGCGCTGGCCGAAGGCGCGATCATGGCGATCAACGCCACCGGCCGCCGGGCGGTGCTCGTTTCGGCCGCCGTGCACCCGAATTACCGCGCGGTGCTGCGCACGTACGCCGCCGGCCTCGAGATCGACGTCGACGAGTTGCCCTACGCGCTCGCCGGCACGACCGATTTCACCACATTGGAAAAGCTGCTCGCCGGCCGGCGTTACGCCGCGGTCGTCGTGCAGTCGCCGAATTTCTTCGGCGCGATCGACCCGCTGCCGGCGGCCGCGCGTGAAATGCTGACGGCATCGGGCACGCTCGCGATCGGCGTGACGGCGGAAGCGCTGGCGTTGGCCGTGCTGGCGACACCGCGTTCGTGGGGCGCCGACATCGCGGTCGGTGAGGCGCAGTCGTTCGGCAACGCCGTTGCCTACGGCGGCCCGCACGTCGGCTTCATCGCGACGACCAACGAACAGCTCCGGCGCATTCCCGGCCGGCTCGCCGGACGCACCGTCGACAAGGACGGGCGCACCGCGTACGTGCTCACGCTGCAAGCGCGCGAGCAGCACATCCGGCGCGAGAAAGCGACGTCGAACATCTGCACCAATCAGGCCCACTGCGCGCTGATCGCGACGATCTATCTCGCGGCGCTCGGCAAGACCGGGTTGCGCGACGTGGCCGCGCACAACCTCGTGCAGCTGGCGGCGCTGCGCGACGCGCTGAGCGCGCTCGACGGCTATGCCCCGCGCTTCACCGCGCCGGCGTTCAACGAATTCGTCCTGCGGGTGCCGGGCCGCGCGGCGGCGACGCTGGCGGCGCTCGAGCGGCGCGGCATCATCGGCGGACTCGATCTCGGCCGCTTCTATCCCGAGCTCGCCGACTGCATCCTGATGGCGGCGACCGAGCTCACCACCGGCGCCGAGATCGAACGTCTCGCCGCCGCGCTCGCCGAGGCCGGGGCCGATGCCGTCGCCCGCGCTTGAGACCCCGCTGATCTTCGACGGCGGGCAGGACGGCCGGGCGAACCGCTACGTGCCGCCGGCGCCGCCGGTCGCGGAGCTGCTGCCGGCGGCTCTGCTGCGCGACGATCTGCCGCTGCCCGACAACACCGAGCTGGACGTCGTGCGGCATTTCACGCGCCTCTCGCAGAAGACGTTCGGGATCGACACCGGGTTTTATCCGCTCGGCTCGTGTACGATGAAGTACAACCCGCGCATCAACGACGCGCTGGCGAACCTGCCCGCGTTGCGCGACCTGCACCCGTTCGTGCCCGACGCGCTCGCCCAAGGCGCGCTCGCGATCATGTGGGAGCTCGAACGCAGCCTCGCCTCGCTCTTCGGGATGGCGGCGTTCTCGCTCCAGCCGGCGGCCGGCGCCCACGGCGAGCTGACCGCGCTGCTGATCGCCAAAGCGTATTATAAGAAGAAGAACGATACGCGCCGCACGACCGTCATCGTCCCCGACACCGCGCACGGGACGAACCCCGCCTCGGCCGCGATGGTCGGGTATCGCGTCGTCTCGCTCAAGTCGGACGCGCGCGGACGCGTCTCGGTCGATGCGATCCGGGCGGCCGCCGGTCCGGACACGGCGGTCTGCATGATGACCAATCCCAACACGCTGGGATTGTTCGAGGACCACATCCACGAGATCGCCGCGGCGGTGCACGCGGCCGGCGGCCTGATGTACTATGACGGCGCCAACGCCAACGCGTTGATGGGCAACAGCCGGCCCGGCGACATGGGCTTCGACTTGATGCACCTGAACTTGCACAAGACGTTTTCGATCCCGCATGGCGGCGGCGGCGCGGGCGCCGGCCCGATCGGCGCGGCCCCACACCTCGTTCCGTTTCTGCCCGTGCCCGTCGTGCGCGCGGCCGGTCGTGATGAAACGAGCGGGCGCTGGCCGTCTGACGCGCTGACCTTTGCGCTCGAGTTCGACCGGCCCGACGCCGTCGGCACGATGCGTTCGTTCTGGTCGAACTTCGCGCACATGGTGCGCGCGCTTGCTTACTGCTACGCCAACGGCGCCGCCGGCCTCGCACGCGTCTCGCAGCTCGCGGTGCTCAACGCGAACTACATCCGCGCGTCGATCCGGGACGCGATCGACATCCCGTACGACGAGATCAACCGGCACGAGTTCGTCGCCTCCGCACAGTCGATCAAGCGTGAGAGCGGCGTGCGTGCGCTCGACATCGGCAAGGCCTTGCTCGACCGCGGCTACCACGCGCCGACGGTCTACTTTCCGCTGCTCGTTCCGGAATGCATGATGATCGAGCCGACCGAGACCGAATCGAAGGAGACGCTGGACGGTTTCATCGCCGCGTTGCGCGAGATCCTCACCACCGCGCGTACGAATCCGCAGTCGATCCTCGATGCGCCGGTCACGACGCCCGTCAGCCGCGTCGACGAGACCCGCGCGGCCCGGCATCCGGACCTCCGCTGGCTGCCATCCTGAGCCTGTCGAAGGACTCCAGCCTGAAATAGAGGGGACTCCTCCCAGACTCAGCGATTCCAAAACTCCTTCTTGGGAGTG
>JBEKXE010000035.1:0-32186 GCA_049512335.1 Candidatus Lustribacter sp.
TTGGGCGGCTCGCCCGGTCACATCCCCGACGCCTCCGGTTACGTCCCGACGATCACGCCGTTCGATCCGGAGATCCACAAGGCGCTGCTGTTCGACCTGATGCGCGAGTCGAACGTCCATCTCTTGTTGCACGCGCTGGTCGTCGGCGCGGAGTGCGCCGGCGACGGCGTCCGCGGCGCGACGTTTGCCACCGTCGGCGGCCCGCGCACGGTGCGCGCGCGTTGCACGATCGACGCCACCGCCGACGCGTTCGTGGCCGCGGCCGCCGGTTGCGAGTTGCAACAGGGCGACGAGCGCGGGCGCGTGCAGCCGGCCAGCCTGATGTTTCGCCTGAGCCACGTCGATATGGACGTGCTCGCCGCCTACGTGCGCGAACGTCCGGATCAGATGCGCACGGCGCTCGCACCGGAAGAGCGCAACGCCGCGGCGCTGACCGCCGTCGCGGGCCTGTACGAGTTGTGGCAACAGGCGCAGGCCGGCGGGATCGAGATCCCGCGCGAGCTGGTGTCGTTTTTCATCTCGCCGTATCCGGACGAGGTCACGGTGAACATGACGCGCGTCGTCGACGTCGACCCGCTCGATCCCGACGATCTCACCCGGGCCGAGATCGAAGCGCGCGGCCAAGCGATGCGGCTGGTCGCGTTCTTTCGCGCGCGCGTGCCCGGCTTCGCCAACGCACGCATCGCGGCCACCGCGACCCAGATCGGCGTGCGCGAATCGCGGCGCATCGTCGGCGAGTACACGCTCACGCGCGACGACATCCTCGAGCGGCGGACGTTCGAGGACGCGGTGGCGCGCAGCGCCTATCCGATCGACATCCACAACCCGTCGGGCAGCGGCACGACGACGCAGCGCCTGCCGCCCGGCACCTCGTACGAGATCCCGTACCGCTGCCTCGTGCCGCGCCGTATCGACGATCTGCTCGTCGCCGGCCGCTGCATCTCGACGACGCACGAGGCGCTGGCGTCGACCCGGCTCACGCCGACCGTGATGACGCTCGGCCAAGCCGCCGGCACCGCGGCCGCGCTCGCGCTGGCCGCCGGCGTGCGGCCGCGCGCGCTCGACGCGCACGTGCTGCGCGAGCGGTTGATCGCCGACGGCGTCGATCTGCGCCGTCCGACGTTCGCGCGTGCCTGATCCGCGCACGGTCGCGCGCGAGCACGGCATCGCGATCGAATTGGCCGATCTCGGTTCGTGGGGCGAGGCGACGCTGGTCTCGGAGTACGATCCGGCAGGTCCGGTGATCCGCATCAACACGCGCGCGATTCCGGCCGGATCGTCGTGCGACGTGCGCGAGCACATCGATCGCGCCGTGCTGCACGAGCTCTATCACCACGCCGAAGCGCGCGGCGCGATCGCGCGCCTGCGCGGCCGTGAAGCGCGCGAACGTGCCGCCGGCGAACACGCGCTCTGATGCCGCTTTTTGCCGGAATCGACGGGGGCCAGTCGTCGACCGTCGCCGTCGTCCTCGACGAGCACGGAAAACTGCTCGGGCGCGGCACGGCCGGGCCGAGCGATCACGTCGACGAGCCGCCGGAGTCGCAGCGTGCGGCGCTGGCCTGCGAGTCGGCGCTGGCCGCGGCGCTGGCCGCCGCGCACGCGCCGGCCGGGACCGAGTTGGCGGCGGTCGTCGTCGGGCTCTCAGGCTACGAGGGCGCGTGGTACGGGCGCGAGCCGTCCTTCGGGGCCTCGGCGGTGCGCTACAAGCACGACAGCGCGATCGCGTTGGCCGGAGCGATTCGCGAGCGACCGGCGGCGATCGTCATCGCCGGGACCGGCTCGGCCGCGTACGGCGAGACGGCGCAGCGTACGTCGGTGCGGGCCGGCGGCTTCGGTTATCTGTTCGGCGACGAAGGCAGCGGTTTTGCAATCGCGCGGACCGCGCTCGCCGGCGCGATGCGGGTCAGCGACCGCGGTGTCTTGACCGACCTCGGCGCGGCGGCGCTGGCGTTTTTCGATTGCGGCGATCTGCGCGCGCTGGCCCGGGCGGTGTCGCTGCGGCGCATTTCGCGCCCGCAGGTCGCCGGCTTCGCGCGCGTCGTGATGGATGCGGCCCGGCTCGGCGACCCGGAAGCTGCCGCCATCGTCGAGGACGCGGCGGCCGCGCTGGCGGGTCTCGCGCAACTGGTCGTCGAGCAGCTCGGCCACGCCGACATGCCGGCCGTGCCGGTGGCGTTCGTCGGCGGGGCGGTGGAAAACACGGAGCTGCGGTCAGCGGCGCAACGCCGCCTGGAAGCCGCGACGCCGCTGGCGCGGGTCGTTGCGCCGGCCTTCGAGCCGGCTGTCGGCGCGGCGTTCCTGGCCTTCGATGCCGCCGGGGTTGCCCGGCCGTCGCACTGATGCCGGCCGCGCTGCGCGGTCTGATCGTCTCGATCCAGCCCGGGGCGGATTCGCTCCTGAACCGGCCGGAGATCGTGGCCCTGCTGGCGCAGGTGGCAGTCGCCAACGGAGCGTGCGGGGTGCGAATCGAGGGCGCCGAGCGCATCGCCGCGGTCCGGCGCGCGGTCGACGTCCCGATCGTCGGATTGATCAAGCGAGCCTATCCCGGGTTCGAACCCTACATCACGGTCACCGCCGCCGACATCGCGGAGGTCGCCGGCGCCGGGGCCGACGTCATCGCATTCGACGCGACCGCTCGCGCGCGTCCGGCCGGCTTCACCGTCGCTGCGGCCGTGGCCGCGATTCGCGCGCTCGGAGCGTTCCCGATGGCCGATTGCGCGACGGCGGCCGAGATGACCGCGGCCGCGGCGGCGGGCGCGGCAATCGTCGCGACGACCCTCTGCGGCTACACCGCCGGCACCCGGGGCGCGGCACTTCCGGCGATCGAACTCTTACGAAGCGTGGAGGCGAACGGCGCCTTGCGCGTCGTCGAAGGCGGGGTCGCTTCGCCCGATGACGTCCGCCGGGCGTTCGCCGCCGGCGCCGACGCGGTCGTGGCCGGGACCGCGTTCGACGTCGATGCGAGGGTGCGGCTCTTCGCGCAGGCCGCCACCCGCGAACGGGCGTAACTCGTTGGTCCGATGAAATTTTTCCGGATCGCCGCAGGCGGTGCGGCGGGTCTCGCGCTCGCACTCGCCGTCTTGGGCAGTTGGGTGCGCATCAACGGGGCGGGCATGACCTGCCCGGACTGGCCGTTGTGCCGCGGCTCGCTGGTCCCTCAACTGATCGGCGGGGTCGTCCTCGAATGGTCCCATCGCGCCATCGCGCTGACCGTCGGGTTCGTCATCATCGCGGCGTTCGTGGCCGGCTGGCGGGTTCGCCGCGAGGTCGCCGGCGTCGTTCCTACCTTGTTCGCGTTGGTCGCCGTCTTCGTGCTGCAGGTCGCCGCGGGCGGCATAACGATCCACGAGTCGAACAGCCCGCGCTCCGTCGTGCTGCACTGGGGCGTCGCGATGGCGCTGTTGGCGACCCTGGTCTTCTTGGCGTTGCTGGCGTTCCTCGCTCCGCGGCCCGGCTCGGGCGTTCCGGCAATCCGTTCGGGCAGCCCGTTCGGTGCCCTGGCCGCAGCTACGTTGTTTGCGTTCGTGACGATGTGCATCGGCTCGTACGTCAGTTCGAGCGGTGCCGGCTTGGCCTGTCCGACCTTTCCTTCGTGCGACGGGACGTTTGCGGCTGCGTCGCCGCCGCAATTGGTGCAGATGCTGCATCGCCTCGCAGCCGGACTGTTCGTGCTCGCGGCGTTCACGGCAGCGGTCTTTGCGGCGCGCAGCGGGATGCCGCGCGTCCGGGCGTGGGCATTTGGGGGCGCGGCGCTCGCGCTCTTACAGGTCGCGCTCGGCATCGCCAACGTGCTGTGGCGCATGCCGGTCCCGCTGCGCGAAGCGCATGCGGCAAATGCCGCTGTGACGTTTATCGTATTCCTCGTCGCGACTTTCCTCGCAACGCTCGATCCGCTCGCCGCCCGCTCCGCGTTGCAAAGGACTACCTATGCGGCGGAGGGTATGAGGCGCGCGTAATGTTTTATTCGATTCTAGGTGCATTTGAGGAGGGCTGCGTTTGTCGCAAGTAGCGCCGTCCGCACCGCAGATCGTCACCCCGAAAGGCCTCGGCCCGGGATTCATCCCGGTCACGATCCTCCTGACGGTCATCAACGTTGCGGTCATGTTCGCGGTCTTGTACCTCCCGTTGAACTTCTTGTTGCCCTCTGAATCGAACGCGGCCAGCGACAGCGCGGTCAGCATCGACGGGCTGTTCAAGTTCATGACGGTCTTCGGCGTCGCGATCACGGTGTACGTCAGCGGCTACACGGCCTATTTTGCCTTCGTGTTCCGCCGCCGGCCCGGCGAATCGATCTACACGGTCGGCGTTCCGATCCACGATGCTCCGAAACTCGAATTTTGGTGGACGCTGCTGCCGACGATCCTGCTCGTCGTGCTGATGGGTTTGACGATCTCGGTTTGGAAGCAGATCCAATTTCCGGACACGGCGGCTGCGCTGACGACCGAAGTCATCGGGCACCAGTTCAACTGGGAGTTCCGCTATCCGGGACTCAACGGTTCGATCTACTCGCCCAAGTCCGACATGCATCTGCCGTACGGCAAGCCGGTGAAGATCCTGGTCTCGTCGGCCGACGTCATCCATCAGTTCTGGGTGCCGGAGTTCCGGCTGAAGGTTTCGGCGGTCCCCGGCATGGTGACCCAGCTGAATCTCACGCCGACGCGCGCCGGCCGCTTCGACATCTCGTGCTCGGAATATTGCGGCGCCAACCACAGCATCATGCAGGGTTCCCTCGTCGTCGAGGCGCCGGATGCGTTCAATAAATGGTTGGCCGAGCAGAAGGTCGAGGTCGCGAAAACGGGCGGTACGGTCGCGCTCGCCGGGGGCGACCCGAACGTGGGGAAGACGACCTTCTCACAGAAATGCGCCGCTTGCCACAATGCCGCCGGCGGGTTCGACATGAAGATCGTCGGGCCGGGCTTGCTGCACGTCACCGACGATCCGGCACATCCGCAACTGGTCGACGGTAAGCCGCCGACCCCTGAGGACATTGCGGAAATCCTGGTCAAGGGTTACACCGGCCCGATCGGCGCGATGCCGAACCGTCAGGCGAACGGCCTCTCGGATAGCGACATCGCCAACTTGGTCGCCTATCTGGTCAGTCTGAAGTAAGGGGACAAGGAGCAACCGTGGACGTCGCAGCTCATCCTATCGAGCAGCACGAAGCACATGATCACATTCATCCGGCGCCGGAAGGGTTCATCGCGAAGTACGTCTTCTCGATCGACCACAAGGTGATCGCGATCCAGTACTTCGTGACCGGACTGCTCTTCATGCTGATCGCCGGTTCGTTCGCCGAACTGATGCGCATCCAGTTGTGGAACCCCAAGGGCACGTTCATGGAGTACCACACCTTCAATCAGATGTTCACCATGCACGGCACGGTGATGGTGTGGCTGGTGTTGATCCCGCTCGTGACCGGATCGCTCGGCAACCTCGTGATGCCGCTTCAGATCGGCGCCCGCGACGTCGCTTTCCCGTGGCTCAACATGCTGAGCTTCTGGCTGATTCCCGTCTCCGGTTTGATTCTGTTCAGCTCGTTCTTCGTCGGCGCTCCGTCGTCAGGTTGGACCGAGTACCCGCCGATCTCGCTCGAGCAAGGCCCGGGCGGGCCGCTGTGGTGTCTGGCGATCATCGTCGTCGGCATCAGTTCGACGCTGACGGGCTTGAACTTCATGGTCACGATCTTCAAGATGCGCGCGCCCGGAATGACCTGGACGCGCATGCCGCTCTTCACCTGGGCGACCTTTGCGACCGCACTGATCAACATGTTCGCCACGGTCGCGCTCTCGGCGGCACTGTTGGCGCTGTACTTCGCGCAAGTCTTCAACGTGCCGTTCTTCGACCCGGCGCGCGGCGGCAGCCCGATCCTCTACCAGCACATGTTCTGGTTCTACTCGCATCCGGCGGTCTACATCTTCATCCTGCCGGCCTTCGGGGTCATCTCCGAAGTTCTCCCGACGTTCGCGCGCAAGACGATCTTCGGCTACAAGATGATCGCGTTCTCGTCGCTGTCGATCGCGATCCTGGGCTTCGCCGTGTGGGCGCACCACATGTTCCCCGGCGGCATCGCGCCGTGGCTACAGATCCCGTTCATGATCATCACCTACTTGATCGGTATTCCGACCGGCGTGAAGATCTTCTCGTGGATGGCGACGATCTGGGGCGGCCGAATCCAATTCACCACGCCGATGCTCTACGCTATCGCATTCATCGGAACGTTCTCCTTCGGCGGCATCACCGGCATCTATCTCGCCTGCGTCCCGGTCGATCTGCACGAACACGGCAGTTACTTCGTCGTCGCGCACTTCCACTACGTGGTCGCGGGCGGCGCGGTCACCGCGTTTTTCGCCGGTTTCTATTACTGGTTCCCGAAAGCCACCGGGCGTCTGCTCAGCGAAAAGATGGGCAAGCTCGGATTTTGGCTGTTCATGGCCGGGTTGACCGGCACGTTCCTCCCGATGCACTGGCTCGGCCTCGAAGGCATGCCGCGGCGCTACGCTTCGTACGAAACGTTCGCCAAGGCGTTCCCGGACGCGGTGTTCTGGAACCGCTTCGAGTCGGCCAGCTCGTTCTTGATGGTGGCCGCGATTGCGCTCGTTGCGGTCAACATCATCGTCAGCCTCCGCAGCGGACGGCGCGCCGGCAACAATCCCTGGGGCGCGCGCACGCTCGAGTGGATGATCAGTTCCCCCGCGCCGTACTACAACTTCAAGAAGATCCCGATCGTGCTCGACCGGCCGTACGATTTCACGCAGCCGCTCCCGTATCGCAATCTCGACGAGGCGACCGATCCGTATCCGGTGCCGTCGGAAGCGGTTCTGCCGCGTAACGCCGCCGGCGTGGGGGTCTGATGGCCGTCAGTACCGTCGCGCACACCACGCCGTACCTGGAGAAGCTGGCGGTCGAGGCGCGCTATCGCGACGTCGATCCGGTGTACGCCGAGACACGCGACATCCGGCTGTTCGGCTTCGTGCTCTTTCTGCTCGCCGACTGCGTGCTGTTCGGCGCATTCGTGTTTGCGTATCTCTACCTTCGCACTGCGGCGCCGGTCTGGCCGCCGATCGTCGATGGGAAGCAGATCGAGCGGCTCGACGTCGCGTTCGGCGCGATGAACTCGATCGTGCTGTTCGGATCGGGCGTCACGATGCACTTCGCGCTCGAGAGCTGGAAGCACCTCAAGAAGCTCGCCTTCAACTTCTGGCTCATTGCGACGATCGTGCTGGGGATCGGCTTCCTGTGCGGTCAGGCGCACGAGTACCTGTCGGCGCCGATGACCTGGCAGGGCAGCACGTTCGGGGCATCGTTCTTCACCCTGACGGGGTTGCACGGTTTCCACGTCTTCGTCGGCGTCTGCTTCCTGACGGTGCTCGGGATCCAAGCGAACCGCGGCGTCTACACGGGCTCCAAGTATTTCGGGCTCGTGGCCGGAACGCTGTACTGGCATTTCGTCGACGTGATCTGGGTCTTACTCTTCTTCCTGTTCTATCTCTGGTAAATCATGACTGCTTCACTGGTAGAACGCATCATTGCCCTCATCGGCTCGCTCCTCGTGGGCGGGACCGCGACGTGGCAATTGCGCAACGAATTACCTATTCACGGGCTCGACGCCCAGGTGACGAAGCTGCTGCTGGGTTTGATGATCATCGGCTGCGTACTGGCATTCTTGGCATCACTCAACATCTTGGGAGCATTCGCGTGAGCGACGCGCACGGTCACGGCGGACCATCGGAAGACGTACCGGTCAGTCTCGGCATCTCGAAGTGGATGTATCTGTTCCTCGCGTTTTCGCTCGTGCTCGTGATGTGGCAGGGCTACAACGTCTACTCGTCGTCCCGCGATCAGCACGTCTGGCCGGCATCGGACGCCGTCAAGGTGCCGCTCCCGTCCCCGCAGGCGGTTCCTTAGTCCACAACCTCCTCGCCGCTGCGGGCGAAGGCGGCCGGTGCGCCGATTCCGAGTGCCGGGATGTCGTCGGGCAGCACGCCCGTCGAGCGCCCGTCGATCCTCAATACGCCGCCGTAGCGGCAGAACTCCACCAGTGCCGGCCAGGGTTCGTCGCGATCGAGCGCTTTGGGCCGGCGATCGAGCGGCCACTCGCCGAGAATCTGCTTGTTTTCGTCGAGCACGGCGACCGAGTAGCTGATGTCGCGGTCGGGCGCCTCGTGGGCGCGATAGGCGACGTACCCGTCGACCGTCCAGATCGAACCGTGCGACTCGAACACGGCCCGGGTCACCGAGCTCATCAGCACGGTCGCGTAGGCGAAGAAGAGTATTGCCGCACCGCCGAAAATCGGTGCGACGAAGATTGCACCTTGCTGGTGACGCAGCAATAAGCCGGTCGCCAGCACGGTAAAGACGAGCCCGATCGTCAGCGGTTCGACCGCGATGAAGAAGCGGCCCCAAAAACCGCGCATCACGACGCGGCGTTCCTCCGCGCGCCAAGGTCGACGAGCGATCGAGGGATGCCACCACCTGTCGCGGCGTCGCATGGGTGCCGCCCGTTCGGGGGGTCAGCCACACGGTCCTGTTGCAAAGAGTTGCTCGCCGGCGGCGCGAAAAGCATGGAACCGCAATGAACAGGCTTCTCGCCGCCGTCCCCGCGCTCGCAGCCGCCATCTTCGCTTTCACAATGCAGCCGGCTGTTGCCGCAGTGCACATCCACGGCCTCGTCGTAGACGTGCTGACCGCGCAGGGTGAAGCCGTCGTACGGCACGACGCCGTCGCCGGCATGCCGGCGATGACGATGGTGTTCCGGGTCGAGCCCGCAAGCGCGCTCGCGCGCTTACAGGCCGGCGACCGGATCGATGCCAGAACCGATTTTTCGGCTGACGAACCGCGTCTGGACGACATTCGCGTTACCGGCGGCGTCGCCGGCGGCGTCGCGCGCGCCGTGCACGACGTCCAGCCGCTCAAGGTCGGCGACGTGATGCCGCAGACGCAGTTCTTCGATCAGCTCTCGCGCGGTTTCAGCTTTACGGATTTCCGCGGCCAGACCGTGGTCCTCGCGTTCATCTACACGCGCTGCAAAGATCCGCGCATGTGCCCGCTGGTTTCCGCGAACTTTCACTTGCTGCAGCGCAAACTCGCCGATCTGCCGGTGCACCTGGTCGAGGTCACCCTCGATCCGGCGTACGACACGCCGCAAGTGCTGGCGAACTACGGCCAGCGTTTCGACGCCGATCCGGCGCGCTGGACGCTCGCGACCGGGCCGGAGAACGTCGTCAACGATTTCGCTGCTCGCTTCGGTATCGCGGTGTTCGCCGACCCGCAAGCCGGACTGATCCATTCCGAACGCACGGCGATCATCGACCGCAACGGCCAAATCGTCGATCTGCTCGACGCGGCGGCGTGGAATCCCGACGACGTCGCGGCCGAGGTGCGCTCGGTCAGCGAAGTGCCGTCGAACTTCTTCGCACGCATCGATTACGAGCTTTCCAAAGCGAGCGCGGCGCTGTGCGGCAACAGTTTGTCCGGGTATTCCGGACTGCTCGACCTCGCGGTCGTGGCGGCGATCTTCGGAGGGGCGTGTTTGATCCTCTACTTTTGCGCGCGGAAGATCTTCGTCGAAAACGCCTGAATGATGCCGGCGCCGAAGCGGTCCGGCAAGCGACCGGCTTGGTATTCTTGGATGCTTGGCCTAGTCGCGTTCGTCATGCTGGTCGGTTCCGGGACGGCGTGGGCAAAAACGGAGCGGCTTCACGGTGTCGTCCTGGCGCTGCTGCCGAAGGACGGCCAGGCGATCGTTCACCACGACGCCTTCGGTTCGATGCCGTCCATGACGATGCCGTTCCAGATCGTTCCGCGTTCCCAGGTTGCTACACTGCAAGTCGGCAACACGATCGACGCGACGGTCGATCGCTCGACGGAGCCCTGGACGCTGCGCGACGTGCGCGTGAGCTCGACGTTGCCGGTCACCGCGCAGCCGGACGTGCTGCGGCGAGTCTTCCCCCTGCAGATCGGCGACATCGTGCCCGACACGCCGTTCTTCGACCAGACCGGACGGCCGTTCCGGTTTTCGCAACTGCGTGGCCAAGACGTCGTGCTCGCGTTCATCTACACGCGTTGCCAGGACCCGCGCATGTGCCCGCTGATCTCGGCCAAGTTCAACGCGTTGCAAGCACGCATCGGCAAGCGCCCGATGCATTTGGTTGAGGTGACCCTCGACCCGTCCTACGACCGGCCGCCGGTGCTCGCCCGCTACGGGCAAACGTTCGGCGCGAATCCGCGCGACTGGACGCTTGCGGTGGGCGACGCCGATCCCACGCTCAACTTCGCGGCGCGCTTCGGCATCTCGGTGTTCCCCGATCCTGTCGCGGGCCTCATCCACACCGAGAACACGATCGAGATCGGGCCCGACGGCCGCGTCAGCAACGAGATCACCGAGACGTCCTGGCAGCCCGACGAGATCATCGCCGACATCGACAAAAGCCGTGCCGAGGCCGCGAACCCGATCGCGCGCTTCGACCTGTGGCTTTCGCGGACCGCGACCGCGATCTTCGGCAACACCGTCGCCGCGTTCAACGGCCTCACCGATCTCGCCGTCGGCTTGCTGATCTTCGCGTCCTGCGGCTACCTCGTGTTCCGCCTCGCCCGCCGCATCGCCAAGAACGCCTAGAACGGCGCGGGGCGCCGGGGCTGCGCCTGCCGCTCGATCATCCAGCCAACTGCGCGCCATTGCGCGCGCCGATGATGACGCTAGAGACGCAATTCGGCGCGGGCGATGGGGACGACTGAGCCGCCCGCTTCGAAGCTCGGTTCGCCGCCGGTTGGGCCGGCGAACGCGATCTCGGGCGCGACGTCGAGCAGCTCGCTCTGCGGCGTGAAGATGCGCACGTGCGCGGTGTGCGCGGCATCGGCCGGCGGAAGGACGAACGTCGTCTCGGAGAGGTTCAGCTCGCGCGCGATCTGCTGCATCGTCGCCCCCTCGAGGCCGCGCGCATCGGTGAAGACGGCGAGCGGGTTGCCTTCGAAGGCAACGGTCGTAAACACGTCGACCGTGACGTCCTCGTACGATTGCGCCACGGCTAGTGCGCTTTCGGCGTATAGGACGACGCCGGGCTCGACCATTCGCAGACGCTGCCGTCGTTCATCACGAACGTCTCGCAGCCGTCGACCTCGGCGTTGAAGTCGTCATTGCGCGTCTTGGTCGCGGCCCAGTCGACGTTGCCGTCCTGACGCGCCGTGGCGCGGGCCTTCGAGTAGTTGAATTGCGGTCCGCGCGCCAGCGCGTTGAGGGCTTTGGCGAGCGTTTGGGCTTGGGTCATGTCAGGGGCGTGCCTCTGCGCGTTCGCGAGCCTTGGCGTGCAGCCCGAAGGTCACCAGCGCGGCGACGACCGCGATCGCGGTGAACCACAGGTACGCGACATGGTAGCCTTCGACGGCGGTGGCCTGCGAACCGATGACGCCGCCGGCCAGCGAGCCGCCGAGGATCTGGCCCAGGATCAGGCACACCGACAGCAGGCCGACGGCCGCCGCGCGTTGCTGGGAGCCGGCGCGGTTGGTCACGATGTAGCGCGTCGGCGCGCCCAGCAGGGCGCCGAAACCGCAGCCCGCCACGACCATCGCGCCGATCGCGATCCAGATATTGCCGAACCCGAAGGCAAAGATCGCGAGGCCGATCGCGGTCAGCGTCGTTCCCGTGGCGAGCACGACGCGGCTGCCCGCGGCGTCGAGCGCGCGGCCCGCGCCGGGGATCACGACGACGAACATCACCGCGCCGATCGCGGCCACCGCACCGGCCGCGGCGTAGCTCAGGTGCTCGGCCGCGACGAGCGCGGCGGGGATGAAGAACAACGCGCCTTCGAGGATGCCGATCAGGATTTCGAGACCGTACACGAGCGCCAGCTGGCCGTCGGTGAAGAAGCGCGGCGGAATGACCGGCTCGCCCGCGCGCCGCTCGGCGAACACGAACGCGAGCAGCGCCGCGATGCCGCCCGTCAGCCACAGCCGCGCCGGCAGATTGCTGGTCGCACCGGTGACGTCGTAACGCGTGAGCCCGAACATCAAGCCCAACAGACCGGCCGCGAGCAGCACGATCCCCGCCACGTCGAGCGGACCGCGCACGTTGGCGACCGTTACCGGCAGGGTCGTGCGCGCCATGACGATCACGACGATCGCCAGCGGCACGTTCGCGACGAAGATCCAGTGCCAGGAGAGGAAGTGCGTGAACAGGCCGCCGACCAGCGGGCCGACGATCGCGGCCAGACCCCAGGTTGCCGCCACCAGACCCAGCGCGGCGCCGCGCCGTTCGGGCGGGATGCGATCGGCGATCGCGGCGGTCGCTACCGGGAAGATGCCGCCCGCTCCGAAGGCCTGAATCGCTCGCGCGCACAGAAACATCGGGAAATTCTGCGCCAGGATCGCGATGACCGAACCGACCGCGAAGATCGATACGCAGGCGATGTACACCGGCCGGCGGCCGTTGCGATCGGCGAGCTTGGTCATGATCGGGATGCTGACGACGTTCGCGAGCAAGTACAGCGTGAAGATCCACGGCAGCTGACGGGGCCCCGCGCCGAACGCGATTCCGAGTGCCGGCAGCGCCGGCGAGAGCACGCCGAGGTCGAGCGCGCCGGCGAAGACGCCGAGGCCGAGGGTGACGAGCAGCGGCACCGTATTGGGGTCGAGCGTATGACCGGCGACGGTGGTCGTCGCGGAGGTTGCCGGGTGAGCGGTGTCCACGTTCTCGGTAACGGTGCGCACGGCTAGCGCGTCACGGGAAGACCACGCGATCGACGACGGCGGCGAGGCACATCAGCGCGAGATAGAGCAGCGAAAACGTGAACATGCCGCGCGCGCACTTCGCCCCCTCGTTGCGCAGCACGCGGATCGCGTCGTAGACGAACCAGCCGCCGAGGACCAGCGCCGCCGCGAGGAAGATCGGTCCGAACACGTGGAGCGGCACGAGCGCGACGCAGAAGACGAACAACACGACCGTGTAGACGAGCATCTCGCGCTTGGTGTGCGCCACGCCGTACACGTTGGGCAGCATGGGGATGCCGGCTTTGTGGTAATCCGTCTCGGTCATCAACGCCAAGGCCCAGAAATGCGGCGGCGTCCAGAGAAAGATCAGCGCCGCCAGCGCGAGCGCCGGCCAGCCCAGCGTGCCCGTGACGGCCGCCCAGCCGACCAACGGCGGGATCGATCCGGCAAAGCCCCCGATTACGATGTTCTGCGAGGTCCTGCGCTTGAGCCACATCGTGTAGACGAACACGTAGTAGGCGTTACCGCCAAGGGAGAGCCAGGCCGCGAGCGGGTTGACCAAATAGTACAGCAGCCAAAACGAACCGACGCCGAGCACGATTGCAAACGCCAGTGCGCGGTTGGGCAAGATCGCGCCGCGCGGCAACGGGCGGCCTCTCGTGCGCCGCATCTTGGCGTCGATGTCGATATCGTAGACGCAGTTGAACGCGCCGGCCGACGCTGCTGCCAGCGCGCCGCCGACCAGCGCCCAGAACGTGCGTGCAAGCGGCGGTACGCCGCGCGCGGCCATGATCGCCGCGGCCAGCGTCGTGATCAGCAGCAGCACGATGATGCGCGGCTTGGTCAGCTCGAAGTAGTCCTCGCACGCGGCGCGCCAGCCGGTGCGGACGAGGGCCTGCTCGGTGCCTTCGACGCGCGAGAGCGTGGAGTTCATCGCGCCCGCGCCGCGCGCGAGGGCACGCGTCCGGGGAGCGGCTCACGGACGCTCCGGGCGGGTTGCCGGTCCCTACGGGGCTGGACGACGGCCACGACCGCCAGGACCGTCAGGGCGCCCAGGAGCAGCCCGGTGCCCGAGGGCAAGACGACCGGCCAGGGGCTGCCGGCCAAGGCCACCGTGGCCGCGCCCAGCGCGACTATTGCGGCCGCGAGCGAGAACGCGCGGAACATCCTTCCGAGGGTACCCCCCCGTGAAACCCGCCACAACGACATTCGTGGTGATTTTGGAGCCCGGTCCGGCCCCACCTCGGGGAATCGCCGGGTTATCTCGAAGAGTCGCATTCGATGCAGCGCGTTCTGCTGGTCCTCGTGGCATTTGTCGCGCTCGTCGGTTGCCGAGAAGTCCGCGTCAATCAGGTCGCCTCCGGGGAAACGAAGGTCTCCGGTCCGACGCAAATCGTGGTCGTGCGCGACAAGCGTGGGCTCGACGTCCTTGGGATTCACGGCACGCCCGATTTCCGCAAGGAATTCGCGGTGATCTTGCTCATGGGCCCGCACCGGGAGAGCGGTTACGTGCAGATCACCGAGTCGATTCGCGCGAACGCCGACCGGGAGCGCATCGTCGCCTTCGAGCGCGCGCCCATCGACGGCGGCGAGCCGGTCGAACCCTACCGCACCTACACGATGTGGTACGTACCGAACATCGCTTACCGCCCGGGCGTCGGCGTCGACGTCGTCACCCCGTCGGGCGATCCGATCACATCCACGACGCTACGCTAGCTCGAGCTAAAGAAATCCGTGCGTTCACCGATAGTTTGGCGATGACGGCATGCGCGTGAGGGCCTCGGGTAGAACGGGCCGTGGAATGACCAACGCGCTCGCGGGGTTGGACGCCACCGTGCGCCGGCTGGGAACCGTGCTGGAACCGGACGGCGATCCCGCTGAAGCCGAAGGGGTGCTCAACCCGGCCAGCACGCGTGCGCCCGGCGGCGAGCTGTTGCTCTATCCGCGCACCGTCGCAGCAGGCAACGTCTCGCGCGTCGGTTTGGCGCGCAACGCCGGCAACGGCAACGACGTGCGCTTCGAACGGCTCGGTTACGCGCTCGAACCGGACATGCCGTACGAGCTGCGGCCGACGGCCAGCGGCGGCATGGGCTGCGAGGATCCACGCGTGACGTTCGTGCCGGTGCTCGAACGCTACGTGATGGCGTACACCGCGTTCGGTCCGACGGGTCCGCGCATCGTATTCGCGCTCTCGAAAGACGCCTATCATTGGGAGCGTTTGGGTCCGGTCGATTTCGCCGCGCACGGTTTGGCGAGCGGAGACGACAAGGACGGGGTGTTTTTCCCCGAGCCCGTGCGTTCGCCGTCGGGCATGCTCGCGCTGGCGTTCTACCACCGGCCGATGAAGCGCGTGTCGACGATGGACGGGCACGCCGCCATTCCCTACTTGCTCGGGCTGCCGCCCTCCGAACGCGAGTCGACCTGCATCGCGTACGTTCCGCTGGACGCCGTGCAAGCCGACATTCGCAACCTGCTCGTGCCGCACGAGAGCACGATCGTGCTCGCGCCGGACGGTCCGTGGGGCCGTCTCAAGACCGGCGGCGGCACGCCGCCGGTGCGCGTCGCCGAAGGCTGGTTCTCGCTCTATCACGCCGTCGACGCCGTCGAGGTCGACGGCCGCTACGCGATGACGTACAGCGCCGGCATCGTCATCCACGACGCCGATCAACCGCACCTGGTGCGTTATCGTTCGCCCGCGCCGGTGTTGACGCCCGAACATCCCGACGAGATGCACGGCGTCGTGAACAACGTCGTGTTCCCGACCGGCATCGACGTGCTCGGCGAACGCGACTTCGATGTGTACTACGGCATGGCCGACGCGCGCATCGGCCGCGCCAACCTCGCGCTTGCGCCGGCGGCCGTCGCCGGAGAGACCGCCGCCGCCTAAACGCGGTCGCGCAGCAGCTCGCCGAGCGCCGGCGTTTCGGCCAGGAACGCGTCGTGACCGTGCGTGCTGTGCAACAGGCGGAACGTCGCGTCCCAGCCGGCGGCGGACCAGCGTTCGCACACCGCGCGGATGTGCTCGGCGAAGAATAGCTGATCGCCGGTGATGCCGACGAACGTCAGCCGCGTGCGCTCGGGTCCGCTCTCCGCGCCGCGCAGGTCGAAGAGGTCCATCGCGCGCGTCAGCACGCGGTAGGTGTTCGCGTCCATGCGCGCGGCGAAGCGCACGCCCTGATACGCGAGGTACCCGTCGACGTCGAAGCGGTCGTCGAGCACGAGCTTCGGGTTGCCGCCGGCCCGGTCGGGGCGATTGGCATAGCGGCTTTCGAACAACTCCTCGCTTTTGTAGGTGAGCGTCGCGATCGCGCGCGCGAGCCGTAATCCCGCCGCCGGCTGTTCGTCGTACCAGCCGTCGCGAAAATTCGGATCGAGCCGGATCGCTTCGCGCGCCAAACCGTTCTGCGCGATCGCTTGCGCGCGCAGGTGATCGTGAGCGCCGATGACGATCGCGTGATCGACCGCCGCGCCATAGCGCCGCGCCCACGAGAGGGCCTGGAAGCCGCCCAGCGAGCCGCCGATCACGACGCCCAGGCGGTCGATTCCGAGCGCGGAGAGCGCGCGGCGCTGCACGTCCACCATGTCCTCGACCGTGATCACCGGAAAGCGCGGGCCCCAGCGGCGGCCGTCCGGCGCGAGCGACGGCGGGCCGGTCGAACCGTAGCAGCCGCCGAGCGCGTTGATGCCGACCACGCACCACCGCGCGGTGTCGAAGAGCGCGCCGGTGCCGATGAGGCCGCCCCACCATTCCGCGATGCGCGACGAGCCGGTCAGCGCGTGCGGTGCGAACACGACGTTGGCGCCGCCGTCGCGCGGCCGGCCGTAGACCGTCACGCGTGCCACCACGTCCGGCAGCGTCGTTCCGCCGCTCAGCGAAACGTCTCCCAGCCGGACGTCGTGGTCGATGACGGAATCGAGCATCAGGTCGCTGCGAGTGCCTGCTCGATGTCGGCGATGATGTCGCGGATCGATTCGATGCCGACCGAGAGCCGCACGGTGTTTTCGGTGATGCCGCTGAGCGCTTGTTCGGCCGGCGAGAGCTGCTGGTGCGTCGTCGAGGCCGGGTGGATCACCAGCGACTTCGCATCGCCGACGTTCGCCAGCAGCGAGAACAGCTGCAGTTTGTCGATGAACGCGCGCGCTTCGGGAATCTCGAGTGTCACGATCGCGCCCGCGCCGTTGGGCAGATACGTGCGGGCCCGGTCGTAGGCCGGGTCTTCGCGCAGGCCGGGATACCGCACCGACGTTACCTTGGCGTTCTTCTCGAGGAATTCGGCGACGGCCAACGCGTTCGAGCAGTGGCGTTCCATGCGCAGCCCCAGCGTCTCCATCCCCTGCAGTAACAGGAACGCGTTGAACGGCGAGAGTGCCGCACCGACGTCGCGCAGCAGCTGCACCCGCGCTTTCAAAATATAGGCCAGCGGTCCGAACGAGGCGACGTATTGCGCGCCGTGATACGACGGATCGGGCTCGATCAGCTCGGGAAACTTGCCGTTGCTCCAATCGAACTTGCCCGCGTCGACGATCAAGCCGCCGATCGAAGTGCCGTGACCGCCGATGAACTTCGTCGCCGAGTGCACGACGACGTCGGCGCCGTACTCGATCGGCCGCAGCAGCATCGGCGTCGGCAACGTGTTGTCGACGATCAGCGGCACGCCCGAAGCGTGCGCCGCGTCGGCGACGGCCTTCACGTCGAGCACGTCGACCTTCGGGTTGCCGAGCGTTTCGGCGAAGAACGCTTTGGTGTTGGGCTTGACCGCGGCTTTCCAGCCCGCGATGTCGCCCGGTTCGACGAACGTCGTCGTGATGCCGAACTTCGGCAGCGTGTGGAAGAACGCGTTGTACGTTCCGCCGTAGAGCGAACCGGAGCTGACGATGTGATCGCCCGCGCGTGCGATGTTGAGGATCGAATACACGACCGCGGCCTGGCCGCTCGCGACCGCCAGCGCGCCGACGCCGCCTTCGAGTGCGGCGATGCGCTGTTCGAGCACGTCGGTCGTCGGGTTCATGATGCGGGTGTAGATGTTGCCGAACTCTTCGAGGGCGAAGAGCCGAGCCGCGTGGCCGGTGTCCTCGAAGACGTACGACGTGGTCTGGTAGATCGGCACCGCGCGCGCCCGGGTACCGGGATCCACGTTCTGGCCGCCGTGCAGGGCGATCGTATCGAGCCCCGGCTTGGGCTTCTCCTGGGTCGTACTCATCGGTCGGTTCTCCTCGAATGCAAAAGGCCGCTTTCGTGCGGCACAGGGCCGTCAACCTACGGCGGCGACAAAAAGGTGCCAGCGTGTTCCGTTATTACATCATCGCAGCCGCCATCGTGCTCGTGATCGGCAGCATCGTCTTCGCGCACCGGCTGAGGCCGCCCGACCTGCGCATCTCGGCCCGTCCGACCGGCACGCCGACGGTCGAGACGCACGTTGCCGAGGCCCCGGCCACGGCGCGCCCCTTCACCGGCCAAGGCCCGTGGGTGCTCTCGGCGCTGCCCGGCTGCTTCGACGAACAGTCGCGGGTCAGCGGGCCGGCCGCCGCGCTCGAGCCGCGGCTGCCGCCGCCCGGCGACCGGATCGCGCCCGGGACCACGTTCCGGGCCGGGGACTGCACCGTGCTCGTGCGGGCGCAGGACATCTGGGTCGACCGGGGCCCCGATCGCCTGCGCGTTCCTCCCGAGGCGGCGCTGTACCGCGTCGGCGGCCGGCTGGTGCTGACCGTTCGCTCGGGCGGCGAGCTCGAGATCCGGCGCTATTGAGCCGCAGGGTTCGACGGTTGCGGATGGGGTAGAGTTGGGCATGTCATCCGGTGTCCCGACGCGCCGCCTCGGCCGTACCAACGAGCAGGTCTCGGTGGTCGGAATGGGCGGGCAACATCTCGGCGCGAGCGTGCTCAGCAGCGACGAGGCGATCTACCTGATCCACCGGGGCATCGATCAGGGCATCACGTTTCTCGACAACTGCTGGGATTACCACGGCGGCCGCAGCGAGGAACGGATGGGCCACGCGCTCTCGCGCGCCGGCTACCGCAAGCGCGTGTTCCTGATGACGAAGTTCGACGGCCGCGACCGCGTGACGGCTACCGCGCAGCTCGACGAGTCGCTGCGGCGGCTGCAAACCGATCACGTCGACCTCTGGCAAATCAACGAGAACAACCGTTCCGGCGACGCCGAGCGCGTGTTCGCCGAAGGCGGCGCGATCGAAGCGATGCTGGCCGCGCAGCAGGCCGGCAAGGTGCGTTTTCTCGGCTTCACCGGTCACAAGCATCCGGCCCATCACGTGCACATGTTCGAGGTCGCCGCGAGTCACGGTTTCGTCTTCGACACCGTGCAGATGCCGCTCAACATCATGGACGCCCACTTTCAAAGCTTCGAACGCAGCGTGATCCCGGTCGCGCAGCGCACCGACACCGCGATCCTAGCGATGAAAACGTTCGGCGACGGCCACATCCTCGAAGCGCGCGTGGCGGGGCCGCTGCAGATGCTGCATTACAGTATGACCTTGCCGGTCGCAACCGTGATCACCGGGATCGATTCGGTCGCGACGCTCGATCAAGCCGTGACGGCGGCGATTTCGTTCCGCCCGCTGTCCGATTCGCAGATCGCGTCGATCCTCGCGCGCAGCGCGCCGCTGTCGGCCGACGGCGCGCTCGAACCCTACAAAACCACCGACGACCTCGATGCCACCGTCGCGCACCCCGAGTGGATGGGCACGTCCTTGTTGTCATCCTGAGCTTGTCGAAGGACCGCCACCAAGGTTTGCGATTGAGACGGCCCTTCGACAAGCTCAGGGTGACAGGGGGGTAGTGCGCACCGGAACCAAGCCCAACGCCAATGCGATCGCGAGGAGCACGCCGGCGAGGTAGCCGCTGGCGGCGATGCTTTCGTGCAGCAGGACGACGGCGCCGATCACGCCGACGACGAGCGTGCCGTACGAGCTGATGAGGCCGGTGGTGCCGGCCGAGAGATAACGCAATGCGAACGCTTGCGCGAACTGGCCGTAGATCGAGAGCCCGATGACGATCTCGCCGAAGAACCACCCCAGGATCGTGGCGTTCGGCACCAGCGTCTGCGCGATCGACGGTCCGAGGCGTCCGGTGGCGAGGCCGAACAGCACCAACAACCCCATGCCGATCGCGCCGTACGTTCCGCTGACGAAGATCGCCGAGAAGCGCACGCCCAGCGCGCGCGTCAGCACGAGCATCACGGCGTAGGACACGACCTGAACGATCTCGAGCATGTCGCCGAACACCGTCGAGCCGGTCGACGAGCGCGTGAACGTGAGCAGCACCGCGCCCGCGATGCCGATCGCCAGCGCCGCGATGCGCATCCCGTTGACGCGTTCGCGCAGCGTGATCCCGGCCAGCACGGCCGTCACCGGCGGGGTGAGGCTCATCAGCAGCACGACGTGCGCGCCGCTGGTGTACTGCGCGGCCAGCGCGAGAAAACCGCACGCGCCCGGCCCGAACGCGACGCCCGTGCCGATCAGGAGCAGCCACTGCGCTCGGGTCGGCGCGCGTTCGGGCCGGGCCAGCACCGCCAGTAGCAAGAAGAGCGGCAGCGACCATGCGGCGCGCGCGACGAACAGTCCGGGTGCGTCGAAGTGCGCGCCCCCCGGCTCGTAGAGGATCTTGGACGCGATGGCGTTGCCGCCCCAGAACACGGCTGCCGAGAAGATCGCGAGCGTGGCAAAGGTCGTGCGCAGCGCCGTCGAATTTCGCACGGTCATGGATTTACGCGCCGAAGTCGAGAATCGCCGGACCTTCGCGATCATCTCGCACCCCGACGCCGGCAAGACCACGCTGACCGAGAAGCTCCTGCTGTACGGCGGAGCGATCGTGACCGCGGGTCAAGTCGCGGCGCGCCGGCGAGCCCGCTCGGCGACCTCGGACTGGATGGAACTGGAGCGGGAGCGCGGGATCTCGATCACGTCAACGGTCCTCCAGTTCCCCTATCACGGCCGGACGATCAATCTCCTCGATACGCCGGGCCACCAAGATTTCGGCGAGGACACGTACCGGACGCTGCTGGCGGCCGACAGTGCGGTCATGCTGATCGACGCGGCCAAGGGCGTAGAACCGCAGACCCGCAAGTTGTTTGCGATCTGCCGCGCGCGGCGCATCCCGCTGTTCACGTTCATCAACAAGATGGACCGGCCCACGCGCGACCCGCTCGAACTGCTCGACGAGCTCGAGAACGTGCTCGGCATCGGCGCCTACCCGGTGAACTGGCCGCTCGGCAACGGCGAGACTTTCCGCGGCGTGTACGACCGCGAGACGCGCGAGCTGCACACCTTCGAGCGCACCGAGCACGGCGCGAAGCGGGCGCCCGTGTCGGTGGCCGGCGTGCACGACGAGAAAATACGCGCGCTGGTCGACGAGGGAACGTACCGCGAATTCCTCGACGGGATCGAGCTGCTCGAAGGCGCGGGCGCGGCGTTCGAGCACGCCGCCATGATGCGTGGCGACGTCACGCCGGTGTTCTTCGGCAGCGCGATGACGAACTTCGGCGTCGAGCTGTTTCTCGACCGGTTCGTGAACATGGCACCCGCGCCCGGCATTCGCCTCGACGCGAACCGTGCGCCCATCGACGCGACCGACGAACGCTTCTCGGCTTTCGTGTTCAAGATCCAGGCCAACATGGATCCCCGCCATCGCGACCGCGTCGCGTTCGCGCGCATCTGCTCGGGCCGCTTCGAGCGCGACATGACCGTGCGCAACGTGCGCAGCGGCAAGGACGTGCGGCTGACGCGCGCGATGAAGCTGTTCGCCAACGAGCGCGAGTCGATCGAGGTCGCCTACGCCGGTGACGTCGTGGGACTCGCCAACCCCGGCACCTTCGCGATCGGCGATACGCTCGCCGACACGCCCGACGTGCGCTTCGATCCGATTCCGGCGTTCGAGCCGGAACATTTCGCGCTGGTGCGGAGTATCGACACCGCGAGCTACAAATCGTTCCAGAAGGGGATTGCTCAGTTGCGTGAAGAGGGTGCGATCCAGGTGCTCTATCCGTACGGGCAGACGCGGATCGAACCGATCCTCGCGGCGGTCGGCGCGCTGCAGTTCGAGGTCGTGAAGTTTCGCCTCGAGTCGGAGTATAGCGTCAAGACGGCGATGACCACTTTGCCGTTCACGCTGGCACGCAACGTCACGGGTGACGCCGAAGCACTGGCCGCGGCCCAGCTGCCGTCCAACGCGCGGCTGGTCGAGGATTGGGACGGCGCGCCGCTGGGATTGTTCGAGAGCGAGTGGAGCCTGCGTTTGGCGGCCGAGTGGAACCCGCGGCTGACGTTCGAGCCGTTCGGCGTGCGCGGTCTCACCGCGGCGGTGGCGTCGTGAGCACGCCGGCCATCACCGGCGCGCGGCCGCCGCAGCGCATCTCCGCAACCACGAGCTTTCTGCTGGTCGTCATCGTGGCGCTGATCGTCTTTTCGCTGTTCCGCAGTATCTTCGCCCATCACGACACGAAGTACGAAACGATCGCGTCGCAGATGACGGTCGCGTTGCAGAACAACGATCTGGCCGGCGTCGAGAAATTTCAGAACGCCGAGACCGCGACGCTGGTCACGCATGCGATCGTCGGGCGCGACGCGGACGCGTTCGCCCCGCTGGGCAAGCTGCAGCGCGTGCGCGAGACGACGGTTCCCGCCGACGAGTCGGCGAACCGCGTGCACGAATTCGACGCCACGTTCGACAAAGGCGTGGTCCACGAAACGATCCGCTTCGATCCCGACGACAAGGTCGTCGGCTTCAAGTACACGCTGCCGACGGCACAGTAAATGCCGGCTTTGGCGGTAACGTTCGACGACGTCGTGGCGGCGGCGGGGCGTTTGCGCGGCGTGGCGCACCGCACGCCGGCCATCACGTCGGCGACGCTCGACGAGCGGCTCGGCGCGCGCGCCTACCTCAAGGCCGAGAACCTGCAGCGCATGGGCGCCTTCAAGTTTCGCGGCGCGTACAACCGGCTGGCCCAGCTCGACGCTCCCGCGCGCGAACGCGGCGTCGTTGCGTTCTCGAGCGGGAATCACGCGCAAGGCGTCGCGCTGGCGGCGAAGCTGCTCGGCATCCCGGCCGCGATCGTGATGCCGGCCGACGCGCCGGCGGCCAAGCTCGCCGCGACACGCGGTTACGGCGCCGAGGTCGTGCTCTACGACCGCTTCACGATGAACCGCGCCGAGATCGCACGGGCGCTGGCGGCCGAGCGCGGCGCGACGCTGGTCCCGCCCTACGACGATCCCGCGATCATCGCCGGACAAGGGACGAGCGCGCTCGAGCTGATCGAGGACGCCGGCGCCCTCGACGTGCTGTTCGTCCCCACCGGCGGCGGGGGATTGCTCTCCGGCAGCGCGATCGCCGCGACGGGGCTCGCGCCGGGGATCGCGGTCTACGGCGTCGAGACGGTGGCCGGCGATGACTGGGTGCAGTCGCTGGCCCGCAACGAGCGCGTGACGATCCCGGTTCCGGACACGATCGCCGACGGCATGCAGACGCAGTCCCCCGGCGAGCTGACGTTTCCGATCGTTCAGGCGCTGTGCGCGGGCGTCGTCACCGTAACCGACGACGAGCTGCGCGACGCGATGCGCTTTGCGTTCGAACGCCTCAAGCTCGTCATCGAACCGAGCGGTGCCGCGGGCCTGGCGGCCGCGCTGGGCGGGCGCGTCGAGCTGCGCGGCAAACGCGTCGGGATCACGATCAGCGGCGGGAACGTCGACGCGTCAACGTTCGCCCGCCTGATCGTGCCCTGAACCCCGCGAAGGGTTAGAGCTTCAGCCTCGGTGTCATCCCGAGCGTTGTCGAGGGATGCGAGAAAGCCGCGGCGATTCTCGCACTCGGTAGCATGGATGGTCGCGCGTCCCTCGACTACGCTCGGGATGACAGAGCGCCTGATCGTGCCTTGAAGCCGGCGACGATTACATCTTCATCGCGGGCATCTTCGGGATGTTGCCGCAGGCGTAATACGTCGGGACGTCACTGGTCGAGTGGTGGATGTTGATCGCGAAACCGCCGGTCATCAAATCGGCTAGCTGCATGTTCTTGAGGGTCGTCGTCGAGGTGCCGTTCTGCAACGTGGTCAGCGGATAGGTCGGCTTCGGATCGAGCGTGTCGCAGGTGCCCTTGTGAATGTGGATCGGTTGCGCGACCCCGGCCGGCGCGTTCTGCGTGGTCACGGTGACGACGACGTTGTCGCCGTCCTGGGTCAACACGGCATCACCGATTTCGCCCGAGTGGTTCTGCGGATGCAGCGTGAACTTCACCGGCCCCATGGCCGCCGCCAAGCTGATTGCCGAGGTCACGAGGACGAGGGCGGCCGTGGCGGCCACCGTGCGGATGAACATAGAGCTCCCTCCAAAACGAGTGGGGAGCCGCCTTCGTATCTGCGACCTTTATGTCATGCTTTCATGACACGGGGGCCAAATCGGCGACGACCGCCGCGGCGGCGCGGCGGCCGGGGAAGCCGCTGACGCAGCCGCCGGGATGCGTCCCCGAACCGCACAGGTAGAGCCCGTCGATCCCGGTACGCACGCCGAACCGGCGTTCGTACACTTGGTCCGGCAGCAACTCGCCGTGGAAGATGTGCCCGCCGTCGAGACCCAGCAGCGCCTCGAGGTCGGGCGGCGCGAGGATCTGCCGATGCTCGATCGCGCCGGGGATGTTCGGCGCGTACGCGGCCAGCTGCGCCACGATGCGATCGCCGATCGCCTCGCGATCGGCGGCGGTCCACGGCCGGTCGCTGCGGTCGTACGGAAAATACTGCGCGAAGATCGAGAGGATGTGTTTGCCGGGCGGCGCCAGACTCGGATCGGTCGGCGTTTGCATGAAGCACTCGAGCATCGGTTCGCGCGACGTGCCGAACTGCCGGGCGTCGTCGTAAGCTTGCTGCAAAAAATCGACCGTGGGCGCGACGTGGATCGTCGCGAGGTGGTGCGGCTGCCGCTGCGTTCCGGGACGCGCGCGGAAATCGGGCAGCTCGCCGAGCGCGAGGTTCATCTTCAGCGCCATGCCGTTGCTGCGCCAGGTTTGCGCGCGTGCGCGCAGCTCGGGCGGCACGTCGGCGGCCTCGAGCAGGCGCAGGAAGAGCGTGCGCGGATCGGCGTTCACCAGGATCGCCGCGGCGTCGATCGTCGTGCCGTCGCGCAGCTCCAGCCGCGCCGCGCGGCCGCCGCGCAGGACGATGCGTTCCACCACGCTGCCGGTGCGCAGCTCGGCTCCGGCGGCGCGGGCCGCCGACGCCGCCGCGGTGGAGATCGCACCCATGCCGCCGCGCACGAACCCCCACGCGCCCTGCGGGCCGAGCGCGCGGCCGGCGTAGTGGTGCGCGAGCACGTAGCCCGTCCCCGCGTCACGCGGCCCGGCCGCCGTGCCGATGAGCCCGTCGGTGGCGAGCGTCGCTTGCAGCACCGGCGTGCGCACGTAGCGCTCCACCAGATCCGCCGCCGAGCCTTCGAGCGCCGCGCGCGTCGCGGCGTCGAAACGGTCGAACGCCGGCGCTTCATCGGCGAACGTCGCGAAGAGCGCGGCGCCGAGCTGCTGCGCATGCTGGTCGAACGCCGCGAATCCAGCCACGTCGGCGGGGTCGAAGTGCGCGATCTCGCGCGCGTTCGCCGCATCGTCGGAGCCGAGCAACAGCGAGCGGCCGTCGAGCAGCGGGGTGAACGACGCGGGGTCCTTGCGATAGGCCGAGTATCCGTGCGCGCCGAGATCCAAGTCGGCCACGACCTGCGGATCGAGCAGGCTGCAGACGTACGAGGCGAGCGAGACGCGATAGCCCGGCCACACCGGCTCGGTGACGGCCGCACCGCCCAGCACGTCGCGCCGCTCGAGGACGACCGTCCGCAGACCGGCGCGCGCGCAGTAGGCGGCGGCGATCAGCCCGTTATGGCCGCCGCCGACGATCGCGACGTCGGCGTCTATCGTTTCGGTCTCCGTTTCGGTTTGAACGGCGAGCCGGCCTGATACTTGCCGCGGCGCGGCAGATCGGTGTCGACGTCGTCGCAGCCGATCGGCGTGAACGCGCCGCAATCGTGCGGGCGCGCCTCGTAGATGCCGCAATAGAAGTGGCCCGACTTCCCGCCCTTGAGAAAGATGCACTTGTCGGCGATGTCGTCGGTCACTTTGCGTAAGTAGCCGACGTTGTAGCCGTCGGCGGATTCGCGCGGCACGACGTATTCCGTCATCACTTCGTCGTAGGTCCAGCCGAAGTGGTCGGCGATGCGTTGCACGTCGGCGCGGTTGACGAACGGCTCGTAGCCGCCGCAGCATTCCGCGCAGCCCGGCGGACACGCGACGTTCTCCGGCAGATCGTAGAGATGCTTGCGGGCCAGCTCGACGACCTTACGCACGGCGTCGACCATCTCGGGGTCGTCGTTGTACTTGTACACCCACTCGCGATGCGTGATCGTGTTGGCGTTGTACTTGCGCTCGATCTTTTCGTTGTACTTGATCGTGATGTGTTCTTCGTCGACCTCGATGTTCTGGACGAAGGTCATCGGCTCGAGGTCGAGGAGTTCGAGGGTCGTGGGCTGCCCGGTCTCGCGCGTGAACTTGCGCAGGTTGCGCAGTTCGCGATGGGCGATCAGATCGATCGTCTCTTGCATGCAGCGGTATTCGCGGGTTACGGCGGATCGACCCGGCCGCTGGGCGAAAGCTCAGGAATATGGGGCAAGCAATCGGCGTGGATCTGGGCGGCTCGCACGTGATGGCGACCGTCGTCGACGAAACCGGCACGACCCGGGCGAAGCACGAGCGCGACATCATCGATCGTTCGCCCGCGGCGGTCTTCGCCTGTGTCGAAAAAGTCGTCGGCGAAGCGCTGGCCGACGCGAAGGACAAGCAGATCGTCGGCATCGGCATCGGCGCGCCCGGCAACATCGACCTCGAGAGCGGCACCATCCGCTACTCGCCCAACTTCGGCTGGAAAGACGTCGCGCTCGGCGATCACATCCGGAGCGCCTTCAAGCTGCCGGTGTTCGTCGGCAACGACGCGCGCTGCGCGACGCTGGGCGAGCACACGTTCGGCGCCGGCAAGGGCGTGCCCGACTTCGTGCTGCTCACGCTCGGCACGGGGATCGGCGGCGGGATCGTCTCGGGCGGCCGGCTGCTGGTCGGCGGCCGCGCCAGCGCCGGCGAGATCGGCCACCACCAGATTCGTCCGCATGACGGTTTCGTCTGCGGCTGCGGCAAGATCGGTTGTTTCGAAGCGCAGTGCTCGGGGACGGGCTTGATCCGCCACGCGCTGGCGCTGACGCCGTCGTTCCCGCGCAGCACGCTGCTCGACGGGCCCAAAGAGAAGCTCGGCTCGAAAGCGATTCGCCGCGCCGCGCAAGCCGGCGACGGCCATGGGCTCGCCGCATGGCGCAACTGGATCGACGACCTGGGCTACGGCCTGGCCAACATCGTCGCGTTCGTGAACCCGACCATGATCGCGCTCGGCGGCGGCGTCGCGAGCGCCGGCACGTTCATCACCGGCCAAGTGGGCCCGCTCGTCGAGGCGCGCTCGACGATGGTCCCGCCGGGGTCGACGACGATCGTCACCGCCACGCTGGGCAACGACGCCGGCGCCATCGGAGCCGCCACCATGGCCTTGCGCGGCGGCCTCAGCGCGTAGTCAGCGCGACCGTTCGTTCGTCGAGGCGGCCGTCGCAATAGCGCGCCAGCGCGCGCCGGAAGACGCAGTCCGCGGTGCCGTCGGCGAGCGCGAAGAGCGTCATTGACGAGCCGAACTTCAGGTCGTCGGGCGAACCGAAGATCTCGTGCAGCGAGGGCCCCGCGAGGTCGAGCAGTGCCTGCGCGCACGTCCCCAGCCGCGGTCCCAAAACGGCATGCGCCAGGTACGCGCGCGCTTCGTCGAGCGAGCTCAGGCCGTAGTACTGCGCGGTCGCCGAGGAACCGAGGCCGCGCAGCTGCGGAAAGATGAACCACATCCAGTGCGTGCGCTTGCGGCCGGCGCGCAGTTCCGCCAGCGCGCGTTCGTACGTGCCGTCCTGCGCGTTCACGAAGCGCTCGAGATCGAACGGGTCCGCGATCAAGGGGCCCGTTCCGGCGCGTCGAGCGCCGGCACGCGCTCGGCGAAGTACGAGAAGTCCGCGGCGCCCATCAGCCGCGGCGCTTCGACCACGCGCGCCGGACCCAGTTCGCGTTCGGCGAGCGCGCGCACGTAGCGCGTTTGTTCGGCGTCGTTCGACGTGACCGGATAGCGCCACAAGTACGCGAAGCGTAGGCGACGCCGGTCACGCCGATGCCGGTCGTGACGTCACACGGCGGCGGCGGTGACGGGCAGGCGCGGCGTCGGTTTGCGGCCGTCCTGTGCGACCTGCGCGATGAGCTCGGCGATGCGGCGCGACGATCCGCGCGGTGCGATGCCGGTGAGTTGGGCGCGCATCGTCGCGAGACGTTCGCTGTTCTCCACGATGCGCTTCACCGATTGCACGACCTCGGCGGTCGTCAGCGCGACGACGCCGATGCCGTTGGTGCGCACCCAGTCGAGGTTGCCCCGCTCTTGGCCCGGCACGTAGTCGTAGACCACGACCGGCACTTCGGCGACGCTCGCTTCGGCCAACGTTCCCGGTCCGGCTTTGGTGACCAGCAGATCGGCGGCGCGCATCAGCTCGGGGACGTCGTTGCGGAAACCGAGCACGGTCATCGACGTCGGCAGCGACGGCGCCAATTCTTCGAGCTTTGCTTTGAGGGCCGCGTTGCGCCCGGTGACGACGACGAGGTGGAAGGGGAGATGCGTCTTGGCGAGCGCCAGCGTGGTCGGCAGCAGTTTCCCGCCGCCTTCGCCGCCGGCCATCAGTAAGGCGATGGTCTGTTCTTGCGGCAAGCCGAGGGTGGCGCGGATTTCGCTCTTGGTCGCCGAGACGTTCTCGAACTTCGGATGGATCGGGTGGCCGATCAGCCGCAGGCGGCTCGGCGGGACACCGCGCTCGAGGGCCCGGTTGTAGACCTCGCGCGCCGGCACGATCGTGAGGTCGGCTTCGGGCAACAGCCAGCCTTCGTGCACGCGCCCGAGATCGGTGATCACGGTGACGATCGGCACGTGGTCCATTCCGGCGTCGGCGCGCGCCCGCAGCGCGGCGTGGTTGAGCAGCGGGTGGACCGAGACGATGACGTCGGGATCGTACTGGGTGAAGACGTCCTTGAGGCGCTCGCGGTAGAGCGGTTCGCAGAACCGCACGATCGTGCGGTAGCGGCGCCGGCCGTTGGTCGCGTGGTAGAGCGCGCCGTAGATCGGCGGTGCAAAGCGGAGGGCCGCGCTGTAGGCCGGCCCCAGTTTGGAAAGCGGGAAGGTGCAGTGAGCGGCGATATCATCGATCCGCCACTCGAACCGCGTCCCCTTGTCGATCTCGTCGAGCGCGGCGCCGATGGCCATCGCTCCGGCGCGATGCCCGCCGCCGGTATCGGAGATAAGGAAGAGGACGCGTTTGGTCATCCGGTCGGAGACTTTCGTTGCTTCAAGGCGCGCAGGGCGGTGGCGCTACGGCGATTGCGGGCACGCATCACGCGCAGGGCCACGGCGCGGCGCCGCCGAGGCGAGATCGCGCGTAGCCACGCGATCGTATTCCGAGCCGGAGCATCGTAGAAGCGAAAGATATCTCCGAACTCAACTTCAGGATTTACGTGGTGGCCGTTGTGGTCCTCCGGCAGCACGAGGCCGGTCAGTCGAGCAAACCGGACGAGCGCGTTCGGGCTTTTCCAACCGAGCTCGACCGTATGGCGCCACCACACGTGCAACTGGCCCAGCACCAAACCGGCGATCGCACCGGGGACCGATAAGGTCGCGCAAGCGCAGGCGATCGCGATGTAGGGCAACGCTCCGAGCAAGCCGTCGAGCAACACTGCCGGGCTGCGCGAAAGGACGGCGTGATCCCAGTACGAGCGCTTGCGATCGTGATGCGTTCGCAAGTGCAATTTGCCCCACACGTGCTGCGGAACGTGATAAAAGAAAGTGGAGGCGAAATCTCCAACCACGAGGACGATGAGCGTCGCCACGATACCGGAAATGAGCGGCGAGCCCAGCACGATCGAGTTCACACGTATCCTTCGTCTGACGTACGGCTAACGGAGCGTTGGGTTTGCGCGCTCGAAAACCTCTCCGGGCAACACTCTTGGCTCTCTCTTTGGCCTTCAACCCCGGCTGGGTCCGGATCGATGTCCTGCGCGACGCCGCGCTATCATGGCATATACCCGCGCCGGCGCCGCTCACCCGCGGTGCCCGGATGTACATGGACGCCCCGCCGCGGAGCGGGCAGCTGACCGCGACCGTCCGCAACATCATGCGCACGAACCCGCGTCTCTCCGGTTTCGACGCCCTCGTGCTCGCCGAGCGCACCCTGAGCGCGGCCCGCGCGCACGGGCTCGACCCGGGCTTTCTGGCCGCGACCCTGCTCCAGGAGTCGGCCTACGACCCCGACGCGATCTCGTGGGCCGGTGCGGTCGGGATCGGGCAGTTCATGGTCGGGACCGCGGATCTCTACGGGATCGACCCGTTCGATCCGGGCCCGTCGATCGACGCGACGGCGCGGCTGCTGGGCGCCTATCTCGCCCGCTATCGCGGCGCGGCCGATCCGTACGCGCTGGCGCTCGCGGCCTATAACGCCGGGCCGGCGGCGGTCGAGCGGTACGGCGGCGTCCCGCCGTACGCCGAGACGCGCGCGTACATCGCCGACATCCGCGAGCGCTGGTCGCGCATCGTGCGCGACCGCTGACCCGAGAGGAATTGGGAGACCCGAACCTGGGTAATCTGGCCACCATGAACGCGACGGCTCTGCCGGCGCCGAACCGGTCATTGCGGCAAAAGTCGCACCCCGGGCGGGGCAGCGAAACATTTCCCGCCGGCGTACGGTTCGAACCCGAGGAATGAGCTCGACGAAGCCGGTCGCCGGCACGGGCAGGTTTGCACTCTACCGTGACCCGCAACCGGCCCGGGTCGCGTCGTTTGCCGAAGACGTCCGGACCGGGCTCGGCCTGCGGCCGTATACGCTGATGCCCAAGTATTTCTACGACGATTTGGGATCGGCGCTGTTCGAGACGATCACGCATCTGCCCGAGTACTACCTCACCCGGGTCGAGCGCGATCTGCTCGCCACCTACGGCCCGCAGATCGTGGCCGCGTTCGACGCACCGCTGGAGCTGGTCGAGCTCGGCAGCGGCAGCGCGACCAAGACGCGCCTGATCATCGACGCGATTCTCGAACGCCAGGACGAGCTGACGTTCCATCCGATCGACATCTCGCCCGACGCGCTGATCGAATCGTCGGAAGCGCTCGTTGCTTCGATCGAGATGCTGCGCGTGCGCGCCTATGCCGGCGATTACTTCGCGCTGCTGCGCGCGAAAAGCATCGAGACGCGCGATCGCATGCTGGCGCTCTATCTCGGTTCCAACGTCGGCAATTTCGAGCCGCCGGCGGCGCGCGAACTCTTCGGCTTGCTGGGCGGCACGCTCAAGTCCGGTGACGGACTCCTGATCGGCTACGATCTCAAGAAGGAAGCCTCGGTGCTCGAGCTCGCCTACGACGACCCGACCGGCGTCACCGCGGCCTTCAACAAGAATTTGCTGGCCCGCATCAATCGCGAGCTGGGTGGTGATTTCGATTTGCGCGCGTTTTCGTTCTTCGCGCGCTACGACGAACGCGACGGCGTCGTGCGCTCGCACTTGCGCGCCGAAGACGCGCTGACGGCGCACATACCGGGCGCCGGGATCGATGTCGCGTTCGAAGCGGGGGAGACGATCCATACCGAATCGTCGTACAAGTTCACCCGCGAAGACATGGTGGCGCTGCTGGCGCCGTTCGGTTTCGCCGAGTTCCGCACGTTCAGCGATACCGCCGCCCGCTACGCGCTCTCGCTCTTCGTCCGCGCGTAATCCGCGCGAGCGCGCGCGATCGCCGCGAGCACGTGCTCGCGCGGATGATTCGCCAGCATACCGGCCGGCGCGCGTTCGCGCGCCGCGGTCGGGCGCACGTAGACGAACGCCGGGACGCGGTTGCCGTTCGCGTCGCGCACCTCGAGCAACAGGCGCTCGTACTGCACGTCTTCCCACGCGTCGGCGAGCGCCAGCGCGGCGTCGTCGAGGGCCAGCAGCTCGCCGCCGGCCGATTCGCCCGGCGCGCGCACCAGCGTGAGGTAACCGTTTTCGGCCACGACCGCCGTCCAGTCCGGCAGCGTCGCGGGCCGCGCGGTCAGGCGGCGATCGAACAAGGCCGCCTGATACTCGGGATCGCGCAGCGTGCCGTACGCGAAGAGCTGGTTCATGCCCGTGATGCCGTCCAGCGTTCGGCGAGCCGCAGCAAGCCGTCGGCGACCAGCGCGAGCACGATCGCGGCCAGGCTGCCGGCGATGATCTTGTCGGGATCGTCTTGGTGCAACCCCTCGAACACGAGCGTTCCCAGCCCGCCGGCGTCGATCCAGGCCGCGACGGTCGCGATGCCGATCAGCGAGACGGTCGCGATGCGGATGCCGCCGACGATCGCCGGCAGCGCGAGCGGGATCTCGATGCGTACC
>JBEKXE010000036.1:0-32074 GCA_049512335.1 Candidatus Lustribacter sp.
GCGATCGGCGCGTGCTTCGCCAACCCCGGGCGGCCGGTGTTCGCGATCGTCGGCGACGGCGGCTTCCAGATGACGATGCCCGAGCTCGCGACCGTGAAGCGCTATCAGGTTCCGGTGAAGATCGTGTTGATCGACAACCGCAACCTGGGCATGGTGCGCCAGTGGCAAGAGCTGTTCTACGACGAGCGTTACTCGGCGACGAACCTCTCCGACAACCCGGACTTCTGCACGATCGCGAGTGCCTACGACATCGAAGCGTTCCGCATCAGCGGCCCCGAGGATGCACCCTCGACGTTGCAAGCCTTCCTGGCCTACACCGGCCCCGCATTGCTCCACGTGTTGTGTTATCCCGACGAGCTGGTGTGGCCGATGATCCCGGCCGGCGGCGTCGTCGAAGATCTGATGGAGTCCAAAGCCTGACGTGAAGTATGACCTCGTTGTTGGTGACCCGCGCACCGTGGCGCGGGTCATCAACATGGCCCACCGCTTCCAATGCCGCGCATCGCGGGTCGATTCGACCTCGAGCGAAACCGTGACGACGGCGCACTTCGAATTCGCCGGCGACGCCAAGCAGCTCGACCGTCTGCGCGCGCAAATCGACCGCATCGTCCAATTCGAGAAAATATTTGTATCGTGAAGAAAACACTGTTCGATAAAATCTGGGAATCCCACGTCGTCGAAGAACTAGCCGGCGGCAACGCGCTGATCTTCGTCGACCTGGTGGTGGCGCACGAGATCACCTCGCCCCAGGGCATCATCGCGATCGAGAAAGATTTCGACGACAAGCTCTACGATCCGAACCGGATCGTCTCGCTGATCGATCACGTCGCGCCGGCCAAGGACACGGCCACCGCGATCCAAGCGCAGACGCTGCGGTTGTGGGCGAAGCGCCAGAAGATCCGCTTCCACGACATCGGCGACAACGGCATCTGTCACGTCATCATCCCCGAGAAGGGCTACGTGACGCCGGGCATGGTGATCGCGTGCGGCGACAGCCACACCGGCACGCTCGGCGCGTTCGGCACGTTCGCGCTGGGGGTCGGCTCGACGGCGCAGGCCGGCGCGATGCTGGCTCAAGTGCTCGTGCTGCAGCGCCCCAAGGTGATGAAGATCGAGGTCACCGGGGAGCTCGGGCCCGACGTCACCGCGAAAGACCTGATCCTGACGATCATCAAGACGATCGGCTTCAAGGGCGGCACCGGCTACGCGCTCGAGTATACGGGCTCGGCGATCAGCAAGCTGTCGATGGACGGCCGCATGACCGTCTGCAACATGGCGATCGAAGCGGGCGCGACGGCCGGCATCATCGCGCCCGACGAGAAGACCGCGGCGTACCTCGCCGAGACGACGCTCAAGCCGACCAACTGGACCTCGCTCCAGCCCGATCCCGACGCGGCATACGACCGCGTCGTGACGATCGACGGCGCGACGGTGCAGCCGGTGGTCACCTGGGGCACGAATCCCGGCGAGAACTCGTCGATCTACGGCTCCGTGCCGGCCGACGCGAACGCAGATTCGCTCGAATACATGGGGCTCACGCCCGGCACGGCGATGAAGAGCATCGGGATCGATCAAGCGTTCATCGGCTCGTGCACCAACTCGCGCATCAGCGATCTGCGCGCGGCCGCCGAGGTGCTGCGCGGGCGTAAGGTGAGCGTGCCGACGATCATCACGCCGGGCTCGGTCGGCGTGAAGCGCCAGGCCGAACGCGAAGGGCTGCACGACATCTTCCAAGATGCCGGCGCGCTGTGGACGCACTCGTCGTGCGGCCCGTGTTTAGGAATGTCGGTCGGCGTCATCGCGCCGCAAACGCGCGTGGTCTCTTCGACCAACCGCAACTTCCCCGGCCGCATGGGTGACGGCGGGCGCGTGCACCTCGCTTCCCCGCAGGTCGTTGCGGCATCGGCGATCCTCGGCCGGATCGCGTCCCCGAGCGACGTTCCGGCGGCGCGCGAAACGGTGCCGGCATGATCGTCAAAGGACCCGTTCTCCCGATCCCGCACGCCAACGTCGACACCGACCAGATCATTCCGGCCAAGCACCTCACGACGATCGACGAATCCGGGATGGGCGAATACTGCTTCACCGGCATGACCAACGGGCGTAAGATGCTCGAAGAGCACCCCGGTGCCGTGGTGTGGGTGGCCGGCGAGAACGTCGGCTGCGGCTCCTCGCGCGAACACGCGGCGTGGGCGCTGCTCGGCGCCGGCATCAAGGCCGTGATCTCGCCCAGCTTCGCGCGCATCTTCCACGAGAATTGCTACATGAACGGCCTCGTGCCGGTGATCGTCGACGCGGCGCTGATCCCGCGCTTCGCGGCGGCCGAGACGATCACGATCGACGTCGAGGCGGAAACCGTGCAAGCCGACGACGACGCGCCGGTCAAGTTCGAGCTCGATCCGGCGCGCAAGCCGTTCGTCCTCGGCGGCGGCTTCCTCAAGTATCTCAACTCGAAGATTCCGGCGATCCGCGCCTGGGAGGCCAAGCGCGCGTCGTGACCCAGATTGCCGTTCTACCGGGTGACGGGATCGGTCCCGAAGTCACCGCCGCCGCCGTGCGCGTTCTCGACGCCGCGCACCCGGGACTGACCTTCGTCGAAGCACCGGTCGGTGCGAATGCGATCGCGCTGGTCGACGAACCGTTGCCGGCCGAGACCGTGCGCATCTGCAGCGAGAGCGCGGCGATCCTGTTCGGTGCCGTCGGCGGGCCCGGCTACGACGATCTGCCGCCCGACAAGCGCCCCGAAGCGGCGATCCTCGGGCTGCGCAAACACTTCAACCTGTTCGCCAACGTCCGGCCCGCGCGCGTGTTTCCCGGCATGGAGACGCGCTCGCCGCTGCGCCGCGAGCTGGTCGACGGAATGGATCTCGTATTCGTGCGCGAGCTGACCGGCGGGCTCTATTTCGGCGCCAAAGCGATCACGCACGAGCACGGCCACGAGGTCGCGCGCGATACGCTGGTCTACGTCGACGACGAGATCGAGCGCGTGGCGCGCTTCGCCTTCGCGCTCGCGCGCATGCGGCGCAAACGTTTGACCTCGGTCGACAAGAACAACGTGCTGATCAGCTCGCAGCTCTGGCGGCGCATCGTGATCGACGTCGCGAACGACTATCCCGACGTGACGCTCGACCACATGCTGGTCGACAACGCGGCGATGCAGCTGGTGCGCGATCCGCGCGCCTTCGACGTGATCGTCACCGAGAACATGTTCGGCGACATCCTCTCCGACGAAGCCGCGATGATCACCGGAACGATCGGCACGGCGGCGAGCGCCGCCCTGAGCGGGGCGCCCGACGCGAACGGTTTCGGGCTCTACGAACCGATCAGCGGCACGGCGCCCGACATCGCCGGCAAAAAGCTGGCGAATCCGATCGGCGCGATCCTCTCGGCCGCGTTGCTCGCGCGCTACTCGCTCGGCGACGAAGCCGGCGCGGCCGCGATCGAACGGGCGGTGGCGGAAACGCTGGTTGACGGACCGCGCACGCGCGATCTCGACGGCGCCGCCGGCGCGTCGACCGACGCCGTCGCCGACGCGATCGTCAAACGTATCAGCCGCGTCGCGGTTTAGCCGGCACTGCGGATCGACGTGATGTGATCTTCGTCGAGCAGCCAGGTGCCGGCCGCCGACTTGGTCCACGAGAGCTCGTGCGTGGCATAGTAGCGCGACGTCACCGGAGCCGACATCGGATCGATGGAGAGGGCGCCGTACCACCAAGTGAGGGTGTCGACCGTTTCGGTCGCGTGCGAACCGGTCTCCTCGCTGGACTTGATATCGACGTTCACGCCCATCGGGTTGCTCGCGGTGAGGTAGTCTTTGGTGATGTCGCGCAGGAATTCCGAATAGTCCAACCGCGATCCGTCTTGGCGCACGAGATGAAACGTGCTCGACACGTCGCCGGACAGCGTCACGCCGTCGGCATGGAGCACGGCGGTGAAGTAGGCCTTCGTTTGCGCGGCCAGCGAATTCGGCGCGACGGGCGCCGCCGTTTGGGCGCCGGCCGAAAGCGGCCCGCCGATGGCCAGCGCCAGGAAAACGGGACCCAGTAGGCGATGGACGCTCATACGGTGAGTATACTACAGAACGAGGCCGGCGGCGCGTGAGCTTCGAGCTTCTCGAACCGCCCACGCTGGACGAAGCGGTGCGACTGCTCGATCCCGACGACACTACCGGCGTACGCGCGATTGCCGGCGGCACCGCGCTGTCGCTGTTGCTGCAATTGCGAGTGTTTCGCCCGACGCGCTTGGTCAGTTTGCGACGCATTGACGGCGAGCTGCGCGGCGTCCACGTCGAGTCTGAAGGAAGTCTGAGGATCGGCGCGCTGACGACGCTCACCGAGCTCGAGCGTTCGCCGGTGCTGGCGATTGCGGAACCCGTGCTCTCGCGCGCGCTGCATACGCTCTCGAACGTGCGCGTACGTAACGTGGCAACCGTCGGCGGGCATCTCGCGCACGCCGATCCGCACATGGACCTGCCGCCGATTCTGGTCACGCTGGGGGCGCGCGTGCGAGCGGTATCGCCGCGCGGGGAACGCTGGATCGACGTTGCCGATCTCATCGTGGGCTACTACGAAACCTCGCTCGCCGGCGACGAGCTGATCGCGGAGTTGCACGTCCCCGTGCAGCCCGCCGGGACGCGCGCGGCGTACGCGAAGTTCTGCGCGCTCTCGGCCGACGACTGGCCGGCGGTCGGCGTCGCCGTGCGTTTGCAGCACGAGGACGGAAAGATTGCCGACGCGCGCATCGTCGTCGGCGGCGCGACCGACCACCCCACGCGCATGCACGCGGCCGAAGCGGCGGTGTGCGGAACCTCCGGTGACGCTCGCGCGTTCGCGGCGGCCGCCGACGCCGCCGCGGCCGAGGTGGAAACGCTCGGCGACCTGCGCGGCTCCGCGCCCTACAAGCGCGAGATGGTGCGCGTGCACGTCCGCCGCGCGCTGGAGTCCGCATGACGCAAACGATCAAACCTGCGCTGCGCGAGGTGTCGCGTTCGGTGCCGCGCCTGGAGGGCGTGCAGAAGGTCACCGGCGCGATCGAGTACATCCACCACCTGCGGCTGCCGGGGATGCTCTACGGCAAGATCGTGCGCAGCACGGTCGCGCACGCGCGCATCGTCGCCATCGACGCGGCCGCGGCGCGCGCGCTGCCCGGCGTGCACGCGGTCGTCACCGGCGAAGACGTGCTCAAGATCGTGCCGTCGCCGTACTACGGGCCCGCGTTCCACGATCAGCCGGTGCTGGCGATCGGCAAGGTGCATCACGTCGGCGAACCGGTCGCCGTCGTGCTGGCTACCGATCCGCACGTTGCCGCTGACGGCGCCGATCTGGTCGTCGTCGAGTACGACGAGCTGGAGCCGGTCTTCGACGAGGTTGCCGCGGCGCAACCCGGCGCGCCGATCGTGCACGAAGAGCTGGCGCCGGCCGGAACGTTCGCCGACCTCAAGCACCTCAAGGGCAAAAAGCACACCAACGTCGCGCTCGAGGCGCAGGTGCGGCACGGCGACGTCGCGCGCGGCTTCGCGCTGGCCGACCACATCTTCGAGGACACGTTCAAGTCGGGCCAGGTGATGCACACGCCGCTCGAACCGTTCGTCTCGCTCGCCGAGACGCGCAGCGGCAAGGAGTTGACGATCCACACCGCATCGCAGAGCCCGTCGTTCGTCCGTATGGAGGTCGCGCGGCTGCTCGGCTGGCCCGAGAACAAGGTGCGCGTGCGGGCGGCGTTTCTGGGCGGCGGTTTCGGCGCCAAGCTCTACATCAAGCTCGAGGCGCTGGTCGCGGTGCTGGCGCTGATCGTGCGCCGGCCGGTGCGCATCGGCCTCACGATGGAAGAACAGTTCTACACGATCACCAAACACGGCACGACCGTGCGCATGAAGACCGGCGTCACGAACGACGGCACGATCGTTGCGCGCGAAGTGCAGACGTGGTGGAACGGCGGCGCCTTCGCCGACATCGGGCCGCGCGTCACGCAGAAGTCCGGCTTCACCGCCGCCGGGCCGTACGATATCCCGCACGTCGCGCTCGACTCGTGCGCCGTCTACACGAACCTGCCGCCGGCCGGCGCGTTCCGCGGCTTCGGCATCCCGCAGCTCGTGTGGGCGTATGAGAGCCAAGCCGACATCATCGCGCGCAAGCTCGGCATCGACCCGGTCGCGTTCCGATTGAAGAACGTGCTGCGCGACGGTGACGAACACGCGACCGGCACGGTCATGTTCAACGCCAAGATCGCGGAATGCGTCGAGAGCGCGGCCCGGCAAATCGATTGGGACCGCCCGTTCGACCGCGGCAGCGGCACGCTGCGGCGCGGGCGCGGCATCGCGGTCGGCATCAAGGCGTCGATCTCACCGACGACGTCGGTCGCGCTGGTGACGGTGGCGGCCGACGGCAGCTGCACGCTGGCGATCTCGACGGTCGACATGGGCCAGGGCTCCGACACCGCGATGGCCCAGGTCGCGGCGGAAACGCTGGGGTTGCGCACCGAGGCGATCACGGTCGTGCACTCGGACACCGACACGACGCCCTACGACATGGCGACACTCGGCTCACGTTCGACCTACCACATGGGCCACGCCGTGCGCTTGGCGGCCGACGACGCGCGCAATCAACTGCTCGCGCTGGCCGCGACCTATCTCGGCGTGCCGGCCGCGAGCTGCACGTGCGCGGACGGCGTGATCGCGACCGGCGACGGTCGCTCCATGACGTTTCGCGAGCTGTTCGTGGCGCGTTTCGGGATGCAGGCCGGCAACGTCGTCGGCAGCGGCTCGTTCGAACCGCCCTACGCCAAACCCGACATGACGACCGGGCAGTCGAAGGACATTACGCCGTTCTGGATGATCGGCGCGACCGCGGTCGAGATCACCGTCGACACCGAGACCGGGCGCATCACGGTCGACCGCTGCGTCACCGCGGGCGACGTCGGCCGGGCGATCAACCCGGCGATCGTCTCGGCGCAACTCAACAGCGCGGCGATCATGGCGATCGGCGCGTCGATCTCCGAGGTGATGGTGTTCGAGCACGGTCAAGTGGTGAACGCGAGTCTCGCCGATTACAAGATCCCGAGCTTCCTCGACATCCCGCGCGAGATCGCGGCCGAGCTGATCGAAGAGCCGCATCCCCAGGCGCCGTACGGCGCGAAGGGCGTCGGCGAATCCGGGTCGTTCGCGCCCGCGCCGGCCATCGCCAACGCGCTCGCCGACGCCACCGGCGTGCGCGTCTTCGAGATGCCGCTGCTGCCGGAGCGCGTCCTGCGCGCGTTGCGCGACGCCGCCGGCACGCCGCTGGAGGCGCCGTAATGGCGGCCGGCCGCACGACGATTCGCTTCACGCTCAACGGCCGGCCGGCGACGGCCGACGTCGCGCCGCACGAGAACCTCATCGAGGTGCTGCAGCGCGACTTCGGGCTGCACGGCGCGCGCGTCAGCTGCGGTCAGGGGCTGTGCGGCTGCTGCACGGTTGCGGTCGACGGCGTGGCGACGTCGGGCTGTTTGTTTCTGGCGCCGTTCGCCGACGGCACGACGATCGAGACGGTCGAGCACCTGGCCGACGGCGACACGCTCGATCCGGTGCAAACCGCGTTTCTCGAGAACGCCGCGTTCCAGTGCGGGTTCTGCACGCCGGGCTTCATCATGATGACGCGCGAGCTGCTCGATCGCATCCCGGATCCGAGCGACGACGAGATCCGCCACTACCTCTCGGGCAATTTGTGCCGCTGCGCGGCCTATCCCGAGATCATCACCGCCGTGCGCGCCGCCGCGCTCGCGAAAGCCTGATTTGCCGTACGCCGACTTTCGTGCCTTCCTCGACGTTCTGCGGGCGAACGGCGAGCTGATCGACATCGACCGCCGCGTGCAGCTCGAGCTCGAGGTCGGGAAGGCGTTGCGCCAAACCGCCGCGATCGGCGGGCCGGCGCTCAACTTCAAGAACAACGGCACGGCCTTTCCGCTGGTCGGCGGCATCTACAACACCCGCGCCAAAGCGCTGCTGGCGTTCGAATCCACCGAGGCCGAGGTGTTCGAAAAGATCCTGGCGGGGTTGGCGAAGCCGCTCGCGCCGGTGCTGGTCTCCGGGCCGGCCGCCGCGCACGACGTGGTGCTGACCGGCGATGCGATCGATCTCTCGCAGCTGCCGGTCCCGACCTACAGCCCCGACGACGGCGGACCGTTCATCACGCCGGGGATCGTCGTGAGCCGCGATCCCGAGACCGGCGTCACCGACATCGGGCACTACCGGTTCCAGATCCTCGGCAAGAACGAGATGTCGTTCCTCGCGCAGCCGTTCCACCGCTTCGGCAAGCACATCGTCAAAGCGCGCCGGCTCGGTCACACGCGCTACCCGGCGGCGGTCGTGTTCGGCGTCGACCCGATTCTCGCGTACACGTGCACGATCCAAGTCACCGACGACACCAACGACTACCACGTGGCCGGCGGCTTGCGCGGCGTGCCGGTCGATCTCGTGCACGCGCGCACCGTCGATCTCGACGTCCCGGCGCACAGCGAGATCGTCGTCGAATTCGAGGTCGATCTCACCCGGGACGTCGTCGAGGGGCCGCTGGGCGAATACACCGGCTACTACACGCCGGCCTCGATGAAACCGCTGGCGCGCGTCACCGCGATCACGCATCGCCGCGACGCCTACTGCCAGGCGCTGCTGACGGGCGTTCCGCCGACCGAGAACCACATCCTCAAACAACTGCCGTTCGAAGCCTCGTTCTTCCAGATGATGAAGAAGCAGTTCCCGACCTTGCACAGCGTTTCGATCCCGCCGTCGGGCGGGGTGTCGTTCTCGATCGTGATGTCGCTCGCGCAGCGCTTCGCGGGCGAAGCCCGGCACGCGATCTTGGCCGCGCTCTCGACGAACCTGCGGCCGAAGATCGTGACGGTCGTCGACCCGGACATCAACGTGCAGAGCTCGGCCGAGGTGGAGTGGGCCGTGGCGTTCCGCGTGCAGCCCCAGCGCGACGTCATCATCGTCGACGGGCTGCCGGCCGGGCCGCTCGATCCGTCGGTCGATGACGCGCTGCCGCTCGAAGCGCGCACCGGTTCGGCGCTCGGCATCGACGCGACCAAACCGTTCGGTACGGAGTTCCAAAAGGTCGCCGACGTACCCGGCTGGCAAGAGTACGACTTTCCCGAACTCCACGCGCGTCGCCGGTAGGAGCGTAGCTTGTCGAACTCATCGCGCCGTATCTTCATCGCACGTTCCGCCGCCGCCGGCGCGGTGCTCGCGGGTTCCGGGTTGCGAGCGGCCCGGGCACAGTCGCTCACGCAAATCAACATCGCCGCGATCCCGAGCGATATTTCGGGCAGCCCGTACTATGCCGCCGACCAGGGATTCTTCAAGCAAGCCGGGCTGGACGCGCAGTTTCTGGCGCTGGCCAACGGTCCCGCCATCACCGCCGCGGTGCTCTCCGGTTCGGCCGACGTCGGCTACTCGAACGTCATCTCGCTCGCGCTCGCACATGCGCGCGGTCTGCCGATCACGATTCTCTTCCCGGCGAACATGCACGTCCACGATGCGCCGACGGCGGGTTTGTTGTCGGTGAAGAAGACGTCGCCGATCGCGGCTGCCAAGGATCTCGACGGCAAGGTGATGGCCGTGATCGGCCTGGGCATCATCACCGACATCGCGGCGCGTTATTGGATCGACAAGAACGGCGGCGATTCCAAGACGGTCAAGTCGGTCGAGCTGCCGTTTTCCGAGATGAAGGCCGCCCTCGAGAGCGACCGGATCGACGCGGCGGTGCTGGACACGACCGGCGATCCGCTGCTCGGCAAGCCGGGCGACACGCTGCGGTTGCTCGCCAGCACGTTCGACGCCGTCGCGTTGCGCTTCGCACCGTCGGTATGGTTCACCACCAACGACTGGGTGGCCAAGCATCCGGCGCAAGCGAAAGCGTTCGTCACCGCGATGCGCCGGACCGCGCAGTGGGCCAATACGCATCACGCCGAATCCGCGGTCATCCTCTCCAAGTACGTGCACCTCACGCCGGCCCAGATCGACCAATTCACGCGCGTCACCTACGGCGATCATCTCACGGCCGAGCTGATCCAGCCGAACATCGACGTCGCCGTGAAGTACGGCGTGATCAACGCGCCGATTCCCGCAGCGGACCTTATTTCCAGCGCCGCGGGCTGATCAATCCCCGCTAAACTAAAGCGAATTAGAGCGCACGATTCGGGTGGCGTCGAAGGGACTGCTGCGAGCATCATGGGTTCATGAACAGCAGCAGTTACTTCGGCGCCCTCAATCGACGCGACCCGGCCTTCGACGGCGTGTTCGTGTACGCCGTGACGACGACCGGCGTCTATTGCCGCCCGAGTTGTAAGAGCCGCCGCCCGCTCGAGCGCAACGTGCGCTTCTTCGCCGATCTGGCCGCGGCGCGCGCCGCCGGCTTTCGCGCCTGCAAACGCTGCCGGCCCGACGACGGTGACGGCGCCGCGACGCCGGCTTGGCTGGCGCAGGCCTGCCGGCTGCTCGAAGAAGCCGAAGAAGCGCCGACCCTGGACGAGCTCGCGAGCAGCATCGGGATCAGCCGCGCGCACCTGCAACGGACGTTCACGCGCGCGGTCGGCGTCTCGCCGCACCGTTTCGCCGCCACGCTGCGCGAGCGGCGGTTGCGCACGGCGCTGCGCAGCGGCGCGACGGTGACCGCGGCGACGTACGAGAGCGGCTTCGGTTCCAGCTCGCGCGTCTACGAGTCGGCCGCCGCGACGATCGGCATGACGCCGGCCCGCTACCGTCAGGGCGCGATGGGTATGCGGGTGACCTACGGCATCGTCGCGTCGGCGTTGGGCCCGGTCTTGGTTGCGGCGACGGATCGCGGCATCGCTCACGTCGCGCTCGGCGACGACGAGGCCGGACTTGAAGCCGGGCTGCGCGCATCGTTTCCGAAAGCGGTGCTCGAACGCGCCGACGATCGCGTCGAATCGGCCACCTCGGCGCTGGTGCGGTACTTGTCCAACGCCGGACCGTGGCCGCAATTGCCGCTCGACGTCCGCGCGACCGCGTTCCAGGCTCGCGTGTGGGAAGCGCTGACGCGCATCGCCCCGGGCACGACCACGACCTACGGCGAGCTGGCGCGAGCGCTCGGTGATCCGCGTGCGACGCGCGCCGTGGCGCGCGCGTGCGCCACCAATCCGGTCGCCGTGCTGATTCCCTGCCACCGCGTCATCGCGAAGAGCGGGGACGCGCGCGGCTACCGTTGGGGACTCGACCGCAAGAAGCGATTGCTCGAGATCGAATGCAGTTTATCCTGAGCCAGTCGAAGGACGTCGTGATCGATTCCGGCGCGCTGTGCGCGCGGCTCGACGAGCGCGGCTACGCCGTCGTGCCCGCTTTCCTCGACGCGCCGGCCTGCGCCGAGCTGATCGCCGCGTACGACGACGGCCCGCTCTTTCGCAGCACCGTCATCATGCAGCGGCACGGCTACGGCCGCGGCGAGTACCGCTACTTCCGCTACCCGCTGCCGGCGCTGGTCCAACGGCTGCGCGAGACGCTGTACGCGGCGCTCGTGCCGGCGGCCAACGCGTGGTCGGAGCGGCTGGGCTCCAAAGTGCGCTTTCCGCCCGCGCTGCCGTTGATGCTCGAGTTGTGCGCGGATGCCGGCCAAGCGCGTCCGACCGCGCTGCTGTTGCGGTACCGCGCCGGCGATTACAACGCGCTGCATCAGGACATCTACGGCGAGGTCGCCTTCCCGTTGCAGGCGACGATCCTGCTGAGCGATCCGGCGACGTTCGCGGGCGGCGAGTTCGTGTTGGTCGAGGCCAAACCGCGCAAGCAGAGCGTCGCGCACGTCGTCCCGCTCGCGCGGGGTGACTGCATCGTGTTTCCCAACCGCTTGCGCCCCAATGCGGAAGGCGCCCGCTCGACCTTTCGCCACGGCGTCGCCGAGGTGCGCAGCGGCACGCGCGTGACGCTCGGCATCATCCTGCACGACGCGTTGTAGCGGAGTCATCCCGAGCTTGTCGAGGGACCTTATAGCCGTTACGCTCGGGGGGGCGGCCGGATGGGCGGCAGAATACCCGCCTCATGGCTACGACGCGCGAGCAAAACGACCGGCTGACGCAGGTCGGCCCCGGCACCCCGATGGGTAACCTCCTGCGGCGCTATTGGCAACCGGTCGCCGCGGCCATCGAGCTCGACGCGGATCCCGTGCGCAAGGTCCGTTTCCTCGGCGAGGATCTGACGCTCTACCGTTCGAGCACCGGCGAATACGGGTTGGTCGAAGACCGCTGCGCGCACCGCTGCATGTCGCTCGAGTTCGGCATCCCCGATGACAAAGGGCTGCGTTGCCCCTATCACGGCTGGGTCTACGACGCGACCGGACAGTGCGTCGAGCAGCCGTTCGAAGACCGGGCGTTCCCCGAGGCGCACTATCGCGACCGCATCAAGATCACGGCGTATCCGGTCCAAGAACTCGGCGGCCTGCTGTTCGCGTATTTCGGCCCGCAGCCCGCGCCGCTCTTACCGCGCTGGGATCTGCTGGTGCGCGACGATCTCGACGTAGCGGTCGAGGTCCATCTGCTGCCCTGCAACTGGCTCCAATGCATGGACAACGCCGCCGATCCCGTGCACTTCGAGTTTCTCCACGCCGCGTTCGGCAACTACACGCTCAAGAAACTCGGCAAACCGGCCGGGATGACGCAAGCGAAGCATCTGAAGATCGAGTTCGACGTGTTCCGCTTCGGCATCATGAAGCGCCGGTTGCTCGAGGGCGAAAACCCTGAGACGTCCGACGATTGGAACATCGGCCATCCGCTGATATTCCCGAACTTGCTCGCGGTCGGCGCCGAGGGTTCGTCGACGTTCCAGTACCGCGTTCCGGTCGACGACACGCGCACGTTGCAGATCGCGTACCGGACGACGAAACGGAAGCCCGGCGCCGAACCGTTGCCGATCACGGTCAAGTACAGCGAGCTGTTCACCGCCGACGGCAAGCTCGTCGCCGATACGATCCCCAAGCAAGACATGACCGGCTGGGTGGGCCAGGGACCGATCTCGGATCGCACGCGCGAGCACCTCACCGCCAGCGACAAGGGCGTGATCCTCTACCACAAGCTGTTGTTCGAAAGCATGGAGCGCGTCGAGCGCGGCGAGGACCCGATGGGCATCATTCGGGACCGCGCGGAGAACGAGCCGATGGTCGACATCCACCGCGAGCAGAAGAACCTCAGCGCGTTCGACGTGCGCTACGGCAACTATTTCGAGAAAATTCGCACGCTCGCCGACATTCGCGGGTAGCTGAAGCGTGTCTGAGGCCGCGCAGCCGCTGCGGCTCGGCGTCGCCGGGCTGGGCGTGGCCAGCACGATGTTTCTGCCCGGGGTCGAGGCGTATCCGCACGCCCGCGTCGTCGCCGCCGCCGACCGGCGTCCGGCTGCGCTGGCGGCGTTCGCCGAGCGCTACGGGGCGCGCACGTACGGCGACGTCGAAGCGCTGTGCGCCGATCCGGACGTCGACGTCGTCTGGGTGGCGACGCCCAACCAGTTCCATTGCGAGCACACGATCCTCGCCGCCGAGCACCGCAAGCACGTCATCTGCACCAAGCCGATGGCGCTCTCGGTCGACGAAGCGCAGCGCATGTGCGAGGCGGCGGAGCGGAACGGCGTGCAGCTGCTGTGCGGCCAGACCTGGAGCATGAGCCCGGACATCCAAGCGATGTGGCAGGTCGCGAAGTCGGGTGAGCTCGGGCGGTTGATCGCGATCAACGTGTGGCTGTCGACGGACTGGCTGCTCAAGCCGCGCATGCCCGAAGAGCTGGACGAAGCCCTCGGCGGCGGCGTGGTCTACCGTCACGCTCCGCACCTCATCGACACGGTGCGGCTGCTCGGCGGCGGGCGCGTGCGCAGCGTGCGCGCCGCGGTCGGGCGCTGGATGCCCGAACGTCCGTGCCCCGGCAACTTCTCGGCCTATCTCGAATTCGAGGACGGAACGCCGGCGACGATCGCCTACAACGGCTACGGCTATTTCGACACCTCGGAGCTGACGTGGGGAATCGGCAACCGCCTCTACACCGACGAGCAGCGCGTGCGCGTGCGCCGCGAGCTGCGCGCCGGCACCTTCGATAACGACGCCGCGAAAGAAGACATGCGCTTCGGCGCGAGCGGGGCCAACGGAGCGAGCAACGTTGCCGCTGCCGGTCCGGTCGGCACGCGCGCGCACATCGGCTGGTTCGGCATCACGGTGGCGAGCTTCGAACGCGGCGACGTGCGTCAATCCCCCAACGGGCTCTACGTGTACGACGCAGACGGACGGCGCGAGATCCCGGTGACCGGCGGCCGTGGCACCGGAATGCTCGAAATGCGCGAGATGTACGAGTGCCTCACCGCCGGCACGCCGATCGTGCACGACGGCCGCTGGGCCCTCGGCACGCTCGAAGTCGGCATGGCGATCCTCGAATCAGGCCGCACGCGCCGCGAGATCCTCCTCGAACACCAAGCCGCAGTAGCGTAGGGACCGCCACGATCGCTGCTAGTCGAAGAGCGACGGCGTCGCGACGGCGGTGTCGGCGACGGGTGCGATGAGGGCGGGGTCGTCGAAGCGGGCGTTGCCGACGCGCGGCGCGACCGGGTTCGCGGTCCAGGCTTCGGCCGGGCTGGGCGCGAGCAATTCCAGGAGCGTGGCGGCGTCGCGTTCGCCGGGTGCGAGCCACTCGCGCGCGCGCTCGACGTCGAGCACCACCGGCATGCGCGAATGAATCGTGGCCAAGAACGCGTTGGCCGGCTGCGTGACGATCGTCGCGCTGGTCACCGTCTCGTCGCCCGCCGGTGCGTGCCAGATCTCCCACAGCCCGGCGAAGACGAACGGCTCGTCGTCGGTGCGGTGAATCCAGAGCGGCGTCTTGCCGCCGTCGGCATCGGTGCGCCACTCGTAGAACCCGTCGGCGAAGATCGCGCAGCGCCGCGTGTGAAACGCATCGCGGTACGTCGGCGCCTTGGCGATCGTCTCGATGCGCGCGTTGAAGGTCGAGAGCTTCACCGCCGACGGATGCTCGGCATGCGGCGGCACGAGCCCCCAGCGCACCTCCTCGACGGTCCGGTCCGGATCGTTGAGCGCGACCACGATCGGCTGCGTCGGCGCGATGTTAAAGCGGCTGGACAGCGCGCGGGCGACGCTCTTACTGCCGAGCGTGCGCGCGAGCGGCCAGGGCGGCTTGCGCAGCGTGAAGCGGGCGCACATTCACTCTGCGCCTTGCCAGCGCCGGAAGAGGTCGTTGTCGATTCCGAACTGATCGAGCACTTTCCCGACGGTATGGTTCACCACGTCCTCGATCGTCTTCGGACGTGAGTAGGTCCCCGGAACGGGCGGGAGGATGATCGCGCCGGCTTCGGCGGCTCGCACCAGGTTGCGCAGGTGGTTCACGTGCAGCGGCGTCTCGCGCACGACCAGCACCAGCGTGCGGCGTTCCTTCAAGCAGACGTCGGCGGCGCGCACGAGCAGGTTGTCGTTGAGCGAGTAGGCGATCGCCGACGCCGAGCGCATCGAGCACGGCACCACGACCATGCCGTCGGTCTTGAACGAGCCCGACGAAATCGAGGCCGCGAGGTTGTGGGTGTCGTGCACGACGTCGGCATACGATTCGAGCTCGGCCGGTTTCACGTCGGTCTCGAGCTCGACCGTTTGTTTCGCTTGCGGGGAGCACACCAGGTGGATTTCAAATCCGCCGATCGCGCGTAACGCGCGCAACGTCTGGATCGCGTAGATGCTCCCGCTGGCACCCGATACGCCGACGATGATTCTGGGCATTGCCGCACCGTTTCCGGGGCATGGACGCCGAACCTCCGGGGGGAAGGGGCGGCTCATGAAGAGCGTCGCCGTTTTGGGGCTTGGCGAAGCCGGTTCGCTGCTGGCGCGCGATCTGGTGCGCGGCGGCGCCGTCGTGCGCGGCTGGGATCCCGACCTGCACGGCGACCTCAGCGAAATTCCGATCGCGGCGAACCTCGCGGCGGCCGTCGCGGGCACCGACGTCGTCATCTCCGTCAACTGGGCGACCGTCGCAGCCGACGTGGCCCGCGAAGCGCTGCCGCTGCTGCACCGCGGCATGATCTACGCCGACCACAACACCGCCGGGCCCTCGCTCAAGGAAGAACTCGCCGCGATCGTCGAGCCGAGCGGAGCCGCGTTCGTCGACGTCGCGATGATGGCACCGGTGCCGCCGCTCGGGATGCGGGTCGGCATGTTTCTGGCCGGTAGCGGCGCCGAAGAGCTGGCGGCGTTCTACCGCGGCTTCGGCACGCCGGTCGGATTCGTCGGGGCGCGGCCGGGTGAAGCGAACGCGCGCAAGCTGACGCGCTCGGTGTTCTTCAAAGGGATGTCGTCGTCGATCTGGGAGGCACTCGAAGCGGCGCGCGCGGTCGGCGTCGAGGACTGGCTGCGCTCGGACATCATCAAGACGTTCGTCGAGGCCGACGCCACGACGATGGACCGCATCGTCGACGGAACGGCCAAGCATGCCGTGCGCCGCGGACACGAGATGCGCGACGCCGAGGCGATGCTGCGCGAGCTGGGAACGCCGACCACGATGGTTACCGCAACGGCGGAGTCGCTCGAACGGATCGCGCGCGAAAAACAGGTCCCCGCGCAGCGGTGAATTCGGCACCGGCAATCGCCCTGGGCGACGTGGGCAAGGTTTTCGTGCGCGACGACGGCACGGCCCTGGCGGTGCTCGAGCACGTCGGCTTCGAGATCGCGGCCGGCAGTTTCGTGTGCATCGTCGGGCGCAGCGGCAGCGGCAAGTCGACGATCCTCAACATGATCGCCGGTTTGATCGAGCCCTCGAGCGGAGCGATCACCTTCGCCGACGGATCGACGAAGCGCCCGCGGCTCGACGTCGGCTACCTGACGCAGAAGGAGACGCTGCTGCCGTGGCGCGACGTGCTGCGCAACGTCGCGTTGCCGCTCGAAGTGCGCGGCGTCCCGGCCGCGACGCGCGAGGCGCGGGCCCGCGAGTTGCTGCGGCTGGTCGGTCTGTCCGATGCCGAAAAGCGCTATCCGCGCGAGCTTTCCGGCGGGATGGCGCGCCGTGCGTCGCTGGCGCGCATGTTGGCCAGCGACCCCGCCACGCTGTTGCTCGACGAGCCGTTCGGGGCCCTCGATGCGCAGCTGCGCGCCGAGCTGCAGGGCGAGCTGCTGCGCCTCTGGCAGGGCAGTGGCAAGACGATCGTCTTCGTGACGCACGACATCGACGAGGCGCTGCTGCTCGGCGACCGCGTCATCGCGCTGCAATCGGGCGGCCGGATCGCCGTCGACGTCGACCTGCCGGTGCAGCGCCCGCGCGACGTGCGCACCGTGCGCTTCGCACCGGAATTCATCGCGTTGCACGAACGGCTGCTCGACGCGCTCACCACCGATCCCGGAGCGCGCACCCTCAGCGCGTCGGCTGCGCCGTGAGCGCCACCCTGGCGGCCGTGCGTTCGCGGCGCAGCGTGCGCGTGCGGCACAACGTGCGCATCACGGTCGCGCGGATCGCCCTGTTTCTCGGCGTGGTCGGGTTGTGGCAGTTGGGCTCCAACGCGAACCTGATCGACGCGACCGTCGTTCCGAGCCCGCTGGCGATCTGGGCCAGCTTGGTCAAGATCACGCTCAACGGTCAGCTCGCGTTTCACGCCTGGATCACGATTCAGGAAACGATCGCGGGTTTTCTGATCGGCGCGGTCGGCGGCATCGTGCTGGGTTTTGCGATCGGCCGCCATCCGGTGCTGGCGGAAGTCTGCGACCCGTTCATCCTGGCCATCTACAGCGTGCCGAAGGTCGCGCTCGCGCCGCTGTTCGTTGTGTGGTTCGGCATCGGCATCTTCATGAAGATCGTGCTGGCCGCCGTCACGGTGCTCTTCATCGTGTTCTTCAACACGATCGCCGGCGTGCGGAACGTCGACCCCGACCTGGTCGATGCGGTGTGGCTGATGGGCGCCACGCCGCGCGACGTGCTCTTCAAGGTGCTGGTGCCGTCGGCGATGAGCTGGGCGCTGACCGGCGTGCGCATCTCGATCCCCTACGCGCTGATCGGCGCGATCATCGGCGAGCTGATCGCGTCGAACCGCGGCATCGGGTACCTGATCTCGTCGGCCGCCAGCAGCTACGACACGGCGGGCGTCTTTGCGGCGCTCATCGTATTAACCGTCCTGGCGATGCTCCTCAACGCCGTCGTTGACGAGATCGACCGCCGGCTTTCCCGATGGAAGGTCGACACTTCCGTTAACATACGAGGGACGTAACGCTATGAAGCTCACGCGCAAACAGGCCCTGTCCACGCTGGCCGGCGCCGCCGCGGTGACCGGATTTCCGGCCGTCATCCGCGCGGCGACGCAGTCGCTGCAGGTCGGCCAGATCGGCAACTCGGTCGCGTTCTTCCCGGTGTTCGTGGCCGACAAGCTGGGCTATTACAAGGATGCCGGGCTCGACGTCACCGCCACCTCGTTCTCGTCCGGGACCCTGGTCGGAACGGCGGTGACCTCCAACAGCATCGACATCGGCAACTCGGTGATCACCGACGTGTTCGCGCTGCTCAAGGCCAACCGTCCGGTGAAGCTCGTCGGCTCGCTATGCGACGCCTACTACATCGACATCGTCGCCTCGAACCAGTTCCTCGACGCGACGAAGCTCACGCGCGCGAGCAAGCTCGCCGACAAGATCAACGCGCTGAAGGGTAAGCGCGTCGGCATCACCGGCCCCGGCTCGGGTACGCAAGCGCTCGTCGATTACCTCTTCCGCCTGCAGGGTCTCGACTCGACGCGCGATGTCGAGCTGGTGAACGTCGGCGCCGATCAGAGCGCGGTCTTGCAGACGATGAAGACCGGGCGCATCGACGCGGTGTCGTTCGCCTGGCCGATGACGATGATCGCCGAGGCGAACAACGTCGGCAAGGGGTTCATCGTGCCGGCCGCCGGCGACGTGCCCTCGATGCGCGACCAAGTCCAAGGCGTGATCTATGCCAAGCCCGATCTGATCGCCAAGCGCCAAGACGCGGTGGTCGCCTACGTTCACGCGATCGCGCGCGCCGAGGCGTACTTGCACCAGAACACCGGTCCGGCGCGCGGCCTGCTCAAGCAGTACGACGGCGCGTTGAGCGATCCGGCGATCGACGCGCTGCTCATCGCCTACCTGCCGGTGCTGCCCCACAACGCCGACATCGCCGCCAACAGCTACGAGAAAGCGCTGCAGTTCCATCGCCTCACCGGCTTCGCCGGGCCGGCCGGCAACACGTTTGCCGACGTCGTGGATTCGACGACCATGCTGAAAGCGCAGCGCCGCGCGTGAAGCTCTGCCGATTCGGTGAAAACCGCTACGGCGTCGTGCGCGACGGCCGCGTGTACGACGTGACGGAGCACGTTGCCAATGCGGTCGTCGCGGCACCGTTGCGGCGCGGCGACGCCACGATCGCCGGCCTCGCCGCGATCGTGCGGCTGGTGGAGGCGGCCACGCTGGGCGCTCCGGTGGGTTCGGTGGACGAGCTGCCGCTGCTCGCGCCGGTGATCAACCCGACGAAAATCATCGGCGCGCCGGTGAACTACGAAGCGCACATCGCGGAATCGGTGGCCGATCCGGGCATCACGTTCAATCATGCCGTCGCCGCCATCGACAAAGCCGGACTGTTCCTCAAGGCGTCGAGCGCGCTGGTCGGGCCGGGCGAGGGCGTCGCGGTGCGCTTCTCCGATCGCCGCACCGATCACGAGATCGAGCTCGGGGTCGTCATCGGACGCGAGTGCGCCAACGTGCCCGAAAGCCGGGCGCTCGACGTCGTGGCCGGCTATGCGATCGCGCTGGACATGACCGTGCGCGGCACCGAAGACCGCAGCTTCCGCAAGTCGATCGACACGTACGCCGTGCTCGGACCGTGGCTCGTCACGCCCGACGAGCTGCGCGAGCCGGATGACGTCGCGTTTTCGCTCAAGGTCAACGGCGCGGTCCGCCAGCAGTCGAACACGCGGCATCTGATCTTCAAGACGCGCAAGCTGATCGCGTGGGCCTCGAACTGGTACACGCTCTATCCGGGCGACGTGCTGATGACCGGGACACCCGAAGGCGTCGGGCCGGTCGCGCCGGGCGACGTGATGGAGTGCGAGATGCAGTATGTCGGCGCGATGCGTGTCGCCGTCCGCGCCGCGCCGGTCTACGCGGCCGACAGCAAAGTAGCGCCGGCGCCCGCGCCATGAACGCCGGCCGGGAGCGCGTCATCGTCGCCGGCGCCGGTCCGGTCGGACTGATGACCGCCCTGGGTCTCGCGCATGCCGGGGTTCCGGTACTGTTGCTCGAGCAAGAACCGGGCCTCACCGTCGACCTGCGCGCGGGCTCGTACCACCCGCCGACCCTCGAAGCGATGGCGCCGTACGGAATTACGGCGCGCATGCTCGAGCGCGGCATCAAGGTTCCGCATTGGCAGATCCGCGACCGCAAGAATCCCGACTGGATCGCCAACTGGGATCTCGGACTGATCGCGGACCTCACGCCGTATCCGTATCGCTTCCACCTCGAGCAGCACCGGCTCACGCCGATCATTCTCGATTTCCTCGAACGCGAACCGCTGGCCGAGCTGCAATTCGACGCGCGCTTCGTCGACGTCGAGCAGACCGGCGACGGCGTGCGCGTGACCTACGAACGCGCCGGCACGGCCGAGACCGTCGACGGGACGTATCTGGTCGGCGCCGACGGCGGTCGCAGCGCCGTTCGCAAAGCGATCGCGATGCCGTTCGAAGGCTTCACCTGGGACGAACGCTTCATGGTGATCAGCACGGCGTTCGATTTTCAGACGCGCGGGTACGCGAAGAACGCGTATATCGCCGATCCGGATCAGTGGATCGCGCTCTTCCAGATGCCCGGCGACGGCGCGCCGTATTGGCGTCTCGTCATCCCGACCGACGTCGAAACCCCCGAAGACGTCATCGGAGCGCCGGACGCGGTCGAAGCGTGGCTGCAGGCCTTCGAGCCGGCCGGTGCTCGCTACGACGTGCTCGACGTGAACTTCTACCGCGTGCACCAGCGCGTGGCGCGCAATTTTCGCGACGGCCGCGTGCTGCTGGCGGGCGACGCCGCGCACCTCAATAACCCGCTGGGCGCCTTCGGCCTCAACAGCGGGATCCAGGACGCCGCCAACCTGATTCCCAAGCTGGCCGCAGTCTGCCATGGTGAAGCGCCCGGCACGCTGCTGGACGTCTACGATCGCCAGCGCCGCACCGCGACGGTCGAGCACGTCCAAGCCAACTCGATCGCCAACAAGAAGACGATGGAAGAGCGCGACCCCGACATCCGCCGCGCCCATTTCGAGGAGCTGGTGCATACCGCCGAGACGCCAGAGCTCGCCCGCCGCTTCTTGATCAACTCCTCGATGATCGCCGCGGTCCGGCGCGCGGCCGAGGTCGCCTGAGCCGGAACGTCGAAACAACGTTTCGATGGCAAAATTGTCGGGGCAGACGGCACCCGCCGTCCCGTACCCGCCGGAAGCGACGAAGTTCGCCGATCAGCTCGAGGCGATCATGGCCGACGGCACGCACGATTTGGCCGGAATCGCGGCCGGCCTGAACGCGCGCCACGTCGTCGCGGGCGGCCGGCGGGAGTGGACCCCGGAAACGCTGAGCGCCTACCTCGCCGAGCTGGCGGACGCGCTCTAAAGGACACTCGCCGATGCACACGATCTTTGAGATTGCGCGCGGAGTCGCTGTTACGCAGTTAGCGCTCGAGCAACCCGGCGGGCGCGCGATGCTCGAGGAGCGCATCGCCAACGAAGGTTTTCGCGGGCGCTGGTACGTGCTCACGGCCGCGCGCAACGTCGGGGCCGCCCCCGTCGCGATCGACCGGATGGGCGAGCGGATCGTGCTCTGGCGCGACGCTCAGGGTGCGATCCACGCCCAAGAAGACCGTTGCCCGCATCGCGGGGCGCGGCTCTCGCACGGCCGCGTGCGCGAGGCCACGATCGTGTGCCCGTATCACGGAGTCGCGATCGACGGGGACGGCCGCATCGCGAGCGTTCCCGCGCTGCCGGGCTGTCCGATCGAAGGCCGGCTGGCCGTGCGCACGTACGCCGTGCAAGAACTGGCGGGCGCGATCTTCGCGTATTTTCCCACGCCGGCCGGCGAGGCGCCGATCCCGCTCGAGCCGCCGGCGGAGTTCACCGATCCGGCCTGGTCGCACTTCGTCTGCGAGGCGACCTGGAAAACCAACTACCGCTACGCGATCGAGAACGTGATCGACCCGATGCACGGACCGTATCTGCACGGCGATTCGCACACGATGTTCGTCGGGGCCAAAGACGACGTGATGGAGATCAGCGACACGCCGACCGGTTTTCGCGTGGCGCGCAAGCTGCAACAAGACGTCGCCTTCGACTGGACCGAGTACGGCGAGACCGGCGCCCTGTGGATGCGCCTCGACATCCCCTATCCGGTGCGCAACGGACCCGGCGGTCCGTTCCGGATCTTGGGTTTCGCGACGCCGATCGACGAGACGACGACGCAGATCTTTTTCTGGCGGTTGCGCAAGGTCGGCGGCTGGCAGCGCGACCTGTGGCGGTTTCTGTATCGCGAGCGGCTGGAAGCGCGCCACTGGGCGGTGCTCGAACAGGATCGCGTCGTGCTCGAGGGGATGGCCGACGACGCGCGCGAGCACGAGATCCTCTACCAGCACGACATCGGCATCACGCGCTTGCGCCGGCGCTTCAAAGCGCTCGCGCGCGAAGCGCTCGCCGCGGCCGCGCCGCGCGTGGCGGTCGAAGCATGACCGAGAAGGCGTCCGAAAACGTTCCCGATGCGCGCTACAGCGTGCACTCGCTCGAGCTCGGCTTGCGCATCCTCGAGAGCTTCGATCGCGACGCCGTCGACGAGATGAGCCTGAGCGAAATGGCGCGCCGGATCGGCGTGTCGCGCTCATCGGCGTTCCGGCTGGTGCACACGCTGCAGCGGCTCGGATACCTCGAACGCGAGGACGAGACGAAGAATTACCGGCTGGGGGCGCGGGTGATGTCGCTCGGCTACTCGTTCCTCGCTTCCAAAGACATCGCCGAACTGGCGCGGCCCGAACTGCAGCGGCTGCGCGCGCAGACGCGCTGCTCGACGCACCTCGGCATCCTCGACGGCGGCGACGTGATCTACATCGCACGCTTCGCGGCGCACAAGCCGGTCAGCGCGATGATCGCGGTCGGCGCGCGCGTGCCGGCCCACGCGACGACGATGGGCCGCATCATCCTGGCCTACAAACCCGCCGCGTACGTAAAGGAGCACTTCGGCGGCCGCGCGCTGGCCAAGTTCAGCGATCAGACGCCGTTGACGCTGGACGCGCTCGTGCCGCTGCTCGAAGCCGACCGCCGGCGTGGGTACGCCGTCAGCCATTCGAGCTTCGAACCCGGCATCGCGAGCATCGCCGCGCCGCTGTTCGACGTCAAAGGCGAGGTCATCGGGGCGATCAACGTTTCGACGCCCGAGAACGCGATCGATCCGGCGGCCTTCGACGGCGAGGTGTGCGAAGCGCTGCGGGCGGCGGCGCGCCGCATCTCCGAGTTGTCGGGCTATCGTGAGGCGGCGTTCGCTTCGTGAACCTCGAGTTGGCGGGCCGCGTCGCCGTCGTGACCGGCGGGACGTCGGGGATCGGGTTGTCCACGGTGCGGCGCTTGCTCGACGAGGGCGCAGCGGTGGCGTTTTGCGCGCGCGACCGCGCGCGCGTGGACCGGGTCGCGGACGAGCTGGCCCAAACCGCCGGCGAACGCGTCCTCGGTTTCACCGCCGACGTGCTCGATGCGGCCGCGATGGAGGCGTTCCGGGCCGCGGTCGAAGCGCGCTTCGGCCGGACCGACGTGCTCGTGCACAACGCCGGCCGTTCGCGGCTCGGCGCGTTCGCGGATGTCGATGATGAGGCGTGGACGGAAGAGCTCGAGCTGAAGTTCTTCGGCCTGCTGCGCCCGACGCGCGCGTTCTTGCCGCTGCTGCGCAAGTCGGACGCGGCCAGCATGGTCTACGTTTCGTCGCTGCTGGCGAAACAGCCCGAGACCTACATCGTCTCGACCGGCGCCGCCCGGGCCGGAACGCTGAATCTGGCCAAAGCGATGTCGGTGGAATTCGCGCCCGCGATCCGCGTCAACTCGATCCTGTTGGGCGTCGTCGACACCGGACAGTGGGACAAGCGCTTCGCCGAACGGCGCGCGAGCGGCGATACGATCGAGCGCGAGGCGTACATCGCCGAGCTCGCGCGCGAGCGCGGGATCCCGCTCGGCCGTATCGGGCGGCCGGAGGAAGTCTCGGCGGCGATCGCCTTTCTCGCCTCACCGGTGTGCGGCTACATGACCGGCACGGTCATCGAACTCGCCGGCGGTATCAGCCGCTATGTCTGAACGCACGATCGCGAGCGACGTCGTCGCCGCATTCTTGGAGGCCGCCGGCGTGCGCGCCGCGTTCGGCGTGATCAGCATCCACAACCTGCCGATGCTCGATGCGATCGTGCGCCGCGGCGTCATCCGCTGCGTTCCCGCCCGCGGAGAGGCCGGCGCAACGAACATGGCCGACGCCTACGCGCGCGTGAGCGGCGGGCTCGGCGTCGCGTTCACCAGCACGGGCACCGCCGCGGGCAACGCGTGCGGCGCGCTGGTCGAGGCGCTCACCGCCGGCACGCCGCTGTTGCACCTCACCGGTCAGATCGACGTTCCGTACCTCGACCGCGAGCGCAGCTACATCCACGAAGCCAAAGACCAGCTCGCGATGCTGCGCGCGACCGGGAAACGCGCGTACCGCGTGTGGTCGGCCGAAACGTTGCTCGGCACGCTGCGCGAAGCGGTCGCCACGGCGTTGACGCCGCCGATGGGGCCGGTCAGCATCGAGATCCCGATCGACGTCCAGAGCGCCCCGATGGAGCTGCCGCCGTTCGACGAGCTGCTGCCGCTGCCGCCGGCCGCCGTGACGCTTGACATCCGCTCGCTCGAAGCGCTGGCGCACGATTTGCGCGGCGCCAAACGTCCGTTGTTGTGGCTCGGCGGCGGCGCGCGCGGCGCGGCCGCGCCGGTGCGCGCGTTGGCGGGGTTCGGATGGGGCGTCGTGAGCAGCGTCAGCGGGCGCGGCATTCTGCCCGAGGACGATCCGGCGTCACTCGGTTCGTACACCTCGGCGCCCAGCGTCGAAGCGCTGTATGCGACATGCGATGCGATGCTGATCGTCGGCTCGCGTCTGCGCGGCAACGAAACGCTGCGCTGGCAGTTGCGTTTGCCGCCGAAGCGCTACCAGATCGACGCCGACCCGACGATGCGCGACCGCTCGTATCCCGTGCGGCGGTTCGTCACCGGCGACGCCGCGACCGCGCTGACCGAACTCGTCGAGCTGCTCGGCGGCGACATGCGCGTCGATCCGGCGTTCCGCGCCGACGTCGCGCAGGCGCGCGCGCAAGCGAACGACGAGCTCCGGCGTACGCTCGGGCCCTACGAGGATCTCGTGCACGCGCTCGGCGCGTGGATGCCGGCCGATGCGCTGTGGGTGCGCGACGTCACCGTCTCTAACAGCTCGTGGGGCAATCGCTATCTGCCGCTGCGCGCGCCGCGCAACGGCGTTCACGCCGCCGGCGGCGGCATCGGTCAAGGTTTGCCGATGGCGATCGGCGCGGCGCTGGCGGCCGGGGGGCGCAAGACGGTCGCGCTGGCCGGCGACGGCGGGCTGCAGCTGTCGTTCGGCGAGTTCGCGACGCTCGTGCAAGAGAACGCCGACGTGCTGCTGATCGTGATGAACGACGGCGGCTACGGCGTCATTCGCAACATTCAAGACGACAAGTTCGGCGGCCGCCGGGTGCTGGCCGATCTGCACACGCCGGACTTCCAAGCGTTTGCCGCCGCGGTCGGTCTGCCCAGTGCGCGCGCCCGCGACGTGCCCTCGTTCCAGGCCGCGCTGTCCGCGCTCGGCAATCGTACCGGCCCAGCGCTGCTCGAGGTCGACATGAGGGCGTTCGGCCCGTATGCGTCGGCGTTCGCCGGTCCACCGGTGCGCGAGGAGGCACCGGCATGATGTCCAACGTTTCCGGAAGAAGGAGAACCCTATGGCTCGCGTAGTTGGTGCTTTTGGTGTTTCGCATGGTCCGTTGTTGACGACGCCGCCCGATCAGTGGCATCAGCGCGCGGATTTCGACAAGCGCAACCCGCGTCACGCCTACCGCGGCCAGTACTACGATTATCCGGCGCTGCTCGCGGCGCGCAACGGCGGCTTTGCCGATCAGCTCGACCTCGGCATCAAGACGAAGCGCTGGCAAGCCTGTCAGGATGCCGTGGCGGAAGTCGCGCGGCGTTACGCCGCCTGCGGCGCCAACGCGGCGATCATCCTCGGCAACGACCAGCGCGAGGTCTTCAAAGACGACTTCACCCCGGCGTTCATGGTCTACGCGGGCAAAGAGATTCCGAACATCCATCCGAGCGAAGAAGAGACCGAGCGCCTCGAGGGGATGGGGCTGGCGGTCGCATTACCGGGACATGTCCCGCCGGGCGGCGCGACGTACCCGGGTGCGCCGGCGATGGCGGAAGCGCTGGTCGATCAGCTGATCGATCGCGAGTTCGACGTGGCGATCTCCTACGAGTTGCCGGAGCACAACGGTCATTCGCACGGCATCCCGCACGCGTTCGGGTTCATCTTCCGGCGCATCATGAATGACGCGCCGCCGCCGACCGTGCCGATCTTCATGAACGTTGGCGAAGCGCGCAACCAGCCGCGGCTGCAGCGGATGATCAAGTTCGGTCACGCGCTCAAGGCGTCGATCGACGCGCTGCCCGACGATTTGAACGTCGCGATCTTTTCGTCCGGCGGTTTCTCGCACTTCACGATCGATGAAGAGTTCGATCATGCGGTGATCGACGCGATGAAGCACGGCGACGAGCAGGCGCTCCTCAAGTTCCCGGAGTCGTGGTACTGGGGCAATACCTGCGAGACGAAGAGCTGGTACCCGATGGTCGCCGCGATGAACGATTACGGCCGCAAGATGGACGTCATCGATTACGTCCCGTGCTACCGCTCCGAAGCCGGCACCGGGCAAGGCATGATCTTCGCCAGCTGGAACTGAGCGGGCATGGATTCGCTCGATCTTTCCAAAGCGCCGCCGCGCGCCCCCCGGGCCGAACTCGACGGCATCATCTTTCTGCCGCGCTCGATCGACAAGGCGCGGGCGTACCTGCCCGGCGGCAACCGCAACGGGTACAATATCCCCGGCGTCACCGGCGGAATGCTCGAACGCTTCGGCATCGCGCACGAGGACTTCATCGCGGCGGTCGGTGCGGCGGCGAGTGAGGCCGACGTCGTCGCGTTCGTGCGCAAGCACGCCAATCAGGCGACGATCGATGAGTGGAACGCTTGGGTCAAGACCCGCGAGCCGCGCGGTAACCGCGATCTGCCCGAGGTCCACGAGATCTACCCGTGGTTGAAGGACAAGCCCGAGTTGCGGCTCGTGCTGGACATCCTCGCGGAAGACGACCGGCGAGCGTTCGCGGGCTAGCTACGCCCGGCGGGTGCCGCTGAGGATCTCGAGCACGCCGCCGGCCGGTTCCTCGCGCGCGAAACCCATCGCGTCTTCCCAGGCGCGGCGCACGCTCTCGGGCTGGCCGACCTGGAAGATGTAGCTGCGCGCGACCGCGCTGTTGACCTTGTTGACGTACGCGCTTTCGGGCAGACCGTCGATGAAGATGTGTTTGTTGACGATCGGCAGGTCGATGCGCCGGTTCACTTGCGGGTCGCGCACGACGGCTTTCGGATCCTCGCCGCGCGCGAGCGCGTCGAGGTCGTCCAGGTACCGCTTGCGGATCGCGATCACGCCGCGGTCGCTCGTGCCCAAATGTTCTTGCGTGCGGTCGGCGATCTCGCCTTGACCGAGCCAGGCCACGAAGTCCTGATTCATGACGTGGCTCGTGATCCACTTGCCGGTGAGCGCGTCCTTGATCGGGCCGTGCCAGGTCGGGACCGTCTCTTGCACGTAGGGTTCGCGCTCGTTGGGCACGCGGCTGAAGTGCCAGGTGACGCTGAGCGTGTTAGCGTCGTCGATCGGCACGCGCCACTCGAAGTGGCTGCCGGTGAAGAGGGCGTTGGGCCACAGGCACACGCGGCCAACGGTCCATAGCGGGTCGTCTTCGCCGGCGTCTTCGGTGACGCGGCGATAGGTGTGCCCCCACTCGAACTCATCGAATGCGATCTTCAGATGGCGCGGCGCGTAGGGGCCGGTCTCACCGCGTAACCGGATCGACCAGTTGCGGTGCATCCATTCGAAGTGCACCGGGTCGATGGAGTTTTCCTGACACTGAAACCAGTTGCACGGAATCTCCGAGATCACGATCTGCGCGAAACCGTTCTCCCACAGGAACGGCTCGTAGTTCGGAACGAGCGGCGCGGGTTGCGGACCGAGGTAGGCCCACACGAGGCCGGCTTTGATCTCCACCGGATACGCCTTGACGCGTACTTTGTCGCGGAAATGCATGCTTCGACCCGGCTCAGGACAGGCTCCATCAAGGGAAGCGACGTCTTCGAACGGCTGTTCCAGCGTGCGGCCGTCGCGGTCGAAGAGCCAGCCGTGATAGTTGCACCGCAGGCCGCATTCCTCGACGAAGCCGTACGAGAGGTCGGCCCGGCGATGCGGGCAGTGGCGGTCGACCAGGCCGTAGTTGCCGCTCAGGTCGCGATAGAGGACCAGGTCTTCGCCAAACAAGCGCACGGCCTTGACCCGCGTCGCGTCGAGCTCGCTCGCGCCGGCGATCGGCATCCAGTAGCGCCGCAGCAACTCGCCCATCGGCGTCCCCGCGCCGACTTGCGCCAAGAGCCGGTTGCGTTCTTCGCTCAGCATCGTGGGCGAGACATTCGCCCCTTACGGCGCCGGGCCCGTCATTTGGGCGAAGTGGAAGAAGTAGTTGAAGCCCCAGCCGAGGATCGCGCCGCCGAGCAGTGCGCTCACGATCGTGGCGGGAATGACGATCCGGCGGTCGTGATCCTCCGCCAGCGAGACGCCGAGCATGATGCAGCAGCCCGCTCCGACGAGGAAGCCGGTGACGAACAGAACGGCGTCGATGTTGCCGGGCATCAGGGCATCACCATTCCGCCGTCGACCACGAGCGTCTGCCCGGTGATGTAGCGCGCGTCGGAAGAACAGAGGAAGGCGATCGTTCCGGCCACGTCATCGGGTGTCTGGTCGCGCGTGAGCGCGCGGCGCGTGCGGTAATCGTTCCAACGCGTTGCGGGAACGCCGGCCGTGGCCTCGACCTCGATCAGCCCCGGCGCGACCGCGTTCACGGTAACGCCGTCGGGCCCGAGCTCGTTGGCGAGCGCGCGCGTCATCGCGATGATCGCACCTTTGGTCGCGACGTAGTGCAGCAACCGCGTCGCGCCCCACAGTGCGGTATCCGACGCCAGGTTGACGATCGCGCCGCCGCCGCCGGCAACCAGCAGCGGGCCGAACTGCTTGCATGCGAGCCACGTGCCCTTGACGTTGACGCGAAACAAACGTTCCCACTCGGATTCCGGGATCTCGTCGTACGTTTTGCCGCCGACCGAGTTGGCGATCGCGGCGTTGTTGACCAGCGCGTCGATGCGGCCGCAACTGCCGGCGTGCTGCGCGAGCGCGGCGAGCGAGGCGGCGTCGGCGATGTCGGTCTGCACGAACGACGCGCGGCCGCCGCCGGCCGCGATCGCCGCCGCGGCCGCCGTGCCGGACGGCGCATCCAGCTCGGCGATCACGACGTGCCGGCCTTCGGCGGCCAGCCGCTCTGCGATTGCGCGGCCGAGCCCGCGGCCCGCGCCGGTGACGATCGCAACGCGCGCTTCGCTCACGCGGGCCGTTCCACGCCGTCGACGAACGCGCGCACCGCGGCGGCGAACTCGTCGGGACGCTCGACGTTCGGAGCATGTCCGGCGCCCGGGATCGTCACCAGCCGCGCGCCGGGAATGCGTTCGGCGATCGTCTGCGAGAGCGCGAACCCGACGACGCTGTCGTGTTCGCCGCACACGACCAGCGTGGGCACGGCGATCGTCGCGAGCCAGGGCAACGCGTCGGTGGCCGCGATGATGTCGGTGACGTAACGGTAGCCGGCCGGCCGCGCGCGGCGCATATTGGCGGCGATCTCGGCCAAGACGTCATCGGGTGTACCGGGGCCGGCGATCTCGCGGGCGCGCTCGCCGGCCCGCGTTTGCAGCTCGGCTGCGAGCGCGTAGCGGCCTTCGACCCACGCCGCGCGCTCGGCCGGCGCCAGCGTCGCGCGGCCGAGGGTCGTGTCCGAGAGCACCAGCGAGCGCACGAGCTTCGGGTGGCGCCGGGCCAGCGCCAGCGCGGCCAACGCGCCGAACGAGACGCCCACGATGTGCGCGGGCGCCCCGGCCAACAGCGCGGCCAGATCGTCGGCCACCGCATCGAGCGCCGGCGGGCCCGCGGGGTCGGGCGAATCGCCGTATCCGCGCAGGTCGGGTGCGATCAGCGCGTAGTCCGCGCCGAGCCGGGCGAGCTGGCGCTGCCACGACGTCGCCGACGATCCGATACCGTGCAGCAGCAACACCCGCGGTCCCGCCCCGGCCGTGAGGACGTGCAGCGGGGGGTTTCCTATACTAAACAAGTTTTCAGATACGAATTCGTCATGCTATACTGGGCTCACGTTCGCTGCGCGAAGGGAGATCGCCGTGTCCACAGCCGCCGCCGATGCCGTCGTCCGGGTCGGACGCTATCTCGACAAGGTTTGGGACTGGGATGCCTTTCCGGCCAACGCCGGTTACCCCGAGCTCGAACGGGCGCAGATGCGGTACGTCGGTGCCGGGGGTTCGCCCAAGAGCGACGATCGCAGCACGCTGCCGCCCGGCGCGTTCACCTGCAGCTTGATCTTTCAGGAGCCCGGCCGCAAAGCGTCGACGCATCACCATCAGATCGAAGAGCTGTTCTTCGTGCACAGCGGGCAGCTGACGATGTCGTGGCAGTTCGGCGACGAGGTGGTGGATTTCGTCGTCGGACCGGGCGACGCGGTCCTCAACCCGGCGAGCCGTCCGCACGGCTTTCGCAATGACGGCGACACGAATTGCGTCATGCAGATCATGGTCGCCACCGCGGCGCCGATGAACCCGACCTATACCGACCATCCGGCCGAGCACGCCGTGAGCCCGCTGCGCCCCGCAGCGCCGGAAAAACGTGCGGAATACCTCCGCGAGGTCGAGCGCTATCTCGCGCGCGCATCGGCCGTGACGCCGCAAACCGTTGCGGTCGACGGCGGCACGTTCGGCGCGGCGCCGTACGTGATGCCGGCGCGCTCCGGCGGCCTCGTTGCCCCGACGCACTTCACCTACGCGGTCGACACGCTGACGCGCGGCGCATCGACGCCCGCGTACGCGCTGAGCTGCGAAGAAGCGTTCATGGTGCTCGACGGCGTGCTCGACGTCGAGAGCCACGATGCGGCCGGCCGTGCGAGCACCCAGCGGCTGGGCCCGCGCGACCTCGCCTGGATCGGCCCCGGCGTCAAGCACCGCCTGCACAATAGCGACGCCGCCACGGCACGCTTCGGCGCGATCGCCGGTGCGAAAGATGCCGTGCCGATCGCGTGGCGGGACGCCCTCGTCGCGCGCTGAACCGCTGGCGGGATGACGGAAGACCTGCACGTCGCGGTCGATGCGCGCTTCGGCGTGCTGGATCAACGCGGGATCGGGCGCTACACGCGCGCCGTGAGCGCCCAATTGCTCGCGCAGCCCGGCGTGACGCTGTCGTTCGTCGCGCCGGGATTGCTCGCGCCGCGGCCTCGCATCGCGCGGGCGCTCGGCGTCGATCCGAAGACCGTGACTGCGGCGATTCCCGCCGCCGCTCAGGTGTTGTGGAGCCCGTCGAACGGCACCGATCTGCCCACCGCGTTGCCGTGCGTGACGACCGTCCACGACGTGGGTGACCTGGGAGGCAGCTTGCCGGGCAGCCCGGTCGCCGCCGCCATTGCCGCCGCCGTCGAGGGGGGGAGCGCGCCCGACGCCATCCTTTTCCCGGCCAGCTACGACGGCCGTGACATCGCCGGGCGCCTGTCGGTGAGGCTCGATCGGCCCGTGCTCACCAACGTGGTCGACCTCAACGAGGGCGACGGCGGCCTGGTCAGCACCCACGCCATCTTCGGTGGCAGCCAGATGGCGACCGCTCGCTTCACT
>JBEKXE010000037.1:0-31331 GCA_049512335.1 Candidatus Lustribacter sp.
TCCGGCGCTGCGCACGGTGTACGTTCCGGGCGTTCCGGGCAACGGGCCGCTGGGCGCCAAGATGGTCGGCGAGCTCAGCAACGCCGGCGTGGCCCCGGCGATCGCCAACGCGGTCTACGCCGCGGCCGGCGTGCGCCTGCCCACGCTGCCGTTGCGGGCCGAAGACGTCTGGCGCGCCTTACAGCACGCCCGGGGCGAATAGCTCGCCGGCCGGAAAGCGCTGCGGGAGAATCCCGTAGCGCACCATCAAGTCGATGACCGGCTGCACCAGCGCCGCACTGTTCGATTCGGCGAAGACCACGCGCGGATAGCTTGCAATGACCGCCGGATCGATCTTGGTGGCCGCGGCGAGCATTGCGTCGACGGCGTTGCGGTTCTTGGGATTGTTGGCCCATTTGGCGGTGTCGTGGATGACCGCCGCCACGCGTTTTGCTAGCGCCGGGTTCTTGTCGGCCCAGTCCTTGTTGCACACGACGCCGAGGGTTTGAAACGGTTTGCCGCCGGCGACCGCGCTGTACGGGAGGCCCAAATCCAACACGTCGTTCTTGGCGCTGCTGAAGATCGGCTCGACGATCGCGGCGCCGTCGATGCGCCGCGCGAGGATCGCGGCCGGCATCTCCACCGACGTTATCTCGGTGAAGTTCACGGCTTTCGAATCGCCGCCGTTGCCGTCGATCCACGCTAATACCGAAGCTTGGACCATGTCGCGCAAGGTCGTGACCGCGAGCGTTTTGCCGGCCAGATCCTTGGCCGTCTTGATCCCGAGCGTCTTGTTCACCGCCAGGTGCGCGATCGGTTCGGCCGGTGAGTACACGCCGCCGCAGGCGAGCATGTAGACGTCGACGCCGTGCGCGTGCGCCGAGGCGAGCGAACCGCTGTTGGTGACGCCGACGTCGATCGTTCCGCCCACGACGGCTTGGGTGACGGCGCCGCCGCCCGAAAACGGTTGAAACGCGACGTTGAGCCCGGCCGCTTTGAAGAAGCCCTGCTGCGCGGCATACATCGTCAGCATTCCCTCTTCGACGCCGACCGAGGCGCAGCGAATTACCGGTCCCTCGCTTTGCGCCGCCGCGGCGGCCGGGGCGCCGGCCGCTGCAGCCGTGAGAGCGAGCATCTGGGAGCGATTCATCGGCCACCTCCGCCGCGTATCTCCGGCAGCGGGCCGGGCGTTCCTTGTAGAACGACGCCGGGTGCTTACCGAAGAACAGAACCGCCGCCTGACCCAGGTCGGCGCCGGCACGCCGATGGGCGAATTGTTGCGGCGTTACTGGATGCCGGTCGCCGCCGAAGACGAGTTCGATCGCAATCCGGTCAAGGCCGTGCGTTTGATGGGCGAGGATCTCGTTCTCTACCGCGACTTCGCCGGCATCTACGGGCTCGTCGACCGGCACTGTCCGCACCGCCGCGCCGATCTGTCGTACGGTTTCGTCGAAGCGTGCGGGATCCGGTGCAACTATCACGGCTGGCAGTTCGACGCGAATGGCAAGTGCATCGAGCAGCCGTTCGAAGACGTCGCCAATCCCGACGCTCACTTTCGCGACAAAGTGCGCATCAAGGCGTATCCGGTCGAAACGAAAGGCGGGCTCGTGTGGGCGTATCTCGGGCCGCAGCCGGCGCCGCTGCTGCCCAATTTCGAACCGTTCACCTGGCCGAACGGCTTCGTGCAGATCGTGTTCGCGACGATTCCGTGCAACTGGCTGCAGTGTCAGGAAAACTCGATCGATCCCGTGCACTTCGAGTGGATGCACCGCAACTGGACGGTGCGGCTGAACGGCCAGGGCGAGCCGTACGGCAAGAAACATCTGCGCGTGGCGTTCGACGAATTCGAGTACGGTTTCGTCTACAAGCGCCTGATGGAGGGCATGGACGAATCGCACGAGCGTTGGCAGACCGGGCGCATCTGCCTGTGGCCGAACGGTCTCGGGCCGTTGCGGCATACCGAATACCGGGTGCCGATCGACGACGAGAACACGCTCAGCGTGACCTGGCACTTCAGCCGCGTGCCGAAAGAACGCGAACCGTACGTGCAGACGACGATTCCGTCGTGGGAAGGCCCGATCCGCGACCCGCGCACCGGCCGCTGGGTCTCGAGCCACGTGATGAACCAGGATTTCATCGCCTGGGTCGGTCAGGGCACGATTGCCGACCGCACGCAGGAGCATCTGGGCCTGAGCGACCGCGGGATCATCGCGATGCGCCGGCGCTTTCTCGACGACATGGAGCGCATCGAACGCGGTGAGGATCCCAAGGGGATCGTGCGCGATCCGGCGTGCAACGTCTGCATCGAATTGCCGATCATCGAGCGCGATCTCTGGATCGACGGAGTGTCGATCGCGGAGATGCTCGACGATGCATCGATCGATCCGCGCAGCGGCTACAACTTGCAGCTCGGCCAGCCCGAGCACGTGCGGCGCGCGTTCTTCGAAGCGATGGGCGTCGACCCCGACGCCCCGGCGGATTCCGGCTCACCCTTCCTGGCCGGTATCGGCCCCCGCTCCAGCCGGCGCACCTGGACGTAGCTGCGTACGCCGGCACATGGATGCGGACGTGGTCGTGGCCGCCGGCGAGAACACGCCGCCTTAAGCGAGCAGGAACGGATTGCCGGCGCGCTCGGTTCCGATCGTGGTGTCGGGGCCGTGGCCGCAGATGACGCGCGTTGCGTCGGGGTAGACCAAGAGCCGGCTGCGGATCGACGCGACGATGTCCTCGAGCGAGGTGCCGCCGAGGTCCCAGCGGCCCACCGCGCCGCGAAAGAGCGTGTCGCCGGTGAAGAGCGTCGTTGCGTCGTCCTCCTCGAAGACGAACGACGTGCTGCCGGGCGTGTGTCCCGGCGTATGGATCGCTCGCAGGCGCAGCGCCCCGGCCCGCAGCTCGTCGCCATCGGTCAGATCGCCGTCGAGCGCGACCGGCTCGAGCGTGCCGGGCAGGCCGAGCATGCGGAACTGCTGCGCCAAGTTGGCGTAGAGCGGGCGGTCGGCGTGGTGCAGCAGGCCGGCGCCGCCGCAGCGTCGGCGCAACGGGCCGAGCGCGCCGATGTGATCGAAGTGCGCGTGGGTGTGCACGAGATAGCGCGGCCGCAGACCGTGCGCGGCCAAACGCGACGCGATCGCGTCTACGTCGTCCCCGCCGTCGATGACGATCGCCTCACCGCTCGCGGCGTCGCCGAGGATCGTGCAGTTGCACGCGAGCATCCCGACCGGAAACGTCTCGCGGATCACGCCTCGATCGCGAAGTTCCGGTAGGCCCGGTCGTAGTAGCCCAGCGGCGCACCGGAGCGTTCGCCGGCCTCGAGCACGCGTCCGATGAAGATCGTGTGCGTTCCCGAATTCAGTTCCTCGTCGACGTTGCAGTCGACGTAGGCCAGCACGTTGTCCAGAATCGGCGACCCGCTCGGTCCGGCGCGGTGCACGACGTCGCGGAAGCGCTCGTGCGGTTCGCCGCCCTGAAATTTTTCGGCCAACGCCTGTTGCTCGAGCGCCAGGATGTTGACGCAGAAGCCGCCGGATTCGGTGATGATCGGATGCGCGCGCGCCGTGCGGTTCACGCACACGAGCACCGTCGGGGGATCGGCGGTCACGCTGGCAAACGCGTTCACGGTGAAGCCGTGGATCGCGTCGCCGTTGCGGGTGGTCACGATGGTCACGCCGGTCGCAAACCGGCGCATAGCTGCCTTGAAGGCGTCAATCGATACGGGCACCGATTCCCAATCCATCTCCGATCGGAACGATCGTCGCGTCAAGTTGTGGGTGGTTGATAAATGTCTTGCTGAAGGCGCGTAATGCCTTCACGTCGGCGGAATCGTCGGGCGAGGGCTCGTCGGCGACCGTGCCGTTCCGGAGCAGGTCGCCGACCACGATCAACCCCGAACGCTTGAGCATGGGGACGCAGAGTTCGAGATAGGCTTCGTATTCCGTCATGTCGGCGTCGATGAAGACGATGTCGAGGTTGCGCTGGTAGAAGGTCGGCAAGACTTCGAGCGCCGGCTGGTTGATGAACTCCACCGCCCCGCCCTTCCCGGCGCGCTCGAGATACCCGGACGCGATGTCCGCCCGGGAGGTGTCCGGATCGATCGTCCAGATGTGCCCGGCCGGGGGCAGGGCCAGGGCCATCCACAAGGTGGCGTAGCCGTAGGCGGTCCCGATCTCGAGGATGCGGTTGGCCTGCATGCAGTGGACGAGCACCGACAACAGCTGGCCCACCGTGCGGTCGACCATCGGAATCCGGTCGTACGTCCCCTGCTGTTCGCATTCCAGGAGCAGCGGCGGCGGTTCGCGATGCAGCCGTGACAGATAAGCGATATCGCGCACGACCCATGTTTGCCGTGCGGGGAAACCGGGAACCTGCTGACGGTTACGGGAAGGAGGAGCGCGTGGCGGGCTCGATGCGTCTGCGAATGTTCCCGCTCAACACCGTCTTGTTTCCGGGAGCGGTGTTGAATTTGCACATCTTCGAGCCGCGTTACCGGCAGCTCGTCGCCGAGTGCCTCGACACCAAAGAAGCTTTCGGCGTCGTGCTGATTCGCGAAGGCGACGAGGCCGGCGATCCCGACGTGCAGCCGCATTTCGTGGGCACGACCGCCGAGATCGCCGACGTGACGCCGTTACCGTCGGGCCGGTACTATCTGAGCAGCACCGGCGGCCGGCGCTTTCGCATCAACGAGATCGTGAGCCGCGAACCCTATCTGCTGTGCGACGTCGAGTACCTCGACGAGGCCTCCGGCGATCCGGCCGCGATCCAGCGCTTGACCGGCGAGATCGCGGCCGAATTTCGCGAGTACCTGAGCTTGATCGTCGAGTTCTCCGGAAGCCCGACCGATGTCACGATTCCCGGCGACCCGGTGCGCGCGTCGTACGTGATCGGCGAGGCGCTGCAAGTCGCCGACGCGCTCAAGCAACAATTGCTCGAACTCGGCAGCGCCGAGGAGCGGCTCGACGCCGAGTTGGGGTTCCTGCGCCGGCTGCTGCCCCAATTGCGGTCGCTGCTGGAGCGCAAGAAGGAGCGCGAAGCCCCCGAGAGCACCGCCGCTCCCGGGGGCGGCTTCCGCACCCACCAAGAGAAGTTCTTCGGTAAGCACTTCAGCAACAACTAAGCAGGATTCGCTTCAAGCGAATCCTTGGCGTTCGGGTCCTCACGGCTGACCGCAGCGGAGTGTTTGCCGGGAACCGAGCCGCGACTCGGCGCTCCGCACCGAGTGGACGGCTGGATTGCCGACCGGGGGAATTCGCCGGGGCTCGCGAAGGCGTTTCCGGAGTGACTCGATGCATTGGAGGCAATCGAGCGGGAGGAATGACGTGAAAAACCCACTGGATTCTCTGGAGGGAACCGTTACTTGCGGTATCCTCATCACGATCGTGTTGTACATCATCGTGAAAATGACGGAAGGCGTGGCGAGCTGAGATGGCGGTAGAAAACATCGTTGCCGGTTTAGCCCGCTGGCTCCATTTCTTCTTCGGCGTGATGTGGATCGGGCTGCTGTACTACTTCAATTTCGTCCAAGTCGCATCGCTGAAAGAAGCCAACGCCGACGGCACGGCCGCCGGGATCACCAAATACGTGCTGCCGCGAGCGCTGTGGTACTTCCGCTGGGCGGCCGTCTGGACGTGGCTCATGGGCGCGATCTTGCTGGGCACGCTGAGCCCCGACGGCAGCGGCTTCGTCAAGGCGTTCACGTTCCAGGCTCCCTACACCGGCATCGGCATCGGCGCGTGGCTCGGCACGATCATGCTGATCAACGTATGGACGTTCATCTGGCAGAACCAGAAGAAGGTTCTCGGTATCACGCCGGCCACCGACGAAGAGAAGAACAAGGCCCGCCGCATCGCATTCCTGGCGTCGCGTACCAACACGCTGCTATCGATCCCGATGCTGTTCTTCATGGCCGCCGGGTTCTCGCACAAAGGAATGTTCGGCTTATAGGCTCATAGGCGTTCCGCTGCCAGCACCACGTTGCGCATCAGCGCAACGTTGGTGACCGGGCCGACGCCGCCGGGGACGGGCGTGATTTCACCGGCGACGGCTGCGACCTCCGCGTACGCAACGTCGCCGGTAATCTTGCCGTCGACGTAGGTCGTGCCGACGTCGATCACCGTCGCGCCCGGCAACACCATCTCGGCGCGGATCATCGCCGGAACGCCGGTGGCGACGACGAGTACCTCGGCATCGCGCGTATGATGCGCGAGGTCCGCCGTTTTTCCGTGTGCGATCGTGACCGTCGCGTCGGCGCGCATCATCAACAGCGCCACCGGCAGGCCGATCACGCTCGAGCGCCCGACCATGCACGCGCGCGCGCCGGTCAGCGGCCAGCGTGCGCTGCGTTCGAGCAGCGCCATCACGGCGGCCGGCGTGGCCGGCACGAATTCGGCGCCGCTGCCGAAGGCCAAGCGGCCTTGATTGACGGGGTTGGCGCCGTCGACGTCCTTGTGCGGCGGCATCGCGCCGGCGATCGTGCGGATGTCGAGGTGCCGTGGCAAGGGTTGCTGCAGGATGATCCCGTGGACTGCCGGATCGCTGCCGAGCCGCCGCAGCAGCGCGCGCACGTCGTCGGCCGTGGCGGTTGCCGCGAGCGCGTCGACGCGTACGGCGATGCCGCTCTTCGCGCCTTCGCGCACGAGGCTCTGCACGTACGCGAGGCTGGCCGCGTCTTCGCCGGCAATCGCAACGACGAGCTGTGGTTCGATGCCGCGCGCCCGCAGCGCCGCGCTGCGTCCGGCGATCTCCCCGCGCAGCTCCGCGGCACGGGCGCGTCCATCCAAGATCGTTGCCGGCATCGCCCTGCGCGTTCGGGCGAATAGCAGAGCAACCCTCGAACGCGCGAACTGGGAGTTTACGCCGCCGCTGCGAAGTTCGCCGAGTGTTTCGAATTTGGCCGGTTGCGGCCGCAGCGCTTCTTGGAACGCTCGTGTCGGGCTGCTATTCCGGCGGCGGTCCCGCGCATAGCGTCGACGGCGGCGGTGGTCCGGCGATGCTGGCCGGTGCGCCGGCAGTCAGTTATGCCATCCCGCGCATCGGCGGCGGCACCGATTCCGTGGCGGCGCATCACGGGTCGATCGTGCTGATGAATTTCTGGGCGACGTGGTGCCCGCCGTGCCAAGAAGAGATGCCGGCGCTCGAAACGCTCTATCGCCATGACCGTGCCCACGGTTTGGTCGTGCTCGGCATCGACCAGGGCGAATCGGCCGCCAAGGCGGCGGCGTTCGCGAAAGCGCACGGCGTGACGTTCCCGATCCTCGTCGACGCCGATCAGCGGTACGCGACGAGCTACGTGTCGGTCGGCTTACCGACCACGGTCGTCGTCGGCCGTGACGGTCACGTCGTCAAAGGGATCGACGGCGCGCAAACGCTGGCTCAGTTTCAGGCGCTCGTCGGACCGCTGTTGGCCGCGAAGTGAACGCGCGCGCGACGGCGATCGCGTTCGCGTTGCTGGCGATCGTCTTGACCGTGGCGCAGGACGTGTATCCCGCGCGCGATTGGTATCATGCGTGGCAATACACGGCCATTTTGGGCGTGGCGCTGCTGGTGATGGCCGTGCACGCCTGGCGCGCCTGGCGCGGGCTCGAGGGACCGCACGGAAAACGCATCGCCCTCGCGCTGGCCGGCGCGGTCGCCGTCGGCGTGGCGGGGCTGTTGTCGGGACTGATCGGGCCCGACAACGTGACCGTGTTCGGTACGCCCGGCACCGTGACGCCGGTTCCCGACCTGGGCGCCGCGGCGTTTTTCGCGCCGGCCGATCCGGGGACGCTGCCGCGCGGCGACGCGACGGTCACGCTCCGCCGCCGCGACGCGCCAGCGACCGAGATCGGCCGGCGGCCGACGCCGGTGGGTCTGTGGGTCGTGTTCACGCAGCTGCGCCCGGCGGCGTATATCGAGGTGCGCAACGAACGCGGCGAGCGCCTGACGATCACGCAGCCCAACAACCCGTCGTTCCTCTCGCCGGTGATCCTGTTCCGCCAACAGCAGCAGATCCACGACCGCGCCTTCCCGCTCGACACGTTCGCCGTGCCCGCGCTGGGACGCATCGTGCACGTGCTCTATTTCAGTCCGGCCGATCTCGCCGCGTTGCCGCACGATCCGGCCACGCCGTTGCCGACCGAACCCGGCGCGATCCTCTCGGTCACCGACGAGGCCGGCGCCCAGCAAGGGATCACGCTGGCGCCCTCCGGCCGCGAAACCGACATCGCCGGCATGCGCGTGACGCTGACGCTCGGTACCTATCCGGTCCTCGAAGCCGCCTCGGCGCCCCAACCGTTCGTGATGCTGGCCGGAACCGTGCTGTTCCTGATCGCCGGCATCTGGTCGGCTGTCCTTCGACTCCGCTGCGCTCCGCTCAGGATTAAAGAAGAGTATTAATAAGCTGTGGTGCTGGCGAAGGTGAAGCGGTCGAACTTCACGGCCGGAGCGACCAGCGCGTAGGAATAGCCGCCGGTGCGGTGTTGCTCGTTCGCAAACGTGCACGTTCCCAGCGCGTCGACGAGCGATTGGTTGAAGCGCAGGTTGCGCACGCCGCGCGCGATCTTTCCGTCCACGATGAGAAACGTGCCGTCGCGCGTCATGCCGGTGAGGATCGTCCGGCGCTGATCGACGATGCGAACGTACCACAGCCGCGTGACGAGCAAGCCGCGTTTCGTGCCGGCGATCAGCTCGTCGAGTGACGGGCTGCCGGGCTCGATGACGAGATCGAGCGGGAACGGTCCTTGCGCGTTGGGCGCCGGTAGTCCGTGCCCGGTATTCGGGCGGCCGAGTTTGCGCGCCCACGCGCTGTCGGTGAGGAGATTGCGCGCGACGCCGTCTTCGATCAGCGCTAGGCGCGCTTTGGGATTGCCTTCGTAGTCAAACGGTGCGTCCGGATGCAGCGGATGCGCGTAGTCGTCGCGGATCGTTACGCCGGTCGCCATCACGCGTTCACCGAGCCGGCCGCTGAGGAACGACGAGCCTTCGTCGTAGGACTGTGCGGAGAAGTGCGTCGCGAGGAACGCGGCGAGCTCGCCGAACGCGGCCGGTTCGAGGATCACGGTCCACTCGCCCGGCTCGACCGCGATCGGGTCGGCGCTCGTGCGCGCTTTTTGGGCGGCCCGCGCGCCGAGCGCCGCGCCGTCGAGCACGAGCGTGTCCGGCGCGTAGCACTCGGCAAAACCGGTCGAGTCGCCGGCGGTCATCTTCACGTTGGCGCCGCATTCGGTGCCGTCGAACGACGCGTCGGCGCCGGCGGTGGTGGCGATCGTCACGCCGCCGTCCGACGTCGTGACGTAGCCCGAACACCAGCACCCGTTGGATGCGGCTTGATCGAAGATCGCGGCGGCCACGCCCGCCCGTTGCTCGGCGGTCGCCGCCGCGGTTGCGTCGACGTAAGCCGCAGGCGGGGCCGCGAGCGACGCGTACGGCGCCAGCACCGGAACCTCGGCCGGGCGGGGCGCGAAGGCCGCGATCTCGATCGCGCGCCGCACGACCGCGTCGATGGCCGCGTCGTCGCCGGCGTTGGTCGACGCGACGCCGGTCCGGCCGTCGACGATCGCCCGCACGCGGATCGCGACGTTTTCCACGTCGACGTTTTGGTGAACGAACTCGTGGGTGAAACGCGTCAGCGCGCGATGGTCGCTGGTGACGATCGCTTCGGTCGCGTCGGCGCGCGAGCGTTCGAGCACGCGTGCGGCCAGCGCGCGGCGCGCCTCAGCGTCCATAACCCACGCCCACCGCGACGTTGCGAAAGCGCGCCGGCGCGGCAGCCTGAGTGGTTCGTCCGGTTTGCATCGGTTCGCCCTTGCCGCAGTTGGGCGTGCCCCACTCAAACCACGATGCGGCGTCGGCGATCGCATCGCACGAATTCCAGAACGCCGGCGTCACGCCGCCGTAGGTGGGGTTCTTCAGCATTCGGCCGCGTTTGCCGTGCTTGATCTCCCAGCCGATCTGCGTGCCGAACTGGAAGTTCAACCGGCGGTCGTCGATCGACCACGAGCGGTTCGCTTCCATGTACACGCCGTCGCGCACGTCGTCGAAGAGATGTTCGAACGGCACGTCGCCCGGCAACAGGTTGAGGTTGCACATCCGGATCATCGGAACGTACTCCCAGCTCTCGGCGCGCACGCAGGAGGTCGAGGCGGCGCCGATCTGTCCGGCGGTATCGCGCGAGCTCTCGAAGCCCACCAGCATGCCGTCGCGAATGATGTCGGCGCGCACGCTCTTCGTGCCCTCGTCGTCGAAACCGACGGTGGCGAAGCCGCGCGGCATCGTGTTGTCGATCTCGATCGTCACGATCGGCGAGCCGTAGCGCAGTTTGCCGCGCTCGGCCGGATCGAGAAAACTCGTGCCGCTGAAGTTGGCTTCCCAGCCCATGATGCGGTCGAGCTCGGCGGCGTGGCCGCACGATTCGTGGATCTGCAACGAGACCTGCGAGCCGCCCAGGATGACGTCCATCGTGCCGCTCGGACACTGCGGCGCGGACAGCAGCTGGTGCGCTTCCTCGCCGATGCGCGCGGCGTTCTCGCGCAGCTCCGCCAGCTCGATCGCTTCCCACCCGCCGCCGAAGTACAGGCCGCGATCGCCGGGCCACATGCGCACCTGCGAGTCGCCGTCGCCGACCGCCAGCGCGCTGATCGCGCCGCCGCTCTGATAGATCGTTTGCGCGATGCGCGAACCGATCGTCGAGTAGAACTCCTTGTCCGTGCGCCACAGGTCGATCCACGCCCGGCCCACGGCGATCGACGGCGCGCTGTGCACGCCGGCTTCCGCTTCGAGCAGCAGCGCGACGCGCTCGCCGAGCGGCACGCCGGCCGGATCGCGTTCGAGCGGCGTGACGTAACGGTCGACGTACGCCTCGAGCGGGATCGTGCCGATGCGCTGCCGGCTCGCGGCTGCGCCCGCGCGCGCCATGGCGACGGCGCGCGCCGCGGCCGCGTCGAGCGATGTGTCGTCGAAGCGCGCACAGGCCGCGAAGCCCCACGCGCCGTCGACCAGCGCGCGCAGGCCGAAGCCCTCGCTGTGCGCGTCGCGCAAGTCGGCGACCTCGCCGTTGCGGACCTCGATCCGTTCGGTGCGCGCGCGTTCGAAGCGAACGTCCGCGTAGGCGGCGCCGCGCGCTAGGGCGGTGTCGAGGGCGCGCTCGGCGTGAGCCGAAAATTCCATGCCGCCAAGTACGGCACGATAAAAAAGGCCTCCGCTTTCACGGAGGCCTTTTCGTTACGCGTTCTGCGTAGGGTTTGGGATCAGAACTTGAGACCCAAGCCGAGGTACGCACCACCGTGCGTCGCGGACGAGGGTGCCAGGGTCAGAACACGCAGCGAGTCGCCTTCGTATCCGCCATCGACGAAGATGCCGAATCCGGTGAACGAGCCGATCGTGTAGGTGGCGCCGACTTGGTACTTCAGGTCGCGGTAGGCGAACTGACCGGCCACGCCGGCGACGTTGTAGTTAGCCGAGACGTTGGGGTAGTACCAAACGCTGCCGTAGACCGAGAACGATTGATCGAGATCCGGTAGTTTTTCGAGACCGAATCCGACGCCGCCCTGACGCGGGTAGCCGTAGTTCTCGGAGCGCGACAGGTAGCCGACGCCGACGTAGAGGCGCGGATCGGCGACCTTGAGGCCGAGACGCCCATCGATGTCGGTGTCGGTGGCCGTGAAGCCCGGAACGTAGGTCGCGGCTCCGCCGCCACCGATGGTAGCAACGCAGCCCGGATCATAGTTGCCGAAGTTGCAGGCCGTCTTAGCATACGCCGCGGTGGTCGTTCCCGCCGGCGGGTAGCCGGAGTTGTGCTGGTAGGAGTAGCTGCGATAGTCGCCTTCGACCATCCAGGGCAGGCCCAACGCCGGGAATTCCACGGCGCCGCGGGCATCGAAGGAGTTGTTGTTTCCGATGGAACCGCCGGAGAACTCGTTGTACACCTTTGGGTGGAAGATGTAGTCGCCCACGATGAAGTGCTCGTAGGTGACCGGCTTAGCCGTCGGTGCCGGGGTCGGCGGCGGCGGCGGCGGCGGCGGCGGGGGAGGCGGCGGCGGCGGCGCGGGCTTCGGAGTCGGCGGAGCCGTCGGCGGAGCCGTCGGCGGCGGGGTCGGAACCGGCGCCGCTACGTAGCGGACGACGACGACCTTCTTCTCCGGGACCCACTGCACGTAGGCGCCCATGCCTTCGGAGATGACGCGGACCGGAACGACGATCGCGCCCTTGTAGATCTCGGGCGGCACGTCGAGCGGACGCGATTCGCCGTTGATCACGACTTCGGGTTTGCCGACCGTCACCTTGACGTCGGAGCCGGGCTTCGAGACGTCGGCCGTCTTCGAAGCGGGATCGTAGGAAACCGTCGCACCCATCTGTTCGAACATCGAGCGCAGCGGGACGAGGATTTCGTTGCCGCGCACGAGCGCGGCGAGAACGCGGTTCTGGGTCAGTTTGTCGGGTTTGGCATACACATGGTGGTCGTTGAAGAGAAGCGGCACTTCGCCCGAAGGCGGGTTTCCGAAATCTGCCGGCGGCATCGTGCTCGCCTGAGCGATGCGAACGGGCTGCAAGTTGGCCGAGTTGCCTTGCAGGGTCGCTTGCTCGGCGGAGACCGACGATGCGCCGAGGCCCGCTGCGGCGATGGTCGCCGCTAAGGCCAGACTGTATCGTTTCACGTTGAGATACTCCGATTAGCTAAGTTTGCGAGTCCGCGATGCGATCGCGGACGCGCCCAACCAACTGCCTACCCGAAGTAGCGCCGTCTTAAAACCAGCTACGCCTTTGCTTGCTCAGCTTCTCCTGCGCCGTTCAGGCGCGGCGGGCGTACGCTTCCGAACGATATGCGTGGACGCGGTCGACGAACTCGCGCGTGCGTTCGAGCACACGTTCGCGCTCGATCAGCAGGTTGCCGCCGATCAGCAACATGGTGTCGGGTCCGTAGAATTCCAGCAATTCCTCGACGCGTTCGAGGCGCATTCCGCCGGCCGGGACCGGCAAAGCGGCCGGCAGCTCGCCCCACGTTTCGCGCGCGCCGGCGGCAAGCGCCGCGCAGATCTCGCGCGGATAACCGAACCGCCCCCCGACGTTCACGAAGATCACGGCGTCGCTGCCGAACAACCGAAACAGCCGCCCGAACAGCAGCTCCGGCGCGATCTGCCGCGCGCCGCCGAACGACGGATGCGCGAGATAGACGAATTCCGGAAACTCGTCGACGAGATCGAAGAACGCGGGCAGGCCGACGAGCATCGGCGCGACGAGGACGACGCGCACGCCCTCCTCGCGCGCGATCCGGGCACGCTCGCGCAGCACGCGCGGTGTGCCGATCAAATTCGGCGCGTAGAATGCCGGTTTGCCGGTGGCGGCGACGGCTTCGGCGATCGCGGCTTGACAGGCGCGCACGCGGGCGACGAACGGCGAATACTGCTGATCGTCGATGCCGTGGTCGTCCTTGATGATGTCGACGCCGGCCAGCGCGAACGTGCGGCACAGCGCGGCGAGCTCGGGCACGTGCAGGCCTTGCGGCTTCATCGCCGCGTTGGTGAGCGCGCGCGCCGGCGCGTCGAGCAAGCGGCGAATCCCGGCGACGCCGTGCCGCGGTCCGGGAAACATCGTCAGCGCGCCGACCGGAACGTCGAGCCCCACGAACCGCACGTCGTCCCACAATGACGCGTTGCCGAAAACCATGTTGACGAACTGCGCCGGGTTGCGGCCGATCGTTTGCGCGGCGATCGCAACCTCCACGCGGAAGCGGCTCGGGCCGGCCGGCGCAATCGATGTGACCCGGGCGACGATTTCATCGAGGATGCGTTGCTCGCCGATCGCCTCGAGCGGGCACTCCACGCTCTGTTCCGAGGCGATCGCCGCGGCGCGCGCCGCGACGTCGCGTTCTTCGCACGAGACGAGATAAGCGGCCGTCAACCAGTCGGCCACTAGCCCTGCTTCCAACGTGAGAAGCGCTTCTCCACCAACCCCACGATTTCGTTGAGCGCCACCGCCGTAATCGCCAGCACCAAGATCACCGCGTACAGCGACGCCGGCTTGAACGTTTCGGCGAAGATCTGCGTGTAGTTGCCGATGCCGTTGCTGGAAACGAACAACTCGGCCAAGATCACGCCGAGCAGCGTCAGCGACATCGCCAGGCGCAGCCCGGTGAAAACGCTCGCCACCATCGTCGGAAAGATGATGTGGCGCAGGATCTGCGCTTGCGAGGCGCCCTGCGAGCGCGCACTCGCCAGCAGCAGCGGGTTGACCGTGCGCATGCCGGTGACGGTCGTCACGATGATCGGCAGCACGCCGTGCGTGAACCCGAACGCGATGCGGCTCGCCGGTCCCAAACCGAAGATCAAGATCACCAGCGGCAGCACGGTGACCTGCGGCAGGCCGAAGAGCAGCAGCACGAACGGAAAGAGCGAGCGCCGGCCGAGCGTGGTTATTCCGATCGCGATGCCGACCGTCGCGCCGGCCAAGACCGCCAGCACGAACGCCGTCACCATTTCGAACAGCGCCATGCCCAACGCTTGGGTGAGCTTCGGATCGCCGAAGATGGTCGGGATGAGCGCGGCCAGCACGCGGCTCGGCGGCGCGACGAACGAGGGGTCGCCGAACAGCCGCGCCGTGACCTCCCAGAGCACGATCAGGACCGCGATCGTCCACCAGCGGATGGCGCTTGCCGAAAGCGGCCTACGCGCTGCGGACTGCACGTTTTTCGACCACCGTCAGAGCGAGGTTGAGCAACACCGTCACGGCCAGAACGATCGCGATCCAAGCGAACATCGGCGGGCTGTCGAGCAGGTCGCCTTCGTGTGCGATGGCGTGGCCGACGCCCGACGCCGACGAGAGCGTCTCGCCGCCGAGCACCGACGCAAACGTGATGAAGAATCCGATGCGCAGGCCGGTCAGCACGACCGGCCACGCGCCCGGCAAATAGATGTGGCGCAGCGTCTGCGCGCGCGAAGCGCCCTGGGACCGCGCGGCGCGCAGAAACAGCGGATCGATGCCCGAGAACCCGGCAATCGTGTTCAGCACGATCGGGAAGAACCCGTAGAGCGCGCCGAACGCGATCTTTGACGGCGGACCGAGCCCGAACATCACGACGAAGAGCGGAAAGATCAGCGTCAGCGGGATCGCGAAGACGCCGCTGAGCACCGGGCGATAGGCCGCGGTGAGCGTCGGCGAACGCCCGATGAAGAATCCCAGCAGAATCCCGGCCGTCACGGCGATCGCATAGGCGATGCTCGTCGTCAGCGTGGTGACGCCGACGGCCGCCCAGAAATCCGGCGTTCCGACGAGCCGCGCGAGCGCGTTGACGACGGGGAGCGGGCCCGGTAAGAACAGCGGGTTGATCGCGTGCGAGCTCGTTACCCATACCCAGGCCGCGAACAGCGCGACGACGACCGCAAGCTGGATCGCCCGGACGAGCGACGTCAGGCGGAGTTGGGCGTCAGCCTGAGCGAGCATCGCGTGCCTCGCGCATCGCGTCGACCGTATGGCGAATCTCGTCACGCAGCAACTCGTAGCACTGGTTGCGCACGTCCGAGAAGCGCGGCGCCAGCATGAAGTCCGGCGAGCGCGGGTGCGGTTCGCCGACCGGGATGATCGCTTTGATCTTTCCCGGCCGCGCGGTCATCACGACGATGCGATCGGCGAGCATCACCGCTTCGGAAAGCGAGTGGGTTACGAAGACGATCGTCTTACCGGTGCGCGCGAGCAGTACCGAGAGGTCTTCTCCCAGCACGAGCCGCGTTTGTTCGTCGAGTGCGGCGAACGGCTCGTCCATCAGCAAAATTCCGGTTCCGAGCGCGATGCCGCGCGCCATGTTGATGCGCTGCTTCATCCCGATCGACAGCTGGCTCGGATAGAACTGCGCGAACCCTTCCATCCCGACCGACGAAAGGGCGCTCAGCGCGTGGTCGCGCCAATTATCGGTGCGCCCCTGGAACTCGAGCGAAACCCGGAAGTTCTCGAGCACCGTGTACCACGGCAAGAGCGTACTCTCTTGGAAGACGAACGCGACCTCTTCCTTGAGCGGCCCGTGCACCGGAACGTCGCCGATCCTGACGCCGCCCGAGGTGGGCACGATCAGGCCGCCGATGATGTTGAGCAGCGTGCTCTTGCCGCATCCCGACGGTCCCAGCAGGCTGACGAATTCGCCACGCCCGATCTCGAGCGAGACGTCGTCGAGGGCCAGCGCATCGGGCGCGCCGTTCGCCCCCGCGAAGCGCTGCGACACGCGATCGACGGTGATCGCAGGCGGCATGGCGGAACCGCTCAGAGCTTGACGGGGACGAACTGCGAGTTGTACATCGTCTTGGGGTCGGGCGCCGTATCCGCCAGGCCCAACCCCACCAGCGACTGCGCGACGACTTGCACCGCCGCCGGATCCCACGCGCCGTTCGACGACATCGCCGGCATATCGTTGTCGTACAGCCGTCCGACGATCGCCTCGGATTCGCCCAGCACCGGCGCGATCGAATGAACCGTCTCGGCCTTGTGCGTGCGCATGTACGCAACGGTCATGAACCAGCCTCTGAGGAAGCGCTGCACGATATCCGGGTGCTTCGAGATCATGTCGTCGGTGGCGAAGATCACGTGCGTCTCGAACTTCGGCACGAAGTTGCCGAAGGTCTGAAAGACCTTGCCCTTGCCCTGCGCCTCCAGGTCGTAGCCGACGCCGATGTCTTGCACGCTGCCGGCGATTTGGCCGGTTTCGAGCGCCGAGACGCGCGCTTCGGTCGAGCCCATCGCTTCCGAATCGATGCCGTTCGGGCCCCAGCCTTGGCGCCGCGCCAACTCGTGCACGAGCCAGTCGGTCAACGATCCGGCCGTGGTCACGCCGAGCTTCTTCCCTTTGAGGTCGGCGACGCTTTTGATGCCGCCGTTGTTCGCGATCACGATCGCCATGTCGGTGGGCGGGCCGTACATCGAGGCGACGGCGATCGCCGGCACGCCTTTGGCGTGATAGCCCATCGCCGGACCGCCGCCGAGGCCGAAGTCAACCTGCCCGGCCGTCATCCCCTGCTGGACCTGTGCGTCGCCGTTGAAAGACGCAATGTCGAGTTTGAGCCCGACCTTGTCCCAGATGTGCGCGTCCACGCCGACTTCAAGCGTGGCGAACGCGAAGGCCGATCTGGTCGCGCGGGCGACGTGAATCTCATCGGGCCCTGCCGTCTGCGCCGTGCGCGTGCTGCCGGCCAGCACGACGGTCATCCCCAAAACCACGGCAATGCCGCGCGCGAAAACGGTACGAATCACAAGCGCCTCCCGACGCGCGGTTTTCCGAGCCTATCCGGCGAGCCCTTCAAATGGTAGCCGCCGCCTGCACGTACGGCTCCGCTGCTTGACAGCGGCGTGCAGCCGGCCCAATATATAACCATATGGTTAATAATAAATCGGTCGCAGCCGGTCCGATCCCGCTACGGGGCATCGACCTGAGCGGTTACATGTGCCGCGACGCGGCCCGCGCCATCGCATTCTATCGCGACGTCTTCGGCCTGGAACCGTCGCTGACGTATCCGGAAGGACGCGGTGCGGAATACGAGTTGCCCGACGGGACCACGTTCGGATTGTGGGGCGGCGGCGGAAACGTGATGCCGTTCCAGCCGAGCAACGGCATTCTGTTCGCGGTCGACGACCTGCAAGCGGCGCTCGCAAATCTGGCCGCCCGCGGGATTCCGGTGCACTACCAGACGGAAACGCCGCTGTGCACGATGGCGATGATCGCCGACAGCGAGGGAAACACGGTCACGTTGCACCAACGCAAGCGGTGAATGCTCGCTGCCCTGATCGTCGCACTGTTTACCAGCGCCGGTGAGATCGACCTCGACGTCGACCGCGCGCACGCGCCCAAGACCGCCGCGAATTTCCTGACCTACGTGCGCCGGGGCGCGTTCGACGGCGGCACCTTCTTCCGCACCGTGCTGACGCACCCCGACAACCAGCCGCACAATCAGGTCAAGATCGACGTCATCCAGGCGACCAATCGGCCCGGCTTCACGCCCGGGCCGCCGGTGGCGTTCGAGCCGACCAGCACGACCGGCTTACGCCACCGCGACGGGACCGTTTCGATGGCGCGCGATCCGGCGCCGAACAGCGCGCAGACGGACTTCTTCATCTGTATCGGCGATCAGCCCAGCCTCGACGACGGCGGGCACCGGTCGGCCGACCATCGCGGCTTCGCCGCGTTCGGGCAGGTCGTGCGCGGCATGGACGTCGTGCGCGCGATCCACGATGCCCCGCACCGGGAACAGACGCTGGCACCGCCGATCGTCATTCGCCGGGCCGCCATCCGCGAATGAACTACAGCGACTACCTGCAACTGCCGGAGTTGCTGGCCTGCCAGCGGCCCCGCTCCGACGAACACGACGAGCTGCTCTTCGTCATCATCCATCAGACGACCGAACTTTGGATGAAGCTCTGCATTCACGAGCTGCGCGACGAGTTGGCGAGCGCGTTCGCGGCCCCGAGCCTCTACGACGAAACGCTGCAGCTCTCGGCGCGCCGCGGCTTCGCCATTCCGGCCGGCGTTACGGCGCGCGACCGCCCGCCGGCGCCGCGTACCTCGCCACGCGCCTGGAAAAGGGCTTCTTCCCCGAACTCTTCAGCCTGCGAACGCACATGTGAGGATCACGTCGAAGCGGAAGCGACACCGTACCCTTGCAAGCGCGGTTCGCGGCGGCGCGTCGTGCCGATCGCGAGCGACGCCAGCGCCGCGATGACGCAGAGCGAGCCGAACACGTCGAACGTCGAGGCATAGCTGCCGGTGCTCGTGCGGATAATGCCGGCGACGAGCGCGCTCGAGCCGGCGCCGATCTGGTGCGCGACGCCGATCCAGCCGAACGCGATCGGGGTGTCTTCCTTGCCGAGCGCTTCGCTGAGCGCGCGCACGTTGGGGGCGCCGGTAGCGAGCCAATCCAGACCGTAGAACACGATGAACGCCGGCAGGATGTAACCTTGGTCCGGACCGCTGATCGCCAGCGGCAGCAGAAACAGCGACAGCCCGCGCAAGCCGTAGAAGGTGAACAGCAGGTAGCGGCTGGCGAAGCGGTCGGAGAGCCAGCCGGCGGCGGTCGAGCCGACCATGCTGAACACGCCGATCGTGGCGACGAGACCGGCAGCGTGCACCTGCGAGATACCGACGTCGCCGCACATCGACATGAAGTGGGTCCCGATGTAGCCGTTGGTCGTCGCACCGCAGATGAAGAACGTCCCGGCGACGAGCCAGAAATCGCGCGAGCGCGAGGCGCGCCCGAGCACGGCGAAGGTGTTGCGCAGCGGGTTCGTGCCGTGGCGTAGCCCCGTGGCCGGCGGGGCGTCGGGTTCTTCCCCGAAGCGCCGGATGCCGATCGATTCCGGCCGGTCGCGCATCAACAGCGCCACCGGGATGGCGACCAGCAGGGCGATCGCCGCGCAGACGAAGCCGACGCTGCGCCAGCCGTAGGTTTGCGCGGTCCACGCGAGCAGCGGCAGAAAGATCAGCTGCCCCGCCGCCGCAGCGCCGGTGAGGGCACCGTAGACGACGCCGCGGCCGACCGCGAACCAGCGCGTCGCGATGACCGCCGCGAAGACCATCGAGATGACCCCGATGCCCAAGCCCACGCCCAGGCCCCAGGTCAGCGCGAGTTGCGCCGGGGTCATCACGAACGTCGACGCCGAGGTCGAGAGCGCCATCAGCACGAGCGCGATGAGGGTCATGCGCCGAACGCCGAGGCTCTCCATGAATGCGGCCGCGAACGGGCCGACGGCGCCGTAGAGCGCGACGTTGATCGCGATCGCGACCGAGATCGACGCGACCGACCAGCCCATCGCGTGCTCGAGCGGCACCAGCAGCACGCCCGACGCCGAGCGAATGCCGGCCACGACGAGCAGGACGAGGAACGCGACCGCCGCGATGACGATCGGGTAGCGCGAGGAGCGCGCTTTAGCGCCAGCCACGAGCCGCATCGACCGGACGCACGCCGAAGAACACCCAGATCCAGTTAGCCAGCATCAAACCGCCGGTTACGAGAAAGACCGAACCGAATCCCAGCCGCGCGGCCAGAAAACCGCCGAACAACGGTCCGACGAACATGCCGGCGAACGACGCGCTGAAGCTGAGCCCGTACACCATCCCACGGTTCTCCGCCGAGAACAGCCGGCCGATCCAGGCTTGCGCCGTCGGCACGATGCCGCCCAAGAAGACGCCGACGCAGAAACGCAAGCCCAAGAACACCCAGATGTTGTTCACGAACGCCTGCGGGATCGTGAAAGCGCCGGCGCCGACGAGACAGATCAGCACGATCCGTTTGTATCCGATCAGGTCGCTGCGCTTGCCGAGAAACGGCGAGGCGACCAAATCGCCGATGCCCGTCACCGCGAAGGCGGCACCGGCAAAGGTTGCCAAATACGGCGACGCGCCGACCATGTGCTGTACGAACAGCGGCACGATCGGCGAGATCGCGATGGCCGTCATCTGCGAGAGCCCGAGCAGCACCAGCAGCGCAGCCATCTCCGGGTGGCGCAGCATGCCGAGCAACTGGCGCCGGCTCGACTGTTGTTTCTCTTCGCCGCGCGGTTTGCGCTGAAAGTCTTCCTTCACGAACAGTGTCGTGACGAGCGCGGCCAGCGCAACGCCGCCGGCCGACCAGAAGAACACCGCGCGGTAGCTGTGCGACACGTCGGCGATCGCTCCACCAACCAGCGGTCCGATCATGATGCCGATCATCTGCGCGGTGGCCATCCAGCCCAGCGCGAAGCCGAGCGAGGAACCGGGAACTTGCGATGCGACGAGGGCGGTCGCGGCGCTGCTGAAACCGCCGGTGGCGCCCATCAGCGCGCGCGTTCCGACCAATTGCCAGACGTTGCCCGAGAGCCCGATCAAGGCGGTCGTGATCGCGCCGCCGATGCTCGAGCGAATCACCATCGCGCGGCGCCCGAACTTGTCGGCGAGCGCGCCCCACAGCGGCGCGCACAACGCGGCCGTGAGAAAATTCGTCGAGCCGATGATGCCCGCCCACTCTTCGACCTTGGAGAGCGGATGCAGCCCCATTTGCTGCAGGAACAGAGGCATGAACGGCAAGGAAATGGAGAACGCTCCGGCACTGATGATCTGAATGGAGACCATCGTCCAGAACGTGACCCGCCACGACACTACTCGCCCGTCGTCGCCGCTCCGTGCTCCAGCGGAAACGCCGGCAGCGCATCGCGCAGACGCTTCGCGTTATACGCCGCAAACAGATCGCACAGATCGCGAAAGAACGGCGACCAGCGCGCATACTGGCGGAACTGCAGGTTCTCGAACCCGTCGGTGAAGTGCGCTTTGTCGCGTTCGAGGTGGAACTCGAGCGAGGCGCCGGCCGCGCGGAACACGTTCATCGGATCGTGGCCGGCTTCGAGGCGGCTCAGCTCGCGCTCGAGCAGCTTGCGAAACAGGATCACGCCGCGGTCGGTCGTGCCGAGCGCTTCGGTCGTGCGGTCGAAGATGCGGCCTTGCGAAGTCCAGGCCATGATGTCTTGGGCTTCGATGTTGTCGCGGATGAAATCGCCGTTGTCGTCGCGGTAGCGCACCTCGAAATACGGGATCCGCGAGCGCAGCTTGGCCGGCACCTCCAGATCGTCCGGTGCGTCGTACGAGGTGTACCAGTAGTGCATCGTGTTCTCGTCGTCGATCGGCACGCGCATCTGGTAGGTCTGCATCTTCCACAGCTTGCCGCCCCCGCTGCCGACCGCGAGGATGTTGGGGAAGAGCACCGGATGGCCGATCTTCCAGTCGTCGGAATCCTCGCTCGCGCCCTCGAGCAGGCGGCGCTTGTAGATGCCGAGCTCGAACTCCGCGAAATCGATCTTGCGGTGACGGCGCGAGATCGCATACGTTCCGCCGCGCTGCTCTTCGGCAAACTCTTGGAACTTGCCGTGCTGCCATTCGGTGTGCACGGGATCGAGCGAGTTCTCCATGATCTGCAACCAGTTGCACGGAACGTGCGCCCAGCCGATCGTGCGAATCGCGCGTTCGTTATCGAAGCCGTCCCAATGCGGCAAGATCGGAGCCGGCAACGGCCCGAGATAGGCGAAGATCATACCGCCCAGCGCTTCGACCGGGTATCCCGCCACGCGAACTTTGTCTTTGAACGTGCTGTCGTCGGGCTCGTTGGGCTGATCGATGCAGGCGCCGGCGCCGTCGAACTTCCAGCCGTGGTAGGAACAGCGCAAACCGTCGGCTTCGGGGATGCCGTTGAACAGCGACGCGTGCCGATGCGGGCAGAACTCGCCGACCAGCCCCAGTTTGCCGCTGCGATCGCGGTAGAGGACGAGGTCCTCACCCAAGAGCCGCACGCGCTTGGTAGGGGCGGTTTCCAGCTCTTCGACCGCTCCGATCGGGTGCCAATAGCGGCGTTGCAATTCGCCCATCGGCGTACCCGCGCCGACGCGCGTCAGACGGTCGTTTTCCTGGACGGTTAGCATATGCGATGTTTTCGCGCCCCAAGTGAGAATCCCCAGGCCGATGGAAATTCGCCTGGCGATCGTGGGCATGGGTGCCGCAGCGCGGCAAATCGTGCCGGCGGTCGAAAAAGCCCCCGGCATTCGGCTCGTTGCGGTGTGCGACCCGCTCGCCGAGGTGCGTGAGGCCGTCGCAACGCGCTACGGCATCCGCGGCGTCGCCGACATCGAAACGCTGCTCACGTCCGACGACGTGGATGCCGTGTACATCGCGACGCCGACCGATCTGCACGCCCGGCACGTCATTGCCGCGGCCGGCGCCGGCAAGCACGTGCTGTGCGAGAAACCGATGGCGACGACGCTCGACGAAGCGCAAGCGATGATCGACGCCGCCGATCGCGCCGGCGTTACGTTCAACGTCGGCCACTCGCATAGCTACGACGAACCCTACCGCGCGATGCGCGAACTGATCGCGAGCGGCGAGCTGGGCCGCGCGTGGCAAATGCACACCATGTACTTCACCGATTGGGTATACCGGCCGCGGCGCCCGGCCGAGCTCGAAACCAGCCTCGGCGGGGGAGTCGCGTTTCGCCAAGGCGCGCACCAGTTCGACATTCTGCGCCTGCTCGGCGGCGGGATGGTGAAGAGCGTGCGCGCGCAGACGTTCGACTGGGATCCCGAGCGTCCGGTGATCGGCGCATATAGCGCGTTCCTGACCTTCGAAGACGGCACGGTCGCAACTGCGCTCTACAACGGCTATGGGGCGTTCTTGTCGTCCGAGCTGACGTTCGGCGCCGCCGAAATCGGCGAGCGCCAGATTTCGATCCCCGGTAAGAGCCGCGCCGAGATGAAAGCTGCCTCGCCTGAGGCTGAAGCGAAAGCCAAACGCGCGCGCGCGGCGGGGCCGATCGAAGAGAAGCTCGCGCCGTATCAGCCCTTCTTCGGCTGGACGGTGGTGAGCTGCGAAGGCGGCGACATCCGCCAATCGCAAACCGGGCTCTACGTCTACACCGAGCGCGGCCGCGAAGAGCGGCCCCTACGGCTCGACTGCACGACGCGCGACCCGGTGATCGAGGAGTTCGTCGACACGATTGCCGGCCGGCGCCGCGCCCTGCACGACGGCCGTTGGGCGCGCGCCAACCTCGAAGTGTGCGTCGCGACGATCGAATCGGGCCGTACCGGCAAAGAGATCGTGCTGCAGCACCAGGTGCCCGTACCGGCCGGCACGTAGCTGGCCCGTTGGAGGTTTTGATGGCGAAGATTCGGCACATTGCAATTCTAGCGAACGACAACGCCGCGCTGGCGGAGTTCTATCGGAAGACGTTCGGCATGCACGAAGTCAGCCGCGGCGGCGAAGGCGGCGCGATCTACGTTTCCGACGGCTACATCAACCTCGCGCTCATCGCGGCCCGCGGCCGGCCGGAGGGCATCTTCCACTTCGGCTTCGAGGTCGACGATCTCGAGGCGACGGCGAAAGCCGCGGTCGCCGAAGGCGGCAAAGCCCCGGTGGCGGTCCCGCAGGACGGCCGCTTCAACGAAGCCTTCATCAAGGACCCCGTCGGCACGCGCGTCGACCTCTCGGAGGCCGGCTGGAAAACCGCTTGAGCCGGCTCACGCGCCGCGACGCCACGTTGGCGCTGCTCGCGGCGGCCGTCGCGCCCACACGACTGCTTGCCGCGGCCCCGACGGTCGTCCGCGTCGGCGCGACGATGTCGCAGAGCGATGCGCCGATTTGCGTCGGCCTGGCGAAGGGCTATTTCGCCGAGCAAGGGCTCGACGTGCAGATCTCGCAGTTGCAGACGGCCGCGATGATGATGGCCCCGCTCGGTGCCGGTCAGCTCGACGTCGCAACCGGAGCGCCGACCGCCGGCTTGTTCAACGCCGTCGGCCACGGCATCGACCTGAAGTGCGTTGCCAGCGAAGCGATCTCGGCCCCCGGTTACGGCGTCATCGCGATCCTCGTGCGCAAGGAACTGATCGATAGCGGACGGGTGAAGTCGTTCCGCGATTTCAAGGGGCTGACGTTTGCCGAAGTCGGTCAGGGCACGGCCGCGTTCGTGACGATGAGCGAAGCGTTGCGCCGCGGCGGGTTGACCTATCACGACGTGCGCGAGGTCTTCATCGGCTTTCCCGAGCAGATCACCGCGTTCGCGAACGGCTCGATCGACGCCGCGTGCACGATCGAACCGTTCGCCACCAAGGCCATCCAAGGCGGCTACGCCGTGCGCTTCTCGGCCAGCGACGTGCTGGTCCCCAACGGCATGAACGGCTGCATCTTCTACAGCGGGAACTTCGTGCGCACCGGGAACGACGCGGCGGTCAAGTTCATGGTCGCCTACATCAAGGCGCTGCGCTTCGTCGCCGGGGCACTGCATGAGGGCCGGCTGAGCGGCCCGAACGCGGCCGAGGTGATCGACGCGCTCACCAAATACACGGCGATCAAGGATCCGGCCGTATTTCGCGAGATCGTACCGAACGCGGTCGACGTGAACGGACGGCTCAACCTGGCCAACCTCCGCTTCGACCTGGCCACCTTCCACAACGCGAACCTCACCGACAGCAGTACCACCGTCGAACAAGTCGTCGACACCTCGTTCGTCGACGCCGCCCTGAAAATACTCGGACCGTACCGCGGTCATTCCTGATCGGAACAGCATACTACCATGCGCATCATATCCTACGTTGAGGCCGGCGCCCCGCAGCTGGGCGTCATGACCGGCGATGACACCTTTGCCGCGGTCAGCGAACTCGATCCGGCGCTGCCGCACACGCTCGACGCCCTCCTCGCGCGGCCCGACGGGCTGCGCCGCCTGGCGGCGAAGGCCGCCGGCGCCGCCGGCAAACGCCGCCTCGCCGACGCGACGCTCGGCATGCTGCTGCAACAGCCGCACGGTTTCTGGGCGCTCGCGCTCAACTTCAAGACGCACATCCAAGAAACCGGGCTGACCACCTCGGACAAATATCCGCAGATCTTCTTGCGCGTCCCGTGGTCGTTCGTGCCCCCCAACGCGGCGCTCGTCGCCCCGCCGCCCGACGTGGCGAAGGCGTTTGACTACGAAGGCGAGCTGGGCGTCATCATCGGACGCGGCGGGCGGCACATCCCGATCGAGCGCGCGCTCGAACACGTCGCGGGCTACTGCGCCGTCAACGAGGGTTCGGTGCGCGAGTTCCAGCGCCACAACCGCCAATTCGGCCTGGGCAAGAATTTCGAGCACTCGGGCTCGTACGGCCCGTGGATGATGACGGCCGATGAATTCGGCGATCCCGCGCAGCACGGCTTGATCACCCGTCTCAACGGCGTCGTCCGTCAGAAGGCGCCGCTCAGCGACATGCTCTTCTCGGTCGCGCAGGTGATCAACTATCTCTCGATCGGTTATACGCTGCAGCCCGGCGACGTGATCGCCATGGGAACCACCGGCGCGCTGCCCCCCGCACCGGACGACGTTCCCGGCAACGATCTGGCCGCGCAAATTCGCCACAACCCGATTCCCGGCAGCGTTCACATGCGAGCCGGCGACACGGTCGAGGTCGAGATCACCGGCTTGGGCGTGTTGCGCAACCCGATCGTGGCCGATCTGCCGGCCACCTACCGCGCCGCGCCGGCGTCCACACCAACTCCGGCCTAGGATCGCATGCGCCTCGGAACGATCTTCGGCGTCAACATCGTCGTCGATGTGTCGTGGTTGTTCATCTTCGCGATCGTTTCGTGGGCGCTGGGAAGTTCGACCGGACCGTTTCACGCCCTCGACGTGTCGCCGGGGGTGCGTGCGGTGCTCGCAATCCTGACGGCGCTGTTATTTTTCGCGAGCGTGCTGCTGCACGAGCTCGCGCACTCGTTCGTCGCGCGCTCGCAGGGGATTCCGGTGCGCGAGATCCGGCTGTTCATCTTCGGCGGAGCATCGAACCTGACCGAAGAGCCCAAGACGCCGTTGGCCGCGGCGTGGCTGGCGTTCGCCGGTCCGCTGGCGAGCATCGTCCTCGCGCTGCTGTGCGGCCTGGTTGCGCTGCAGCTCGGGATTACGGCGCCGGCCGGCATCGTGCTGGCCTATCTCGCAACGGCCAACGCCATCGTCGGCGCGTTCAACTTGCTGCCGGCGTTCCCGATGGACGGCGGCCGCGTGCTGCAAGCGATCATCTGGGCAATCACGCGCGACCGGATGCGCGGAACCCGCATCGCCGGCCGCGTCGGCGTGGTCTTCGCGTGGGCGACGATCGCGTACGGGATCACCGACGTGCTGGTCCAAGGCTTCGGCGGCGGCTTGTGGTTCACGTTCATCGGCTGGTTTCTGCTGCTCTCCGCGCAAGGCGAGGAACGGCAAGCGCGCCTGCGGGTCGCGCTGCGGGGTCACTCCGCGCTGCAGCTCGCCGTTCCGGCCGCGGCCACGCTCGCTGCCGACACGCACGCCGACACCGCGCTCAAGCTGATGCTGAGCAAAGGCGTGCGCGCGTTGCCGGTCGTGCTCGGCGAACGCTTCGTCGGGCTCGTGACGCTGGGTGATTTCGCGCACGTCGACGGAGCGGCGCTCGAGCAAACCTATGTGACCGCCGTGATGAAGCGCGCCGACGACGTGACGGCGATCGCGCCGTCGGCCGATGCGGCGCAGGCGTTGAGCATCATGGGCAAAACCGGCTTCCACCAGCTGCCCGTCGTCGACGAGGGCGGCACGTTCCTGGGCTTCGTCACGCGTGAAGGCGTGATCGACTGGCTGGCCCATCAGCGCGAACCGCAGGTCCAAGAAGTCTTGCGGCGGCCGTGAAAGCGGCCCTGCGCTGGTATCTGCCGCTCGCCGTCGTGGCGGCGGCGCTCAACTTGCGCCCCGTGCTGATCACGGTCGGCGTCGTGCTGCCGATGGTGCAACGCTCGCTCGGGCTCTCGGCGTTCGGTGCCGGCGCGCTGACGGCGCTGCCGATCCTGGCGCTGGGCCTGGCACCGGCCATTGCCGTCCCGGTCGGCCGGCGCTTGGGCTGGAACGGTGGCCTCGTCTTCGCGCTCGTACTCGTCGGCACGGGCACGTTGCTGCGCAGCGCCGGCGGCAGCGTCGAGCTGTATGCCGGCGCCCTGACGCTCGGGGTCGGCATCGGCCTCGGAAACGTCTACGTTCCGACACTCGTGAAAGCGCGGTTGTCCGAGCGCATCGGTCTTGCGATGGGCATCTACACGATGTTGCTCGCGGGCAGCGCGCTGGTCAGCGTCTTACTCATGCCGGCGCTGCTGGCGCGTTTCGGAGATTGGCGGCCGGCGCTCGGCATTTGGGCCCTGCCGTGCTTCGCGGCGACGCTGCTGGTCTTGCCGCTGCTGAGCGACAACCTGCGTCCGCTGGACCACATTGCCGGAATGGGACTATGGCGGAGCGGGCTGGCCTGGGCGGTGTCGGTGTACATGGGCATGCAATCGGCGTCGTTCTACTCGGTCGCGCTCTGGCTCGGCACGCTGATGACGGCGCGCGGGATCACGCTCCCGGCCGTGGCCGCCGATCTGTCCATTTACTACTTCATGCAGGTCGTTACCGCGCTGCTCACGCCGGTGCTCTTGACGAAGACCCGCCGCCAGGACGCGATGGCCGCGGCGATCGCCGCCGTCAACGGTGCGCTGATCGTGGCCGTCCTCTACGCGCCGGCCGGCACCAGCTTCGCGCTGTGCGCGCTGCTCGGCTTGAGTTCCGGCGCGCTGTTCGGGGTCGCCCTGACCTTCCAGGTCATCCGCGCGCGCACGGCCGACAGCGCCGCCCGCCTTTCCTCGATGGCGCTGTGCGTGGGGTACGTGATCGCCTCGCTCGGCCCGTTGGTGCTGGGGCTGGTCAACCATACCGCCAACGCGCGGCTCGCTTCGGCCCTGTGGCTGCTGGTCATCGCGGCTATCACGATGATCGCGGGGATATTTGCCGGGCGGCCCCGCTTCGTGGACGCGCCCGCCATAGGAGAGGCGGACGCCCGTCTCCAACGCGCAGCAAGGTAATGGCAAAACTGAAACTCACCTGCGCCCTCTCGTCGAACCCGCGCACGCAACCGATCCACGACGGCCGCGTCAAGGCCGAGGCGATCGAGCTCGAGACGACCGCGCTGCATCCCTCGGAGATGTTTTTCCGGCAGCTGAAATACGCCGAGTTCGACGTCTCCGAGATGTCGTGCTCGTCGCTCTCGATCGCGACCTCGCAAGGTCCCACGCAGTGGGTCGGCATTCCGGTCTTCACGACCCGTATGTTCTTCCACACCCACATCATGGTGCGCACCGATCGCGGGATCGAAAAGCCGGCCGACCTGGCGGGCAAACGGATGGGCGTGCCGGAGTTCCAGCAAACCGCGGCCTTGTGGACGCGCGCCGCCCTGCGCTCGGAGTTCGGCGTCGATCCGCGCTCGATGCACTGGTACATGGAGCGCAATCCCGACCAGAGTCACGGCGGTGCAACGAACTTCACGCCGCCGCCGGGCATCGACTTGCAGTACGTGCCCAAAGAAAAGAATCTGGGCCAGATGATCATCGACGGCGAGCTCGACGCCACGCGCTGGATCGATGCCCGCAACCTGATCGATCGCAGCAGCGTCAACCCGCTCACGAGCCCCAACGTGCGCTATCTCTTCCCCGATCCGATCGCCGAGGCGAAGCGCTACTTCGCCAAGACGAACATCTACCCGATCAACCATTGCGTGGTCGTGCGGCGCTCGATCGTCGAGAAGTATCCCTGGGTCGTGCTGAACCTCTACAGCATGTTCGAAGCGGCCAAGACCTCCAGCTATCGCGCGCTGAATACGAGCCTGGAACCGTATTTCGAATCGGGGCTGCTCGACGGCGGCGCGAAATCGACGCTCCACACCGACCTGTTGCCCTACGGCGTCAAGCGCAACCGGCACGTCCTCGAAACGATCACCCGCTCGAACCTCGAAGACGGGCTCGCCAAACGCCAAGTCGGCCTCGACGAGCTCTTCTCCCCCAACACGTTGGACCTCTAAGCCCCGGCGCTTCGTCTTCCGCGACGAGCGGGAGGTCGACGACGAAGCGCGACCCGGCCACGGCTTGGATGTCGCCGCCGTGCGCGCGGGCGATCCAGCGCGTCGACGCGATCTGGCGCGGCGGAAATCTGGAAGGCGACGTCAGCCTCCCGCTGGGCCGGCAAGCGCGGTTCGTGGCGGGAACGCGGCGCGACGGCGCCAATCGCGTCGTGACGGCCGGCGTCTCCTGGCCGTGAGGTGGGTGCCGCATGCATGATCCCTACGTGTTGCCCGACGATCTTCCGGTGCCGCAGGACGACGGCGGCGCGGCGCATTTGCCGGGCCTCGCCATCCCGCACGTTCCGCTGGCGTCGACGGCCGGCGGCACGGTCGATTTGGCGGCGGTCCCGGGCACCGTCGTCGTGTTCGCGTACCCGCGCACCGGCCGGCCGGGCGTCGCGCTGCCCGAGGGCTGGGACGAGATTCCCGGCGCGCGCGGCTGCACGCCCCACACGCTCGGATATCGCGACCTGCATCCGGAGTTCGTCGCGTTGGGCGCCACCGTGTTCGGCCTCTCGACGCAAGACTCGGCCTACCAGCGCGAGCTCGCGCAACGGCTCGACGTACCGTTCGGAATCCTCAGCGACGAGCACCTCGCGCTGACGCACGCGCTGCATCTGCCGACGATGGACGTCCACGGCATGACGCTGATCAAGCGGCTGGCCTGGATCGCCCGCGACGGGGTCATCGAGCGCGTCTTCTATCCGGTCTTTCCACCGGATCGCAACGCGGTGGTCGTGCTCGACGCGCTGCGAAAGCGGGGCCGCAGCAGCAGCGACGAAGGCGCACGGCCATGACGATGAACCGTTCGCAGTTCGTTGCTTCCGCCGGTGCGGTCGCGGCGCTGGGCGCGTTTCGTCCGGCCGCCGCGGCCGGCACGACGATTCGGCTCAGCACCGGCGCGGTCGAGGAGTTTGCGCAGCCGTATTACGCCGTGCAAAAAGGCTTCTTCAAAGACGCCGGGCTGACCGTCGAGTTGAGCATCCTGCCCGGCGGCGGCTTGGTGACGCAGGCGGTCATCGGCGGCGCGCTCGACGCGGGCGTGACGAACAGCGGTTCGATGTCGTCGGCGCACGTGCGCGGGTTGCCGATCTATTGGCTCTTCCCGGGCGGCGTCTACAGCAGCGCCTCGCCGATCGCGCATCTCGTGGTGGCCAAGAACTCGCCGATCAACAACGCCGCCGGTTTGGCCGGAAAAGTCATCGGGGTCACGACGCTCAACGACATGGTGCAGGCGACCGGAATGCTCTGGATCGACAAGCACGGCGGGGACTCGCACGCTTCGAAATGGTTCGAGATCAAAGCTGCTGAGATGGCGGCGGCAATTCAGGTCGGACGCATCGACGCCGCGATCGTGGTCGAACCGACGTTTTCGGGGGCCAAGGACGGCTTCAAGGTGCTCGGGCTGCCGTACGAAGCGGTGAACAACGGCAAGCCGTTTCAGACCGCCGGTCTGATCGGCAACAAGACGTGGGTCGACGCGAATCCGGATCTGACGCGCAAGCTGGTGGCGGTCATCGCCCACACCGCCGACTGGGCCAACCACAATCCGGTCGAGGAAGTGGCGCTGCTCGCGCAGCTCACGGGCGTCGATCCGGCCGCGATCAACTCGTATCCGCGCGTTCCGTATGCGACGAAGTTCGATCCCGGGCTCGTCCAGCCGGTGATCGACGTGATGGTGCGCTACGGCTTCCTGCCCAAGGCGTTCTCCGCCACCGACATGCGGGCGCCCGGAGCCTAAGCCCCGGGCGCTCACCGGCGTTCACCTAGTGGTGTTGTTGGTGGTCGGGCCGGCCACCGCCCGGCGCCGGTCGTCCGCCTCCGGCCGGTGCGGCGTGCTGCCCGGGTGCAGCGTAGTGCGCTTGCGGAGCAGCGTTGTGCGCCTGCGGAGCAGCGTAGTGCGCCTGCGGAGCAGCGTAGTGCGCTTGCGGAGCAGCGTAGTGCGCCTGCGGAGCAGCGTAGTGCGCTTGCGGAGCAGCGTAGTGCGCCTGCGGAGCAGCGTAGTG
>JBEKXE010000038.1:0-31238 GCA_049512335.1 Candidatus Lustribacter sp.
ACAAGAACGCCAACCGGCAGAGCTTACCGAACCACGGCGTCGACCGCATCTGGCAGATGTGGCTCGACGAGGTCAGCTAACGCGATACCATAGAGACGCGCCACCGTCTCGCTGAGCAGCTTTTTGCGTATGTCCGGCGCCAGGTGTCCGAGGTCGCGCGCGATGACGTCGCGCGAATGAGGCCAGGTGGAGTTCGGATGCGGGTAGTCGTTCGACCACATGCAGCTATCGAAGCCCCAGTCCTGAAGCATCCAGCGGCTCGGCGGGTCGTTGAAGAACGTTGCGAAGACCTGGCGGCCGAAGTATGCGCCCGGCAATTCCTTGGCGGGAATCGCGTACCGGCCGCCGCGCGCGATGTACTTGTCCCATTGGCTGATGACGAACGGCAGCCAGCTGATTTCGTTCTCGACCAGGACGAGCTTGAGCTTGGGATAGCGATCGAGCACGCCGGAGCCGATGATTTGCAGCAAGGCGTTGGCGGCATAGAGCAGCTTGAGGTTCACGGAGAGCTCGATGTGCTCGAGCGGCGTCTCGTCGCGCCCTTTGAGGATCAAGCCGGGCGGATACGGCGCGCCGGTGAGGATGTGGAGGCTGATCGGCATCTCCATCTCCTCGGCCGCAGCCCAGAATCGCTCGTAGTAGTCGGTTGCAAACGACATTTCGGGTGGCGGCACTTGCCAAATCAGCGCGCCGCGCAGGCCCTCGTTCTTGCAGCGCTCCAACTCGCGCACGGCCTTGCCGATATCGAAGGTCGAGATCGAAGCGAGTCCGAGGAGCTGCTTCGGCGCGTAGCGGCAAAACTCGATGAGCCAGTCGTTATAGACCCGAAAGCAGGCCTCTTGCACGGCGGGGTCCGTGATGCCGAACTGCTCCAAGCCGTACGTCGGGTAGAGCACCTCGCACGAGACGCCGTCCACCGCCATTTCTTTGAGCCGGGCGGCCGGATCGTACGCTCCCCGACGCCGAGGCGCACGCGTCTTCATATGATCGTACGACGGCGCCCGGTCCCGCAGTGCCGGCGGCAGTCGCTCCGCCCAGAGATCCGGGTCCTCGACGACGTGCGAGTCCGATGAAATCAACAGCTCAGCACTCATGGTCCGAACGGCTTCGTTACGGTGCGGGCAAACCTTTCACCGGCCGCGACGAAGTCCGACGGTCACGGCATGAACGGCGGCATTCTCATTCCCGCCGGCGCATTCTACGAGTAAGCCGCGATGATATCGCGCGCGGAAAACCCCTTCGGGATGACCTTGTATTTGGCGGCCACGTCGATCACCGGCTGAATCTCTTGCGGATCGAGCGCGGAGGTATACCTGGCGCGCGTCATATGCGCAACCGTCGTCAGCTCGATGCCGGAGTACTTCGCGAGCACCGGCGCCGTCTGGTCCGGGTGCGTGTTGGCAAACGCGTCGGCTTTTGCCAGCACCGACGTAAACGATTTGATTACGGCCGGATTCTTTTGCACGTAATCGGGGCTGCTGAGCCAAGCCGTAGCCAGGAAACGCGGTGCGATCCCGAGTGAGGGATCGCCGATGTTACGATACCTCCCGGTAGCCACCAGGCTCGCCAGAGTGGGGTTCGCGACCGCGGCGGCAGCGATGCGGCCGGCGTCGAGCGCGACGGCGACCTGCGTGCCGGTCAGCTCGACGAACTGCATCGTATCGGAATGTCCTCCGCTCCGGTCGACCCAACCCTTGATGCTCGTCGCCAAGATGTCGTTGAGCGCCGAGCTCGACACGGTTTTTCCGTCGAGGTCGGCCGGCGAGTGAATCGGGCTGTTCGCCGCGACGAGTACGCCGACCGCCGGCGCGGTCGAGAGATACAGATTGCAGCCTGCAACGAGCGTGAGCGGGACCCCGCGAGCATGCGCGGTGATGACCGCGAACAAGCTCACGATCCCGAAATCGATGCTGCCGCCGGCCAGGGCGGCGGCGACCGCCGTACCGCTGTTGACGACTTGAAATTCGACGTCGAGTCCGGCATCGCGGAACATCCCCGAATCCAACGCGTACAGCATCGGCGTAGCGAAATCGTTGGGCACCGCCCCCACCCGGACGTGGACCGGCGTTTGCGCGGCGGCAATCGCGGACGTCGATTCGAGCGCGGCGGCGGCCGCGAGCGGTGCCAGGCACAGCCGGCCGAGCGCAGCCCGCCGGTTCTCACGTTGGTTCATGCAGAGTACTCCTCGCGCACCCTATTCGGCGATGCGGTAGCGCTGCTCCGCCCGCGTGTAGTCCGCCAAGCCGACGAGCGTGGTGAGCTCGTCGAACGGCATCAGTGGTGGTAGTGCGTCGTGGTCGCCGGAAGCCAGCGCGGCGAAGGCGGTGCGCATCGCTTGCGCGGCGGCTGCCAGCGCGACGTTATACGTCACAAACCGGTAGCCCATCGATTGCATCTCGTCGAACGGCACGACCGGCGTCTTGGGCATCATATTCGCCAACGTCGTGGGAAACGACGATGCGAAGGTGCGCATCTCGTCGACGCTCTGCAACGCCTCGATGAAGACGATGTCCGCGCCTTCCTCGACGAACGCGCGGCAGCGGGCCATCGCTTCATCGAACCCGCGTCCGCCGCGGGCGTCGGTGCGCGCCATGATGACGATGTCGCGTTCCTTGCGCGCGTCGACTGCCGCGCGGATCTTCATCCGGGCTTCACCCGCCGGAATCACCTCGCGTGCGCCGCCGTAATGACCGCATTTCTTGGGCCACACTTGATCTTCGATCAAGATGCCGGCCGCGCCGGCCCGCGCGTATTCGGCGACGGTCCGGTACACGTTCATGGCATTGCCGTATCCGGTATCGCCGTCGGCGATGAACGGGAAGCCGGGCGCGGCCGCGGCCGCGTTGCGCACGTGCTCGAGCATGTCGGTAAACGTGATCAGCCCGGCGTCGGGCAGCGCGTAGCCGATCGCCGACACGCCGAAGCCGCCCAGCAACGCGCAGGGCAGGCCGGCCTGCGCCGCCAGCCGGGTCGAAAGCGGGTCCGAAACGACCGGGCAAACGTGCAGGGTGCGGGTCCCGCAGAGCATGCGCAGCGTGGCGACGGCGTCGGGCATTGGGCTGCTCCTCGAGTTATGCATGGCGTAATCCAAGCGGTAAAGGCGGGCGCGGTGAGAAAAGATGCTACCATCTTCGGGTGCTTGCGTGGGGGAATTATCTGTGTCGCTCGTTTTAGCCCTCGACATCGGCGGCACGTTCACGGACTTGGTCGCGTTCGATCTGACGAACGGGCGGATCCATCACGCCAAGAGCTCCACGACGCCGTACGACCTGGCGGTCGGCATTCGCGAAACGCTGCAGAAGAGCGGCTTGCCGATGAAGGACGCCGAGACGTTCATCCACGGCTCGACCGTCGCGATCAACACGGCGATCGAGCGTACCGGAGCGCGCACCGCGCTGGTCGTCACCGAGGGCACGCGCGACGTCTACGGCATCGGTCGCGGCAATCGCCCTGAAGCCTACAATCTGTTCTTCGAGCGGCCCACGCCCTACGTTCCGCGCCGGCACACGCACGAGATCGCCGAACGCCTCAACGCGGCCGGCGAGGTCGTCACCGTGCTCGAACGCGGCGAGGCGCGCGACCTAGCGCAACGCCTCAATGCCGAGAACATCGAGTCCGTCGCGGTCTGCTTCTTGCACTCGTGGGCCAATCCCGAACACGAAGTCGCGGTCGGCGAGATCTTCGCCGACCTGGCGCCCGGCATCTACCGCTCGCTCTCGCACGACATCCTGCGCGAGTACCGCGAATACGAACGCACGTCGACGACCGTGCTGAACTCGTACGTCGGGCCGCGCGTGAGCACGTACTTGTCGGACCTGGAAGGGTTGCTCGAATCGTTCGACTTCCACGGCCGGCTCTTGATCATGCAATCGAACGGCGGCACGATGTCGCCGGCGACCGCCAAGCGCATTCCGGTCGCGATGATGGAATCGGGTCCGGTCGGCGGCATCATCGCGGCGGCCGAGGTCGGCGCGCACCTCGGCTATCCCAACGTCATCGCGTTCGACATGGGCGGGACGACGGCCAAGGTGAGTCTGGTCCAGAACAGCGAGCCCGACATCGCCCAAGGCTATTTCATCGGCGGCATCTCGACCGGTCATCCGGTGATGTTGCCGGTCGTCGACATCATCGAGGTCGGCGCCGGCGGCGGCAGCATCGCGTGGATCGACCAGGTGGGCGCGCTCAAGGTCGGACCGCGCAGCGCGGGCGGCTACCCGGGACCGGTGTGCTACGGCCAAGGCGGCACCGAACCGACGGTGACCGACGCCAACGTCGCGCTGGGGCGCGTGATCGCGGAGCGGTTCCTCGGCGGCGAGATGCCGCTCGGCGTGGAGGCGGCGCGCGAGAGCATTCGCACGAAGATCGCCGACCCGCTCGGCATCAGCGTCAACGAAGCGGCGCTCGGCATCATCAAGATCGCGATCGCCGAGATGTCGCTGGCGGTGCGCGGCGTGTCGGTTGCGCGCGGCTACGATCCGCGCGACTTCGCGATGCTCGGCTTCGGCGGCGCCGGCGGGCTGCACGCGTCCGAGATCGCGCGCGAGCTGCACATCCCGACCTTGATCGTACCGCGCGTTCCCGGACACTTCTCGGCGTTCGGCATGCTGATGGCCGACTTGCGCCACGACTACGTGCGCACGTACTACAAGCCGCTGCTCGAGTGCGACTTCGACGACATCGCGCGCGTGTTCGACGAGATGATCGACGACGGCAAGGCGCTGCTGGCCGACGAGGGCACCGCCGCCGAAGCGATGGCCGTGCAGCGGTTTCTCGACGTGCGCTACGTCGGCCAAGAATTCCCGATCCAGACGCCGGTCAGCGACGAGGATCTGCGCAGCGGCGACCCCGAGCGTGTCCGGCGCGCCTTCGACGAGTTGCACGATCGCCGCTACGGACACCAGGCGGTCAACGAACCGGTGGAGGTCGTGAACTTGCGCCTGACCGCGAGCGGGCGGCGCGAGCGGCTCACGTTTCCACGCATCGAGCGCCAGGTGCTGGGTGACGCGCTGTTCGCGCGCAACCCGGTCGTGCTCGACGACCCCGAGCATCCCGTCGACACGCCGGTTTACGACCGCGAAAAACTGCCGCCCGGATCGAAGATCACCGGGCCGGCGATCGTTTGGGAATACGCGTCGACGACCGTGCTCTTGGCCGGTGACGCGCTGACCGTCGCCGACGGCGGCGAACTGATCATCACCATCGGAGCACCAGCATGATCGCCGAACAGCCCACCCGGCTCGACCCCGTCACCCTCGAGGTGCTGCGCAACGCCTTCCCGGCGATCGCCGACGAGATGTCGGTCGATCTGCAGCGCACCTCGTACAACATGATGATCTACGAGATCCGCGACTACTGTTGCGCGCTGCTGGACGCCGAAGGCCGCCTGATCTCCCAGAACATCGGCGGCGTGTCGCACTTCGTCGCCGATCTCGGCGTCGTGATCAAGGACGGCGTCCAACGCTTCGGCCGGAACGGGTTCGCGCCCGGCGACGTGATCCTGATGAACCATCAGCGCGTCTCCGGCCAGCACCTCAACAACGTCTGCATCTACACGCCGTTCTTCGTCGCCGGCGAGCTGACCGCGTTCGCGATCGTGCGCGCGCACTGGGGCGACGTGGGCGGCATGAGCACCGGCTTCGGCGCCAACAACGTCGCCGACCCGTGGATCGAAGGGCTGCAGTTCGACCAGCTCAAGGTGTACGAGGCCGGCGTGCCCGACGCGAAACTGCTCCAGATGATCCGCGACAACATCCGCTATCCGGACGCGGCGATGGGCGACATGCGCTCGCAGATCGCGGCCTGCAAGCTCGCCGAACGGCGGCTCGAAGAGCTCTACGCGCGCTACGGGCGTGAGCTGATCTCGCGCTCGATCGAAACGATCTTCGACGAAACGGAACGCAAGTGCCGGCTCGTCGTGGGCGAGATCCCCGACGGCGTCTATGAAGCCGAGTCGTACATGGACAGCGACGGGATCGATCGCAACGCGACCGTGCCGCTGCGCGTGACCGTCACCGTCAGCGGCACCGACATGACGATGGACTTGACCAAATCCTCGCTCGAGCGCAAGGGCGGCATGAACGCGCGCACGCTGGCGGCGCCGTACATCGCCTACAAGGGGATCACCGGTCCGCTCGACCCCGTCAACGAGGGTTCGTTCCGTGCGCTGAAGGTCGAGATCCAAGAAGGCAACATGCTGATGGCGCGGTTTCCCGCGCCGATGGCCGGTTGGAGCCGCGCGCTGCCGACGATGGTCGACACGATCGTCAAGGCGCTCGCGCCGGCGCTGCCCGACCGCACGCCCGGCGCGCATCTGGGCACGCTCGGCGGCGGCTGCGCGTTCTTCGGCCGCGATCCCAAGAGCGGAAAAGCGTTCGTGCTGCAAACGATCGAAGGCGGCGGCTGGGGTGGCCGGCCGTGGCAAGACGGGCCGTCGGCGAGCGTTTCGGTCTGCCAAGGCGACGTTCGCAACACGCCGATCGAGACGATCGAACTGAAGTCGCCGGTGCGCGTCGACCGCCGTTCGCTGCGCGAAGGCTCCGGCGGCGCCGGGAAATTTCGCGGCGGCCTCGGCCAGCTCACGCAGTTCACGAACTTGGTCGAAGGCAGCTGGAACCTCAGCAACAACGGCCGCCGCAAGCTGCCGCCCTGGGGCGTGTTCGGCGGCGGCAGCGGCCGGGCGTCGGTCAATCGCGTGCGGCGCACCAAAGACGAGCCGTTCGCGGTCGAGGATCCGTATCGCGCGCTCATGCCGGCCGGTGCGTCGGTGATCGTCGAAACCGCCGGCGGCGGCGGGTGGGGAGATCCGTTCGAACGCGAGCCCGCGCGCGTGCTCGACGACGTACTCGAAGGTCTGATCTCGATGGAAGCCGCAGGCGCCGACTACGGCGTCGTCATCCGGGCCGATCGTACCGTCGACGACGCCGCGACCGCCACGCTGCGTGGAGAACGCCGATGACGCGCCTGCGTTTGCTCGCTGCGCTGGCGTGCGCGTTGCTCGTTATCGTGGCTGCGGTTCCGCAGCGGAGCGAAGCCGCAACGCTCACCACGATCCGCGTCGGCCGTGCCAGCCCCGAATCGTTCCTGTTCGCGCTGCTCGACGTCGGCGTCGCCGCGCACATCTGGGAGCGAGTCGGGCTGAACCTCGACATGTCGGCGTTCAAGTCGGATTCGCAACAGCAACAGGCCTTCGTTGCCGGCCAGCTCGACTTCGCGATCGGCTCGGGCCCCTCGATGGGCTACCGCGCGAAAGGCGTTCCCGCCATCGCGGTCGCCGAGATGTACGGATCGCCGGCCAACATGTGCGTCGTCGTGTCGGACAACGGCCCGGTCAAGAGCGTCGGCGACCTCAAAGGGAAGACGGTCACCGTGTCGTCGTCCGGTTCGCTCACCGATTGGCTCGTGCACGAAACTTCGCGCGAGCAAGGCTGGGGCAACGACGGCATCACCTCGCTCGGCATGGGTGAGGTGCAGCCCCGCATCATCGCGATGAACAACGGCCAGACGGCCGGCACCGTCGTCGACCTCAGCGTCGGCTACCGGCTCGAAGACATCCATCAAGGCCACGTCTTGATGTCGTTCGGATTCATCAAGAACTTCATCACGCACGTCATCTTCGCCAGCAACGACATGGTGGCGAGCCATCCCGACACCGTGCAGCGTTTCTTGCGCGGCTGGTTCATGACCGTGGCGTATGCCAAGACGCACAAAGCGGAGACGGTTGCCGCCGGCGCGGCGGCGCTCCACCAGTCGCCGGCGGTGATCGCGAAGCTCTACGACGTGGAGATCCCCGGGCTGTCGAACAACGGTGCGTTCGACGAGTCGGCGGTGGCGACGGTCGACAAATCGCTGCAAGAGCTCGGGATCACCGACTCGACGCCCGATCCGAAGACGCTGTATACGACGCGCTTCGTACCCGTCAAAGTCCAGTAGCGTACCGGCATAGTGTGATTGCGGCCATAGCAATTTCGCAGTAACCATCGAACCGTCAAGTCGAATGTCACCTTCCGGGAGTTGGTTCTCGGTGAAAGCCTCAGGTGACCGACAATGTTGAATTTTTTTGGCGCAAAGAAGAAGCCGGACGGGTCGAAGCTCCGAGCGATGCTCCCCGCGACGCATGCCTTCGTGACGTTCGTCGTGCGCGGAACGGGCCTGGAAGGTCGCCTCTGTTTCGAGGGCGCGTCGGTGAAGACGTTCCGCACGACCAAGATTGCCGGGATGGTGCCCGGGCAAGACGGCGTCTTCACGTACAGCAACCAGTCCGGCAAGTTCATGTTCACCGCGCGGCTCGTCTCGATGACCGACGAACAAGCGATCTTCAACCTGCCGGACGAGATCAAGACGGTGGCGCGCGCGCCGGTACCCGACCGCCGGACCGACCCGCGCATCGATACGACGGTCAACGGCGAATGGCGTTTCAAGCCGGTCGGAAAGATCGTCACATCGTGGTCCAAGGTGGTGATCAGCGACCTGAGCCGCGTCAGTGCCAACATGACGGCCGAGCGTGAGTTCAAGGCCCAGGACGTCATCGAGGTGCGCATGACCCTGGAAGCCGGCCGGCCGATCACGATCGATGCAACGATCGTCCGGTCGGAAAAGACCGGCTTCAAGTTCAAGATCGCGCTGGCTTTCCGCCACGTGAACGAGGAGGACTCGCACCTCATCACGCGCTTCGTGAACAAACGCATGACCGAGCTGCGTGCGCGTGGGCTCGCCTAGGCAAGGAGTTTTTTCCGGGCGGCTAACAGACGCCGGGTGGCAACGCGAAACTACGACCTGCCGTATGAAACGTTCATAACGTCCGAGGACATTCCGATCCACCGCTCCGCGTTGGGGGTGTCCGACGTGACGCTGCTCCCGCGGGCCCCGTGGAGACGCACCGGAGGGCTGGGGACGTTCATCGAGTTGGATGGGACGTTCCAGTCGGAGCGAGGGCTCTACGTCGGAGAAATCCCGGCCCGCTCGGAACTGGTCCCCGAAGCGCACCTCTACGAAGAACAGATCTACATTCTGAGCGGCCGCGGCACTACGACGGTGTGGCAAGGCGCCCAGGGGCGCACGTCCATCTTCGAGTGGGAGCGCGGCTCCGTCTTCGCGATCCCGCCGAACGTCTCGCATCTGCTCGCCAATGCCGGCGACGAACCCGTCGTCTACATGGGCGTGACGACCGCGCCGCGTCTGATGAATTCGCTCTACGACATCTCGATTGTCTTCACGTCGACCCACCGGTTCGTCGACCTCGACGTCCCGTCCGGTAACTACTTTCTCTCGCCGGACGAGACGTGGACGAAGGGCTGGTACAAGCAAACCATGGTCGACACGCGGTTCATCCGCAACGTCTTCGATTTTCTTCCGGATCCGCAAGAGCAAAAAGTTGCGGGCGGTCGCCTCACGGGTTATGCGATGGGGCCGCGCTTTCCGCGCGGACACATTTCGACCTGGCCGCAGGGCTGCTATCACAAGGCGCACTATCACGGCCCGGGCGCGCTCGTGCTCGGCCTCGACGGTGACGGTTACGTGCTGGCGTGGGATTCGGCGCTCGGTGCGCATCCCTACGCCGGCGGCGCCGGCGATCGGGTGCAGCGGCTGAAGTGGGGTGCGAACAGCCTCTACAGCCCGCCGAACAAATACTTCCACCAGCACTTCAATACGTCGCCGGGTGAAGCGCGCCACGTCGCCGTGTACGGCGAAAACCTGCCGCTCGGCATGCACGACATGAACGCCGAAGACGGGTGGAAGGGGCACAAGAGCGTGAGCGAGGGCGGCACGCTGATCGAATACGAGGATGAAGATCCGCAGATTCGAGCCGACTTCATCGCGGCGCTGCGGGAACGAGGGCTGACGTGCTCGATGCCGCCGGTCAGCCATCGCTTGGTTGCCGGCTAGCCGTCAGCGCGCGTTCTGTACCTCATCGAGCCACATCTGCCAGATGCGGTCGACGCCGTGGCTGGGTCCGGCCGTCGTCGGGCGGTTGGACTGCATCGCGCGCACTTCGTCGGGATCGAGGTATTCGATCGGCCGGTTGAGCGCCAGCGTTTGCAGCAACAGCTGCGCGTTGCGCTCGGTGTAGATCGCGCGCGAGACCGCTTCGCGGATGTGGGGCGCAACGATCGTATTGCCGTGGCCGCGCATCAACACGACGCTGTGGTCCGCGAGCTTCGCGACCAGCGCCTTACCCACGGCCGGGTTGTCGACGAGCGGGGTGGTGGCTTCGGGCACGAAGCGCGAGTTGAAGACGGGGACGCCGGACTGCAAGCACGAGGCCTGATTGATGATCGGGCGCAGCGGCACGTCGGTGACGCTGAACGGGATGACGGTCGGGGAGTGGCTGTGGATGACGCCGTTCACGTCGGAGCGCGCGCGGTACACCTCGGCGTGGATGAAGCGTTCCGAGTAGAGCGGCCGCCCCGCGTCCACGACCGGTTTGCCGTCGAGATCGAGCTCGAGAATGTCCTTGGCGGTCACGCGTCCGGGCGCGATCGCCGCGGCGATCAGAAAACGCTGTGGATTTTCGGGATGGCGGATGCTGGCGTGGCCGTAGCCGTCGACAACTCCGTGATGGTAGAGGATATGATTGGCGGCGACCAGGTCTTCGATCAGTTGATGCAGTTCCGGCATGTGTTTCCCCTGTGTGGACGCGAATGCGCGCATGATGAGGTGGCGGACGACCCTCTTCATCATGGTGGGAATCCAGGCCCTCAGCGTCGGCTCGTTTTTCTTTGCGCTGCCCTTCATCCCGTTCCAAGTCGAGGCACTCGGCGTTCACGACCCGGCCGCCGTCGATTTGTGGTCGGGCGTCATCTTCTCGATCAATGCGCTCACCGGAGCGCTGTTCGCGCCGTTGTGGGGCGACGTCGCCGATCGCGTCGGGCGCAAAGCGATGGTCGTTCGTTCGAGCATCTTCGGAGGCTTGACCGCGGCGATGATGGCGTTCTCGCCGAACGTCTGGATTCTGACCACCTCGCGCGCGTTGATGGGCGTCGCGGGTGGTTTCACGAGCGCCGCGACGGCGCTGGTCGGTTCGATCGTCCCGGAATCGGAGCTCGGTTTCGCGCTCGGGTGGATGACGACGGGACAGATCGTCGGCACGCTGCTCGGGCCGCTCGCCGGCGGCGTGTTCATCGACGCGTCGCACAACTACCGCTCCGTCTACTTGCTCACGACGCTCGGAACGTGGACCTGCGCGTTTCTCTGCTGGCGTTTCGTGCGCGAAGAATTTGCGCGCCCGCCCCGGACGTCGGCGCCGCGGTTGCCGATCTGGCGCCAGTTTGCGGCGATCGTGCAAACGCCGGAAATGATGCCGATGTTCGCGGTGCTCGTGCTCGGGCAGGTTGCGATCCTCTCGACGCAACCGGTGATCGCGCTCTACGTGCGCCAGATGGTCGGGCCGTCGCCCGCGATCGGCGGGTACGTCGGCGCGTCGTTCGCCGTGATGGGGATCGCCGATCTCTTGGCCTCGCCGTTCCTCGGCAAACGCAGCGATAGGATCGGCTACCGGCGGGTGCTGCTGATCTCGATTGCCGGTGCGGCGCTCTTCACGATCCCGCAGGCGTTCGTGCACGACATCTGGGCGTTCATGGCGTTGCGTTTCGGCGTCGGGATCTTTCTCGGCGGAATCATTCCGACGGCGGTCGCATGGATCGGCCGGCAATTTCCGGCCGAACAGCGCGGGCGCGTCTACGGCGTCGTGTACAGCGCCATGTTTTTCGGACAATTCGCCGGGCCGACGTTCGGCGGCGCGCTGGCGGCGCGCTTCGGCATCGCGTCGGTGTTCCTCGCGACCGGCGCGTTCATGCTCCTCAACTTCGCCTGGGTCGCGCGCGGCGTACGCGCGCCTAGCGCCGCATCTTGAGGATGACGGGGCTGAAGAGGTCGCGCGCGTCGAAGCTGCGATCGATCAGCTTCAACCGGGCCAGCGCATCGATTTCCACCTGAACGAGCGACGGATCGATCGTAGTCGCGAAGCGTTCGCGCCGCACGCGTTTGGCGACCGCCGGATCGATGTGCGCGAAGTCGACCAGCCACGGCAGCGTTTGATCCGGGTGCTGGTTGGCGAAAGCGCCGCCGTCGAGCACGGCGGTTGCGAAGCGCCGCACCGTGTCGGGATTGGCGTTGATGTAGTCGGGCACCCCGACGTAGGCCGCTTCCAGATAGCGCAGCGCGATCGCGTCGAAGATCTTGGCGAAGATCTTCACGTTGCCGTCGCCGACCGCTTGCGAGAGGAAGGGCTCGGCCAGCGCCGCGGCTTGCACGCGGCCGGTTTCGAGCGCGGCTACTTGCGCGGACGGCGGCACCTCGACCAGCTTCACGGTACTCGACTGGCCGCCGTTCTGGTCGACCCAGGCCAACGTCGAGGTCGAGAGCAAGTCGCCGATCGCGGTCACGGCGATCGTCTTCCCGTTGAGGTCGGCGCCGTTCTTGAAGCCGCTGTCGGTGCGCACGCACAGGACTTGCGTCGGATCGTTCGTGTCGTAGATCGCGCCCGGGCAGACGATTTGGAACGGCACGCCTTGCAAATGCGCCTTGATCAGCGTCACGACGTTGGAGCCGGCGAATTGCAGCGAACCACCGACGACCGCTGCCGAGTTGGACGCGCCGCTGCCGATCACGAACTCGGCGTCGATACCTTGCTTCGCGAAGTAGCCGGCCCGCTGGGCGGAGACGCAGCCCATCGCGCCGTCGATCGCCGACGTGCCGAGTTTGATGTGCGCCGGCGCCGGTTGCCCGAGCGCGGCGCGCGACGTCGCAACGAGCGCGGCCCCGGCGGCCAGAAACGAAGCTCGAGATGACATGAAAGCCCTCATTTCGCTCGCACGCGATTGTTCTTCGCCTGATGCTCGAGCTCGACCAGGCCGAGCGCCTCGAGTACCGGCGGTACGTACATGGCAAACCGCCCGCGCAACCCCTTCTTGATCCCGTACCAGCCGCCGGCGGGATTCTTCGGGTCGCGCGCCCAGGCTTCGAGCGTGCCGGCCGCCGCCGGCTTCTGCTCGTCGGCGCTTCCGAGTACGACCCAATCGCCGGCGGCTTTGAGGAAGGCGGTGGCATCCTCGATGCAACGCAGATGATACCGCAACTGCGTTTTTCCGACTTGCACGACCAGCACCGGCGGATCGGCGGCCGGATCGCGCCACGCCTCGTATTCGGCCGTGCCCGGCGGTGTTTTCAAGCCCCACTTCTCGGTCATTTCAGCCCTCAGGTGGCCATGACGGCCAACGCCTTCACGCCGAGTGCTAATATATGTGCAATGTCGAACTTCCCCCCGTCGCTCACCGCACTCAACCACGTTGCGCCCGTGCCGCGGCGCATCCGCGGCATGAAGGCCGGCGAAACGCTGGTCGATACGACGCGCGCGGTATACGTCTGGGAGTGGCCGCATTACCCGCAATATTATCTGCCCAAAGCTGACGTGGTGATGGAGGCCTTCGTTGAGGGCGACGACATCACCACGCCGCAGGGCGCCGGCCGGCACCTCGCATGGAAGGCCGCTGCCGTCGAGGGCCGCTCGCCGGGCCGGCTCATCACGGCATCCGCGCTCGCCGGCGTCGCCGACACGGTGCGCCTCGCGTGGGACGCGCTCGATCGCTGGTTCGAGGAAGATGAAGAAGTGTTCGTCCATCCGCGGAGCCCGTACAAGCGCGTTGATGCGCTGCGTTCGACGCGCGCGGTTCGCATCGAACTCGACGGGGTCGTTCTCGCCGAAGCGCAGGGCTGCGTGATGGTGTTCGAAACGGGTCTGCCGACGCGTTATTATATCGACCCGACGAACGTTCGTTACGCACACCTCACGGCTTCGTCCACGCGCTCCCAGTGCCCGTACAAAGGTAAGACCGGCGGCTATTGGTCCGCACAGGTGAAGGGCGTCAACGTGCCGGACATTGCGTGGTCCTATGTGTTCACGACGGCTGCGATGACACCGATTGCCGGTCTGGTCGCCTTTCTCAACGAGAAAGTCGACATCTTCATCGACGGCCGGCCCGAACCGCGCCCGGTGACGCATTTCTCGTGACGGGCGCGAACGACGAGCCGGTGCTCCTCGTCTGGTCGGACGTTGTTTGACCGTTCTGTTATCTCGGCTCGGTCTGGGTCGAGGAAGCGGCGAAAGAACTCGGCGTTCGCACGCGTTGGCTGCCGTTCGAATTGCATCCCGAAGTGCCGCCCGAAGGCGCCGACAAGCCGTTTTCGGATGCGGAGTGGCCGATGGTTCGGGCCCGGCTCATCGGCTTGGCGGAACGCGTCGGGCTGCCGATCGATCCGCCGCGCCGCAACGCGAACTCGCGACTCGCGCTCGAAACGATGGAACTCGTGCGCTCGCACGCGGGCGATGACGCAGCCGCGAACTTCCATCACGCGGTGTCGCGCGCATTTTTCGTCGACGGAGCGAACGTGGCGGATTTCGGTTTGATCGCCGCCGAAGCGGCGGCCTTCGGCGTTGCGAAAAACGATGTGGAAACGGCCTGGCAACGCCACGAGTTTGCGGATGCGGTCGATGCGTCGATTGCCGCGTCGCGTGCGGCCGGCGTGCGCGGGGTGCCCGCTTACGGCTGGCCGGGCCGGCGTGCGATCAGCGGTATGATGGAGCCGGAGCGGATCGTTGCGGCGTTGCAGGCCGGCCGATGAAGGTCCATCTCTGCGGAAGCATCGGCCTCGATACGGTCGATGACGTCATGCTGACGGTCGGGAAGCTGCTGAAAGACAACCTTGCGCGGGTTCCGGACGGCGAGCCCGGCGGACGCCGGCTGTGGATCGGCTGGCAGTATCCGGTCTTGCGGAGCAGCCCGTATCTGCAAGTCGACACCGATGCCGCCGGCAGCTCGCACTCGAAAACGGCGGCGCTGCGGATACGGGACGGCATGGAGGACGCGGTCCGTTTCGGCGAGCTCGGATACTCCCGCGAAGCGCGCGCCTCGTATGAAGACTTCGCGCGCGCCCGTCGCGCCGGCGGGCTGGCGCGCGACGCGAAATTTCAGGTCTCCTTACCCACCCCGTATGCGGTCGTTTCCTCGTACATCGCGCCGGCTGCGCGGCCGCTTGTCGAGCGCGCCTACGAGGCCGCGATGGTGCGCGAGGTCGAGCGCATCTGCGCCGCGATTCCGCCTGCGGATCTGTGCTTCCAATGGGACGTGTGCACCGAAATGATCATGCTGGACGGACGCCATCCGCGCATGCCTGCGGTGCCGGACATGCCCGGTTTCATCACCGAACGCTTCGAGCGGCTGTGCGCCGCCGTTCCGGCCGGCGTGGACCTGGGATTTCATCTTTGCTACGGTGACTTCGAGGGCAAGCACTTCATCGAGCCCGTCGATATGGGCAAACTCGTCGAGATGAGCAACCTGCTGCTGGCGGCGGCAAAACGGCCGATCGCCTACGTGCACATGCCCGTGCCGATCGCGCGCAACGACGACGCCTACTTCGCGCCGCTGGCGCGGCTGGGGCGACCGTCCGGGACGGAGCTCTTTCTGGGCTTGCTCCACCTCGAAGACGGCACCGCGGGTGCGGCCGGACGGATTGCGGCCGCCGAGCGCGTAGTGAGCGATTTCGGGGTTGCGGCAGAGTGCGGTCTCGGTCATTGGGCGAAGCCCGAGTCGGTCGAGCGTATGCTGGAACTGCACGCCGCCGTTGCAAACCGAACGCTGTGAGGGAGGGACCGAGTATGATGGGGACGCCGATTTCGCGCCGGACCGGATTGATGACGCTGGCCGGAGCCGTGGCCGGCTCGGCGCTGCCGAGCGTCGCGCGCGCGCAAGCGGCGAGCGCCCCGGCCGCGACGCTGCGCGTCGGGCTCGTCCCGATCTGGGACGTGGGCCCGTTCTATGCCGCGACGGCGCAGGGCTATTTCGCCGCCGAGAATCTGGACGTCACCGGACAAGTCGTGCGCGGCGGCGCGGTCGGCATCCCGGCGATGCTGAGCGGTTCGCTCGACATCTGCTATTCGAACGGCACCAGCATCGTTGAGGCGATCGCGAGCGGCATCGATCTGCGGATCATCCTCGAGGGAACGCCGGTCGGGATGACGCCGCCGGATCCCGGCGCGTTGCTCAAGCGCAAAGGCGACCCGTTCAAGACCGGCAAGGACATGGAAGGCAAGGTCATCGGTGTCAACGTTCTCGGCGACGTGCAGTGGATGTTCGTGACGGCCTGGATCAAGAAAACCGGTGGTGACCCGAGTAAGGTGAAGATTATCGAGATCGCGTTTCCGGAGATGATCGCGGCGCTCAAGCAGGGCCGCGTCGACTCGGTCCTCGCGCTCGATCCGTTCATGACGATCGGCCTGGGCGATCCGACGATCGAGTTGCTCGACTGGGTGCTCAACCGCGTCTACGCCGGCGGCCCGGTCGCGTTCTACTGCATCACGCCGCAGATGGCGCAGACGCGGCCGAACGACGTCCGCGCCTACATCCGCGCCTACCGGCGCGGCGCCGCGTGGCTCAACGCGAACCAGGGCAAGGACGCGTTCTACGATCTGATCGCCGGCTTCACCAAGTTGAATGCGGATCTGATCCGGAAGATGACGCAGATCCCGGCGCACGCCGACATCGAGCGCAACACCTTACCGCAGCTCACCTCGCTGATGGCCCAAACGGGCTTGCTGAAGAGCCCCGTCGATTTGCGGACGAAAGTTTTCGCCTAAGCCTGCAATCCGCGGCTTCGACGCCTGGCTGCAGGCTACGGCTTGTACGTGCCGCCCAGGCCGCTCACCGCGTCGAAGCCGTCTTTGGCCACGTTCCAATGCAGCATGACGACGCCGTTCGAGCCCAAGCCCTGGCCCGGGTGGGCGGCGAAGTCATAGGTGCCGTTGATCCCGTTGTAGTGCGTGCTGACGATGTAGTTGCGCAGTTGCACGGCGGTTGCATTGACGCCGAGCTTGCGGAACGCGTTGACCACCATCATCACCTGATCGTACCCGTAGCCGCTGCTGATGTCCGGGTGTTGACCGGCGGCGATAAAGGCTGCCTGAAAGTCTTCCGCGGCCCGGCGTGCGGGTCCGGCGGGGAGCGAGCGCGGATCGAGTGCCGGCGAGCCCGGGAAGGAGCAATCGCTGGGCATGAGGGTCGCGTACGCTTTCATTTCACCGTAGCTGAGATTGCCGGAACCGCCGACGAACGCGATCTTCAAGCCGGCGTCTTGGTAGCCGTGCAGGATCGTGCCGAGGCTGTTGCCGGTCGTCCAGCCGACGAGTGCCTGCGCTCCGGAGGCGGTGACTTGCGAGATCTGCGCCGAGACGCTCACGTCGGCGACGCCGAAATGCTGATGCGTCACCACCGTGACGCTGCGGAACTCCGGTTGCGCGAGAACGGAGTCGATGATGTGGTCGGCGTCGGTCCCGGTCGCGTCGTTCGAGGTGAGGATCGCGATGCGTTTGAGGCCGCGCTGGCTCAGATAGCGGATGCCCGACGTGATCTGGTCGACGGTCGAGACCGGGCCGGAGAACGAAAGCGATCCTTCCGGCGGATGGTACCCGGTCGAGAAGCAGTACATGAGCAGGTCTTTCGAGACCGGGAACATCGCGTTGCACACCGCGACGAGCGCCGAGCCGAAGACGAACGGCACGTGCTTTGCGGTGAGCGCCGTCATCAGTTGAACGCCCACTTGCGGGCTCGACGCGTCGTCCTGCACGTCGAAGTGCACCGGCTGACCGTTGATTCCGCCGGCGCGATTGACGATCGTCTCCATCACGCCGAGCGTCTGCGCTTCGGCCTTGCCGAGGAACGCGCCGGACCCGCTGAGTGGGAACACCGATTCGATTACGAACGGGTCGGCCGCGCGGGCCGGGGTCGATCCAACCAGCAGCCCGATGGCGATCGCCCAGATGAGCCAAGCTTTCATCGTGTTACCTCTCGGCGGCCGCTTCGGCAACGGCCGCAACGCCCCCGCCGTCCGCCGAGAGGTGACCCGGCCCCGGTGCATCGGGACGCAAGGACCTATTCGTCCGGTCCGGGCCGCCTATACTTGAAGGTATGAACAGGAACGATACCGCGCTCGCGCTCGACGCGACGCCGCGCTGCATGCCCGGCCTCGAAATACGATCGGCCGGTAGCGAACAACTGGTTCAGAACGCCGCCCGCGGACAGGTGCACGTCCTCAACGCTTTGGCAGGCCTCGTCTTGCGGCGCTGCGACGGAGCGACGCGGTTGAGCCGTATCGTCGACGAAATCGTCGCCACGGCAACCGTCGACCGGAGCCGCGCCGAGCGCGACATCCTCGACGTTTGCGACGATTTCCGTACGAAGGGCCTGCTAATCGGCTAGCGGGAACTCGCCCTCGGCCATCCCGGCGGCGTACGCCGCGGCGAGAACGCTCGTCGCGCAGCGGCCGAGGATGCGTAGCGGCAAGCCGACGCGCTTCGCCCCGCGCGTCCACCACGGCGCCAGCCGGTACATTCCCGCCCACGGTGCGTCGGGCCGCGCAAAGTACACCTCGGCGGCATCCGATCTCCGCCGTATGCCTCCCGGCAAATCTTCCCGCCGTAGCGCCCAGCGCAGATAGGTCGCGATGCCGGCGCCCTCCGGGAATGCTAGACCGGCAACACGTGCCGCCAACGCCAACGACGCGGCAAGCCGCAGCGGATCGAGACGTTCCGCCTCGACCATAGCCGCGAGCCCCTCTCGCTCGCCGATGCTCAACTGTGGAAGCAGGAATGCGAGCAGGGCGACGTCGCGCAGCCTCGTGAGGCCGATTGCGTGGATCGCCAGATGCAGCGCCGTTCCCATGCGATCGAGTTGCAGTACCGGCCCGGCGCTGCCGTCGACGCTGACGAGATGCTCCGCTAACGCATCCCAGCTCGTGTCCAGCGACAACGTCCCCGGCAACGCCAGCTCGTGGTGGATCTCCACCGGGAAATCGCCTTCGGGCGAAAACAGCGGCACGGCGTGGTGATGGTGCTTGCGATAGCGGCGACGTTCGTCGAGCGCGTTGGCGCAGCTCCAGCCGCGCGACTGCAGCGCGCGAACGGTATCATCGACGAGATGGCGCGGCACGAAGATGTCGATGTCGTCGGACGGATGGAACGCCGCGCCCGGCATCTTGCTGTAAACGCGCGCGGCGCCCTTTAGCAGCGCGAATTCGATCCCGGCCGACCGCAGCACGGTGATCGTCCGCTCCAACGCCTGCTCCATTCGTCCGGTCGCGATGACGGCGCCGAGGCGTGCGCGCCGAAAGTCCGCTGCGACGTCCGGCGCAAGCCGTTCGGTGACTCCGAGCCGGCGCGCCGCATCTCCGAACATCGCCGCACAGCGATGCCGCTGCTCGACGGTCGCAAGTACGGCCGCATCGCACGCAAGCGCTGCAACGAGCCCGTCCGCCTCACCGCGCACAACGGCTCGGATCGCCGCGACGAAGCGCGGCGCGACGCGCGCGCGGCGGCGGGGTTGTGCGCGCTCGACCAGGTAGCGGGCTTGATATCCGGCGATACGGAGCATCCGCCGCATGCGATGGAAGCGTGCGAAGTACCAGCCGCGTAGCCGATGCGCCGGCCCGTCGACGCGTTGCCCGTCCTCCGACGCATCGCTCCAGATCGCCTGAACGCGGCCCACCACGCACGCGAACGGAACCGACTCGACGACGTGCGGCTGCGCATCACCCGAGGTGCGGAAGCCGTCCGTCTCGCGGGCGACGATGCGGTGCGCGACGTTCACCTCGCCGTCGCGAAAGACGACCACGTCACCGATGCCGGCATACCGGGAACTCCCGAGCTGCAGCACCATCGCCTCCGCGATCGAAGGCAGCATGCTCTTGCCGTGCAGCTGCATCCGCAAGAGCCCGCTATCGCGGAGCATGGCCGAAACGGCCGCGGAACGCTCCAATTGGTTCATGCGATCGCTTCGAGCTGGGGAATGCTGCGCGCGATGGAGTTACGGATCAGACGCGCCGACTCGTCCGGCGTACCGAGAGCAACGCGGTAGCACGGTACGGTTTGGAAGATCCGCAACAGCCGGGCGATTTTCTCGAGGCCCGAACCCGCGCCTTGAGCCCACCGGGCCGAGGCGCGCACGGCGTGGGCGGCGGGAACGCGTTCGATCGACGCCGCACCGGCGCGGCCGCCGAGCAAGAACACGGCCCGCAGTGGGCGCGGTTCGAGCGTTCCTTGTTCGCGGATCAAATCGGAGATCCGCACGTCGTTCCAATCGCCGTTACCGTGCGCGCGCAAGCGCCGGCCGATCGGATCGCTGCCCGGCACCACATCGCCGACGAGTAGCTGCAGACCGGATGCGCGCACGTTGACGGCGCGTGGAAAGGGATGGACCCGCAGATGCGCGTCGATGAGGCAGCGTTCGTCGCTGTAGAGGTCCATCGCGGCACGCGCGCAGGCGATGGCCGTCGTCGTCTTGCCGGCGTTGGAATCGCCGATGATCGCAGCCACCCCGTCCGCCACGCCCAAGCTCCCCGCATGCAGGGAGACGATGCCGTCGTCGCGGTCCCGCAGGAATGCGGTCAGCGCGACCGCATCGGCGAGAAACGCAACGGCGTGCGCCGCGAGCGAGCCGTGCGGCCAGCGGAAGAGCTGCGCCGTGCCGGACCAGAAGAGCCAACCCCATTGCGGATCGCACATCGCGAACGCGTGGCGCTCGGGCGAAACACCGATACTGAGGAGGTCGGTGTAGCGTGCGGTGAAATGCGCGGCGGCCGCCACGTCGTCGAAGTGCACGGCGCAGACCAGGCCGGCGACGTCGATGACGACGGATTCGCGGCAGAAGAGAAACGGGTTCGCGACGACGGCCGCGCCGGCGCCGTCGATACGGACGAGATCCTCGGCCCCGATCAGCATGTCTCCAACTCCTCGAGAATTGCGCGCGCCGACGCATTGGGATCCGCGAGACTCAGCGTGAAGCACCGGCCCGCGGACAGCACCTCGGCGAGACGGGCGACCTCTTCGAGTCCGTTCGGACGGCGGGCGGCATACGGTCCGAGCGCGAGCGCCGTACGCGTTGTGCCGGCGGCGGCGATCCGAGGCGATCCGCCGGCACGCGAGAGAACGAACGTTGCGGCCAACGGAGCTTGCGACGGCGGCGCACCGAACGCGCGCCGGTCGATGGCCAAGAAGCGATTGCGCCCGAACCCGATCGTCGCCGCTTCCCGGCGGATGAGACCGTGGAGCGATGGATCGCCGAGCGGGTCGCCGGCTCGCCAGCGAACCGAGAGCCGGCGGTCGATGGCGTCGACGGCTGAAGGACCCGAACGCATGACGATCATCTCATCCCCGATCACGCGCGCGCCGAGCCGCTGCAGTGCTAGCCCGAGCGTGGTCTTGCCGACCCCCGACGCGCCGGCCAGGAGCACGGCGCGGCCATGGATGACGACGGCACACGCATACAGTGCAGTCCACGTGCGCTCGCCGGCGAGCGTCTGCCAGACGAGTTGATCGACGACGTAGGCCCCTGAACGCCAAGACTCCGTCCCGGCAGCCGGCCACTCACGAAGGGCGTCGATGCCGTTGAACGACACGATCGTCTTGCCGGTACCGGTCGATACGACCGCAACGTCGCTGGGTTCCGCAACGGAATCGACGATCGTCGCGCCGTAGGCGAGGCGGACGTACCGTGCGATGCGCGCGTCGTCCGTCTCCAGTTGCAACGACCGCGCGGTCGGCGCGAGCGCGAGAACGATACGCTGCGGACCCGGACGGCATGCACGTCTCCCGGCGCGCGGCGCGTCGAGCGTTCCGAGTGATGAAAGAGCACGCATGCCGCCGGGTTCTCCTCAGACGATCGCTGTGTTAAGCGGGCGTCTGTGAGCCGTTTCCGACGACAATTAACCCTTCGGCGATGTCCATGACTTCATGGGCATCGAAGGTATCAAGAACCATCGGAGCCGCGTACGGGAGTCGATCGAGTTGTTCCAAGATAGTGTCCTCCTGTCGGTAATGTATGGGCTTAGATGACTGGTCGGTTAGTCGACGGTCAGCGAGCCGTTTCCGACGGCGCCTTCGGCACTGTCCATGACTTCATGGGCGTCGAAGGTATCGAGAACCATCGGAGTCTCGTACGGGAGTCGATCGAGTTGTTCCAAATGTGTGTCCTCCTCTCGGTAATGTCGCACCGGGCGCGAAGGGTACGGCGGGAAAGCCGGCTCGTCGTGCCGATCCGCTGCGTCAAGCATAGGCGCCGCGCGCTGCACCGAAGCGGGTCACGAAGCTCCAAGTCGACGGGGCACGGCCCTAACATTCGGGGCCATTGGTCCCTTCAAACACGCCGAGAGTAGCTTTGCGTGGAGAGGAGAAGACAGAGTAATCGGAGGGAGACGAAAGGTGCACGCGACGGGGACGATAACCGGGCTTTCATCGATGGCCACCAAACAGCTGCTGGTCGATCTTTCGCGTTCGTTCGAGCAGTCCGCAGCGTGGAAGGTGGAGATCGAATCGATGGGCGGCGTGGATGCGGCGCGGCTGGTGCGCGGCGGCAAGGCGATCGACGTCATCGTCCTCGCCTCGAACGTGATGGAGCAGCTCGAAAGCGAAGGCTGGGTTGTCCCCGGCACCCGCTCCGACGTCGCTCGTTCCGGGGTCGCCATTGCCGTACGCGCGGGCTTGGCGCGGCCGGCGATCGCGAGCGAAGATGACGTGAAGCAGGCGGTTCTCACAGGCGGCAAGATCTGCTACTCGACCGGACCCTCCGGCGACTATCTAAAACGCCTCTTCGAGCGTTGGAACATCGGCGCTCAGATCGCCGATCGCACGGTCGAAGCGAAGCCCGGCACTCCCGTGGGCCAACTACTGGCACGTGGAGAAGCCGACCTCGGTTTCCAACAGCTGAGCGAGTTCCAGGATATCGCCGGTATCGACGTCGTCGGGCCGCTGCCGGCGGAGATCCAAACGATAACGGCGTTCACCGCCGGCGTCAGCACGCGGTCCGCGCACCCCGACGGCGCCCGCGCGTTCGTCACGTATCTCATCTCACCCGAAACGCGAGCGGTAAAGCAAAAACTCGGCATGGAGGCGGCCGCGTAACATGAGTAAGGACCTCGATCAGGGAGAATTCATGACGGCCTGGCACACGGGCGTCAAAGCGTGGTCTAAACGCAACAAGGCCAGCTTGATCGGCACGGCCCGGAGCACGGATTACGTGCCGCCGTTTCGCCCCTTCGATCTGCTCGCGCTTCCCAATGCCTCCGCTGTGATCTTGGAAAACGCCGACCATCGCATCGGTGTCGAGAGCGTGTGCGGTGCGCAGCCGTTTTTCCGTCGCCACGTCGACTTCGACACGATCTATTTTCAGTTCGCCGGAACGACAACGCTGGAAACCGAGTACGGCGAGTACGCGATGTCGCCGGGGGACCTGATGCTCGTTCCCGGCGGCACCGCGCATCGCGCCACGGGCACTGCGGACAGCCTTCGCTGGTTCGCGTACCTCAGCGATCCGGTGACCGATGCCATGGATGAGACGACGGCGCACACCGGCAACAGTTCGTTTCGCATGATCAGGCACGGCGGACCGAACTGGTCCATCCCGCCGGGAATGAAATCGCAGCGGAAAGGCGGGATCGTCGAGGAGCGGATGATCTGCTGGCATCACGGTCCCGCCGACCGTACGGTGGTCGAACGCGACTACGATTCGCTCGCCGGCGTATCCAGCACGCGGCACGATGAATACCGCAGCGCGATCCGCCAAATTCGAGCTTTCGATATCTTCACGGGTGTGGCGGGAAAACGTGGCGGCGTCGACCCGATTTTCCGGGCCGAGCATCTCGAGGTGAAGACGTACAACATCACGGGCGAGCAGTTCGCTTTCCACCGGGCGCTTCGTACCGAAGAGGTCCACGTCCAATTTCGCGGTGACGCCACGGACACGTCCGAACTCGAGTCGGGCACGTTCCATCCCGGCGACGCCTCCGTCATACCGCGCGGGATCGCGCACTCGGTGATCACGGTGCCGCCGGATTCGCCGGAGTTCCTGCGGCTGAACTTCTACAGCAATCTCCCGTGGTCGTATCCGACCGACCTCACCCGGCACCGGTACCACAGCCGCTTCGAAGTTCAGACGATCGTTCACGAAGAGGCCGCTTGGCGCATTGCCGCCGGATTAGTCGTACCTTCGCCGGCCGCACGTTAGGTGCAGGTGCTCCGGCTAGCAACGGCGCTGGCCATCGCCTTTGCCGTCATGCTGTCGGCACCACCGGTCGGTGCTGCCGGCGCGAACCTTACGATCTCGATTCCGTCAATCGACATGGGCGACGCCCCGTATTTCGTCGCGCAGCAAAAGGGCTATTTCGCTGGCGAAGGTCTGCACGTCGATTTCACCTTCGCCGGCGGCGGGATTGCGACGCCGGCGCTGATCGCCGGCAGCATCCAAGCAAGTGCCTCGGGCTCGGCGGGGCTGAGCGCGATCCTGCACGGCGCCGACTTGCGCATCGTTGCCGTATTTGACGATTCCCCCGCCTATCAATTGTGGGCGCACGACGACATTCGCACGCTCGAGGACCTCAAGGGGAAAGCGATCGGCATCGCCACGCGGGGCGACACGTTCGAGCTGTCGACGCGACTCATGTTGCAGAACGCGGGCTTCTCGCCGGATGCCGTTGCGTACACGCCGCTCGGTTTCGGGGCCAATGCCGGAGCCGCGTTCGCCGGCGGCGGATTGCCGGCGGTCGTTCTGTCGCGAAGCGAAGCGCGCGAGCTGCAGGACCGGGGAGAGTTGAAGAACGCTCACCTATTGTTGGATTACGCCGGCAAATTGAAGATGCCGATGGATGCGCTTGCCGTATCGCAGAAGCTCCTCATCGAAACCCCGGATATCGCGCGACGCATGCTGCGGGCCATCGCCAAAGGCTCGCGCTATATGGTCGCAAACAAGAGCCAAACCATCGCGATCGTCGCGAAGTACCAGAAGGACCCGGCGCCGTCACGACTCGCCGCCGACTACGACCTCTTCCTGCGCGCCTTCGTACCGACGTTGTCGATTACGAAGGACGTCGCCGCGAAGGACCTGGCCGTGCGAGCGACGATGGCCAGCGTCGCGCCCGCCGAAATCCCGGCGGTCGAGCGGACATACGACTTCAGCTTGGTTCGTTCGATCGACACGGAGCTCGACGCAAGCCACTGGAAGCCCGTTCCCTAAACGGGCTTCCGCTTTACCACCTCGCGACGAGTTCGGGAGCGAACGCTTCACGCCAGTCGCGGCTGGAGTCGAGATAGTCATCGAAGGGACGCACGTCGCGATAGGCCGCCGGATCGACGCCGCGCGGTTGTTCGCCGCGCCCTACCGCATCGATCGCCTCGAAGAGCAACTGCCGCGCGGCGATGATCGCCGCGTCGCTCGTGCCGAGATGCTCGCGGGAACGGTCGCAGATCGGACCCATCCCTTCCTGCAGGGCGTAGTCCTGCGTATTTACCCCCGGGATACCGGTATAGGTACGCGTCCGTTGGACCTCCCGGTCGATGAAATAATCGTTCTCTGCGTTCGCCTTGAGTTTGTACTCGGGGAGCAGGTCTGCTTTGCCGCGACCACACTCGCTCTCGTGCTTCCAGATGATCTCGTCGGTAAGCGGAAATGCCGGGTCGTAGCTCCACAGGGTGTTGTACACGTAGGTCGTCTCATCGTCGCGCGGGACCCACAGATGGCCGGCGAGCTTGGGCGCTTTTGCGCGTTCTCCCGTCCGGGACGTCACTGCCCCGCGCATCTGCTGCGCCGGCATGACATAATGATAGATGCGCGTGTAGGTTTCATCGTGCCCTACGGTACGTACCGATGCATAGCGGTAACCGTACGCGTTCTTTTCCACCTCGAGCCGCGGGTGACCGTCGCGACGCGGCAGTGACGTGCTCGTGATGTCGTTACGGTGCGCGTACGACGAGTGAGCGGTATCGATTCCGCCCTCGAGACCTTGCAGCCAGTTGCACGCTTCGAACGTCTTCGAAACAAAACGATGGCTTGCCGGCGTGCGGATCCACTCGTAGTCGGGCGGCGGCGGTTGCAATGCCGGCGGCCCCATGTACGTCCAGACGACTCCGCCGCCTTCCCAGGTGGGGTATGCCGTAATCCGCACTTTGGTCTTGAACAGCGAGTCCGGCGGTTCCGAGGGCATGTCGGTGCAGGCGCCGTGGCGATCGAATTTCCAGCCGTGGTAGACGCAGCGCAAGCCGCATTCCTCGTTGCGCCCGAAGAACATCGGTGCACGCCGGTGCGGGCAGGCATCCTCTACGAGACCGACGATCCCCGTGCTGTCGCGGAAGGCGACCAAGTTCTCGCCCAGGAGGCGAACCCGCACCGGCGCTCCGTCGGCATCGGGAAGCTCTTCCGAGAGCGCGGCCGGCAGCCAGTACCGCCGGAAAAGTTCGCCGCACGGCGTTCCCGGACCGACGCGGGTGATCTTCTCATTATCAGCAGGTAACAGCAACGGTTCGGCTCCTCACGGGATGACGGTTCGGCATAAACAGCTTGCTCTGAACCTGTGAAGAATGGCTGCCTGCGAGATGAAGAACCTGTGAACGAGCCGGTTTCACCCGGCCGAAGAAACGAGCAACGGGCACGTCGCTCGGCCCTGATCCGCTGGAAGGTTTCTTTCCGTCTCCCGCGTCAAGCATCCGGCGCTGATCTGCGGCGTCATCGCGTTGCTCATAGCGCTCGCCTTTCCGCTCCTGCAAGCGGGCTCGCCGGCCGCGCAACATTGCTGACGTAAAACATGAGCAAAGAGGGACCGTGCATGCAGGACTCTACACCTCCGGAGTCACGTCAGACGTCGACCCGTCGATCGCTTAACGAAGTCGCGACATCATTCGACCGGACAGCGTCCCCGGCGCCGCTCTCGCCTTCCGAGCTAGACGTTCTCCTCAAGGAATACGTGCAAAACGTTGAGCTCGCTAACAATGCCGAAAACCATCGCTCGACCGTCATGTCGTTTATCTTCGTCGGTATCGGTGCGGTGGTGTACGCACTCGCTGCACTCAAATTTGATCCGCAGTATTGGCCCGTCGCAATGTCCGTAGGGCTCCTCGGTGCCTTTGCGGCGCTGTTGTCAAATATCTACCACGAGCGTTGGATGTATTTTATGATGTTGGCAAGAGGCTATCGATGGCGCATCGGGGCCGCTTTGCCGGCCGTTCGTCTCGAAGAGATTCGCGTGTCGGCAAAGGCAGCGCATCGGGAAGAATTCAAGCGGCGCTTTCCTCTCTACTCAGCCTGGCAATGGCTGGCGGTCGGAATTTCAATTGCCGGATTCGCTTATGCCGCGATGATGATCGTTGCCGTCATCGCGAGATCGAAATGATCCTTCACGGGTATAAGAGATCGCTCGCATCGCGGACGATGAATTTGTCGCGCCGCGCTATGAAGTCGCACATCACCGCAGCCACGGCCTCGATCCGCTCGCGATCGAGCGCGTGGCCGGCACCGTAGATCAGGATCGGATGCGCGCGCGGCAACGCGGCGCACAGCGCATCCGCGGCGCTTGGCGGTACGCGCGCATCCTCCGTGCCGAGGAGGAGCAGGATCGGCATATCCGGGGCCGCCGCTGCCGCCGGCAGCGGCCCGAGCACGGGGGCAATGAGGATGAGCGCCGCGCACGACTCACCCGTGGCGCGGGCGAGGGCAAGCGCGGCCGCGGCGCCGCTCGATTGCCCGATCAGCACGAACTCGCCGAGCTGCGGCGAGATCGCCGCTACGGCGCGAGCATCCGTCGATGACGCCGCGAGGGCAACCACACGGTGATCCTGAGCAAGGCGCTGGGCGAGCGGTGAGGCGCCGGACGCGCCGTCGGGAAGCAGCCAGAGGACGGCCGGGCTAGACAAGGACGGAATCTCGGAGCTGCGGCAGCACCTTGCTCGCGAACAGTTCGATCGAGTGGAGCGTCCGATCGCCGAGTTCGAACGCGGGGATGACGTCGAAGATGCCGGCACCAAGTTGCCGGCGAATCCGCTCAGCTTGCGCCAGTACGGTGGCCGCGCTGCCGAGCATGACCTGACCGAGTTCGAGCCGGTCTGCAAGCTCGTGATGGCCTCGCACGCGACCGCTCTGTCGCTCGTGGTCGGCGCCATAATAACCGGTGCCGGCAATCGTCGCCTCGAGAGCTTGGTTCGCGAGCACCGGACTGCCGCGCTGGCGACGGGCGTGGCTCGCTTCGAAGTCGGCGGCAGCCTGCTCGTCGCTGTCGGCGACATGAAATCCGAGGCGATACAGGATGTTCTCGGGCGTCGGGGTCCAGCCGGCCTCGTTTGCCGCGGCGCGATAGCGACGGGCGGCCTCGGTCGCGAGCGGCAACGTCGTTACCGCGAGCCCCAGCGAGACGCGGTTGCGTCCGGCGAAGACGGCGGATTCCGGGCTCGAGCCCGACATGAAGATCGGCGGATGCGGCTGTTGCACGGGACGCGGCCAGATCGAGATCGCACGGAACTCGAAGAACCGGCCCTGCCAGCCGAACGGCCTGGGCTGCGTCCACGCCTCGCGGATGAGGAGTAGCGCCTCCTCGAACCGCGCCCGCGATTCCGCCGGATTGGTATTGTACGTCACCGCCTCGTTGGGCGTACCGCGCAGCATGCCGGCGACGATACGGCCGTTGCTCATCGTGTCGAGCATGGCCACTTCTTCAGCGACGCGGACCGGATTCAACATCGGAACCAGCGATCCGAGGAGCGCGATCTTCGCGCGCTTGATGACTTGCGTCATCGCGCCGGCGAACACCGTCGGATTCGGCGTCAGCGCAAACGGCCCAAAATGATGCTCGGTAAGGCCGACCCAATCGTAGCCAAGCTCGTCGGCGAGTTTGAACTGCGCCAGCGAATTGGACATCGAGCGCTCGGCTTCCTCAGCAATATAGCCGTCGCTCGGGGTCGGCCAGCCGCTCGCAACGGTGCCGCCATAGAATACGGGGGAAGTGAAGGAGGCCTGAAACATCTCTCTCGATTCCGACGCGCCGACGGGCGGCGCTTTACGAGACCGTGTACTGCTCGATAGTTACGATACCATTGTGTGTCGTAGTGGGGCTCTTATGCGATGCTTGCGGATTGTCGCCTCGATCGTCTTGACCGCGCTCCTCGTCGCGCCCGCCGGCGGTCAAAATGCCACTTCCGGGTACGTCGAGCCGCCGAACCTCACGGCCCTGGCGGCAGCCGCCGCAAAAGAGGGCACGCTCGATCTTGCCGTCGGCGACTCGTTCGGCGGAGCGGCCGCCGCGCAGATCATGCAAGAGCACATCAACCGGCGCTACCACATCAACTTGTCGATCAAGTACGCGCCGATCAACGGTGGTGTGCCGTTCGTGCTGCAACTCGTGCAAGAAGTCCGGGCGGGCCAGACCGCCAGCTCCGATGTGATGTTCACCGCAACGAACAGTTCGGTGATCCCCTACGTGCAGCAGATCGATTGGCGCAAGTACGTCCCGGGTCTCCCGGAAAACGCGATGATCTATGACAAGCACGCCGTCAAAGTCTTGGCTTCGATCAACGCGTTCTCGTACAACACCAAGCTCGTGCCGGCCGGCCAAGTGCCGAAATCGTTTGCCGATCTGTTGAGCCCGCGGTGGAAAGGCCGGATCGCGAGCTCACCCTACGATGGTTCGTTTCTCGCCTACACCGGCTTCCCGAGCGTGTTCGGGCATCAGGGCATGCTCGACTACGTCAAGAAATTCGCGCAGCAGCTCAACGGGCTCATGACGTGCGGCGGGATCGACCGCGTCGTCAGCGGAGAGTTCGAGATCTTCGGACTCGACTGCGGCGATCACGAGGTGCGCTTGCGCCAGCGCAAAGGCATGCCGATTGCCTCGATCTATCCGCGGGAGGGCACCTCGCTCGATTACGTCTCGCCGGCGGTCCCCAATACTGCGGCCCACCCGAACGCGGCGCGACTCTTCATCGCCTTTCTGCTCACACGGGAGGGTCAAGACATCCTCTGGGATCAGGTCGGCGAGGACAGCGACATCCTGCCGGGCTCCCACATGGCCAAGATCATCGCGGGTTTGCGCCGGCAGGGGGTGAAGATGATCGAGGGCACCCAGGGCACCGGCCTCGATATAGAGCATCCTGAGGCTACCGGCTACGCGAAAGAAATCGACGCTATCATCAATCAGAGTAAGTAAGTAACGACGAGAGGTAACCATCGATGGCTGAAACATTCGAAACCCGCCGTGAGCTGCAGCTGAACGTATCGGCCGACGAGGCGTGGGAATGGTTGTCGAACATCAGTAACGCGATGACCGTCAATCAATTCCACGTGGGGCTCGACTGCGATTCCGCCGACGTGCGTGACCCGCGCGTGGGCCTCGACGTGCCGATCGTCCACGAGATTTACGGCAAGCGACACGTGCGGCTTGGCAAAATCACGCAGTACGGCGACTACGAAGTTGCTTGGGGCGAACGCCTCCCCGATCCGAACGCCAAAGATCCATTTCCGCACAGCGAAGGTTGGAAGGTAGAATCACTCGGCCCGAGCTCGTGTCTGCTCCGCAACCGCATACGGGGACGGCCGATGTACCCGCTGGTGGACATCATCGGTAAGGAGTTGTGGGACCTGAGGATGCCGTTGATCCTCGACAACGACCTTCAAGATGTGGCGTTCACGCTCGGCGCGATCGAGCGCAAGCAGCACTTCGAGCTGCCGCCCCTCGTTTCGGTGCTCCATCGCCTCGCCCAGGCTAATGAAATCAACGGGTTGAACGCGAAAGACTTCTTCGACTCATTCGTCTAACGTGAATTTCCGGTCGCGGCCGATCTAAAGCCGCTACGTTGCGCCGGTTTTCGTTCGCTTGAACGCGCCCATGCCGGGGCGATACGTCTTATCGTCGAGGAATTGCTTCATGCCTTGCGCGCGGCTGCCTTCCTTATCGGTCGCGCTCAACGCCTCAGTTTTCGCTTTGAGGTAGTCTGCGGCTTGCGGTTCGTTCAACCATTGCATCGCGCGCACCGCTTCTTTGGTGGCTCGGACGGCGGCCGGACTCATCTGCTGCAGCTTCTTGGCGAATGCGATTGTCTCGTCTTTGAGTTGCGCCAAGGGGAAGTGCTTGTTGACAAAGCCGATGTCGACGGCCTTCTTGCCGTCGAACGTCTCGCCGGTAACCGCGTACCACATCGCGTCGCGGAAGTTCATCATCTGCACGACGTTCCACGAAACGATCCCGCCGGGAATGACGCCCCAGTTCACTTCGGACAGTCCGAAGGTTGCCTCATCCGCGGCGAAGGCAAAGTCACACGCGCAAACTTGCGTGAACGCACCGCCGAAGCAGAAGCCGTTGACCATCGCGATGGTCGGCTTCGGGAAGGTCGAAAGCTGCTGCCAGCGCCACGAGTTCGACGCCCGCCGAGCCTTGGCGCGAGCCGCCTC
>JBEKXE010000039.1:0-30997 GCA_049512335.1 Candidatus Lustribacter sp.
GCCGACGCTGAGGCCCCAGTAGCCCTGATGCCAGGAGTACGCGCCGGCGTTCGCCGCCCAATAGCCGGGCGTCCAGTAGTAGCCCGTCTGCGGCGGCTCCGCCCAGAATCCGGGCACCCAGTAGTAACCGGCTTCGCCCCACGCCCAGTAGCCGGGAATCCAAATTTCATTTGGATCCTGCACCGCCGGCAACTCGTAGTACGGGATGGGCGGCGGCGGCGCGTCCACCCAATCACCGTCCTCGTCGTTTTGTTGCGTTTCCGCTTGGTATTCCGGGGCTCCCGGCATGCTGATCTCGACGATCCGATCGTTGCCGTCCCACGTTACGCCGGCGCCGAGCGCCTGTGAGACGAAGCGCAGCGGAACGTAGGTGCTCGCGCCGATGATGAACGGCGCATCGTCGATCGTTTCCGGTTGTCCGTCGACCGTTGCTTGCGTCGACCCGATGTTCAGCGAGACGTCGCGGTCGCGGTCGGTCGCATTGATGTGCCCGTTCGAATAGACGACCTGCGCACCGAGACGCTGGAAGACCCCGCGCAATGGAACGAAGACGCGCCCGGCTTGAACGAACGGCGAAGGGGATACGTCGACGCCGTTGCCGTTGATCGTGATACCTACTTGCGCGCCGGCCGCACGGCCGAGGAGCAGGGCGAATGCGACGGCCGCGGCACCCGCAAGGGAACGCATCGATGAGTTCATGGTTGGTAGCGTACCCGTAAAAGGGAGCAGGCAACCGTGCTGGGGGAAACATTTCACATGCCGCCGGTCTTTTCGGACGCCTTTCGCGCCGAGCTCGAGGTTCTATTCCGCTGGCGCCGCGACGTGCGGCGGTTTCGGCCGGCGCCCGTCGATCCCGGCCTGCTGCTGCATCTGATTGACCTTTCCGCGTCGGCCCCATCGGTCGGCTTCAGCCAGCCGGCGCGCTTCGTCGCCGTCGACGATCCGGGGCGCCGCGCGGCGATCGTCGCGGAGTACGAGCGCTGCAATAGCGATGCCCTGGCCAGCTATTCGGGATCGAAGAGCCGGCTCTACGCCTCGCTCAAACTCGCCGGACTGCGCGAAGCGCCGGTTCAGCTGGCGTGCTTCGCCGACGAGACGACGGAGCGGGGCAGCGGCCTCGGACGCCTGCAGATGCCCGAAACGCTCGCCTATTCCGTCGTCACCGCGTTGCAAAACTTTGCGCTGGCGGCGCGCGCGTACGGGTTGGGTGTGGGGTGGGTCTCGATTCTCGACCCGCTGCGCGTGCGCGAGATCGTCGACGTTGCCGCCGAGTGGCGCTTCATCGCCTACCTCTGCGTCGGCTTCCCGGTCGAAGAACACGAAGACCGCGAATTGGTGCGCGCGGGTTGGGAAGACGCCGATCCCGCGGTCACGCAACTGATTCGGCGCTAGCTCCCGACCGGGTTCGGATCCCGCCAGGCGCGTTCGAACGGTAAGCGCCAGGTGTGCGGCGCGACCAGTTGATGGATCGAGCGCGGTCCCCACGAGCCGGGCGGGTACATGCGCACCGGCGGCGGATCCTCGAGCAGCGGGCGCGAGACGTCCCACAACCGTTCGATCCCTTCGGCGGTGGTGAACAGCGTATGATCGCCGCGCATCGCGTCGAGGATCAGCCGCTCGTAGGCCTCGAGCACGTCGCCGATCAGGCCGGTCTCGTGCATGGCAAACTGTAAGCTGAGCTTTTCCAGCCGCATTCCCGGGCCGGGCCGTTTGCCGTAGAACGACAGCGACATCTTCGAGGCGTCGGCGAGATCGAACGTCAGATGGTCGGGGCCGTCGTTGCCCACGCCCGAGCCGACCGGGAACATGCTCTTGGGCGGTTCGCGAAACGCGATCGAGATGATGCGCTGGCCTTCGGCCAAGCGTTTGCCGGTGCGCAGAAAGAACGGCACGCCGGCCCAGCGCCAGTTGTCGATCCAGCACTTCAGCGCGACGAACGTTTCGGTGTCGGATTCCGGATCGACGCCGTCTTCGGAGCGATAGCCGGTGTATTGTCCGCGCACGACGTCCTTCGGATCGATCGGCACCATGCAGCGGAAGACTTTGTTCTTCTCCTCGCTGATCGGCCCCGGTTCGAGCGACGTCGGCGGTTCCATCGCCATGAAGGCGACGATCTGCAGCAGATGCGTGACGACCATGTCGCGAAACGCGCCGGTCGACTCGTAGAACGCGGCGCGGTTGTCGAGACCGAGCATTTCCGGAACGTCGATCTGCACGTGATCGATGAAGTTGCGGTTCCAGATCGGTTCGAACAGGCCGTTCGCGAAGCGGAACGCGAGGATGTTCTGAGCAGGTTCCTTGCCCAGGAAGTGGTCGATCCGGAAAATTTGTTCTTCGGCGAACACCTCGTGCAGCTTGCCGTTCAGTATCACCGCGCTAGCGAGATCGGTCCCGAACGGTTTTTCCATGACGATGCGCGAGCGCTCGACCAGTCCGGCGTCGCCCAGCATCCGCACCGCCGACAGCGCAGCGTTGGGCGGGACGCTGAGGTAATGCAGCCGCAGGCTCTCGCCGTCCAACGCCTCTTCGGCGCGCGCGACGGCGCCTTTGACCGCGTCGGGTCCGGCGGATAGCGGTACGTAGTCGAGAGTCCGGGCGAACTCGTCCCAGGTCGCGTCGTGGACGGGGCGGGTGGAGAATTCATCGACGGCCGCGCGCGCGAAGCTGCGAAATTGGGCGGCGTCCATCTCGTCGAGCGAAACGCCGACGAGGCGGCAACCGGGGATGAACCCGACGCTCGAGAGATGGAAGAGTCCCGGTAACAGCTTGCGCCGCGCCAAGTCGCCGGTCGCGCCGACGAGCACGACGACGTGCGGAAAACGCGGACCCACGCCGGGCGGAATTTTTCGCGGCCGTACCACACCGTCGGTTCTCATGCGCTTACTCTCGCATGCGGCCGGGACCGGAGTCTATTAAGAAATGGAACAGCAACGGCAGGAGCACTCCTTCGTTTGTCGGGTTGACGCGCGGCCGGGGCAGAGTATACTTGGTTTTGGCATCCTCGTTACGTGAGGCGTCCACGCGAACAAAGGCCGCTGCCCGGAAAGGTCGAGAGACCCCAATGGGTGACCAGGCCCTGCCGAATCAAGGCGGGATCTAATGCGGCTGAGGCCATCGGGTCACTACGGCGCGTGGTGCTGAACCCTCGACGTTGAGGAAAATCGCGGACGTCGTCCGCGGGCTTTGTCGGCCGTCGAGATCGCGAGCGATCCGGCGGTCATTTTGTTTTGCAGCGAACGTGGAAGTTCGCACGCGCGAAATCGAGCGCCAACGCACCCTTTCTGACCGCCTGGCCGCGCTGCAGCGGCTGCGCAAATCCGTCGCCCGACGGTATCTGAAACCACGGTGGCACCGTGGCAGCTATTCTTCCAGCAGAGCTACGTCATCGACAAACGCATCACGCCGCGCTTCATGAGCTACGAGCGCTGGGACCTGATCGTCGGGATCGGTTTCGTGATGTTCGGCGCGTTCCAAGATGCCGGCGCGGTTGCGGCCGGCATCGCGAACTACGTCGGCGCGCTGCCCGCGGCGCTGTTCGCGCTGGCGCTGTTCGACGCGAGCATCATCGGCGCCGCGGCGGTCTCCCTGTCGACGGCATACGCGATCGGCGACGTGCTGTCGTACCGGCATTCGCTGCACCGCAACGTCGCGGATGCACCGCAGTTCTACGTCATCTACGCCGGCGTGATCGCGGTGGGGTGATCGGCGGGCTGGTGATGCTGTCGCTGATCCTGACGGCCTCCGTTCTGTTCCCGGCGTTGGGCACCGAGCACATCCTCTGGATCCTCGGTGTGGGAACGGCCGCGTCGCTCGCGGTCGGTCTCTGGATGGCGTTTGCGCGTTCGCACGCTGCCGTTGGACGCCTTGCCGCGCGCCGTTCTCACGGCGCTGAGCCGCTTCTGGCTCGTGTTGCTGCGCGTCTACCTGGTCGCCGCCGTCGGCTTGCTCGTCGTGCGCGTCACGCAGATCGCGCTGCACCGATGAAGGCGACCTAAGGCCAGGGCCCCGGCGTGCGATCCGGGAAACGGGTGAGTATCGTGGCGTCCGCTCGGTCCTTGCGGTTATGGTTCAGCATCGGGGTTGCCGTCATCGCGGCGGCGTTGGCCGATCCCTTGGTTGAATTTGCCTCCAACGCAGGGGTCTTCGGCCCGTGCGACTGCACCGACCACAGTAACGCCGACGTCTTCCCGACGCTGATCGCCGGGCTGCTGCTCGCCGTGCGCTTCCTCTACCTGCGGATCCGGCAACACTACTCCGGCGGAGATCGAAGCCGGTGCGGCTGGCTGCGCCCGATGAACGACGCGTTGGGCCCGGCAGTTTTGCAACGTATGCTGCCGGCGATCTTCGCGTTGCAGTTGGGCGTGCTGTTCGCAATCGAAACGGCCGAGCAATTCATCGTCCGCGGTCATCTGCTGGGCGGCACGATTTGGCTCGGTGCTCCGACGCCGATCAGCCTGGCCATTCATGCCGCATTCTGCGTCGCCATCACGTTTATTGCCGCACGTGCGCTGCGCGCGGTCACGGCGACCGCCGTTCGCATCGTCGACTTCATCCTGCGCGCGATCGCATCGATCGCGCGAGTCTCGCGCGGCACGTTCGCGCGCTATCGTTACCCCGTATCGTTCCGGCGTTTGGTTCCGGTCCGCTGCCGCATCGGCGAACGAGCTCCGCCCCGCATAACCGCCTAATCGAGCCCTCTTTTTCTCGAACGAAGCGCGCCGGCATCGCCGGCGCGCCGGCGGAGTTCTATGCAACGTTTCTTGCGCCGCCTCGCGGTGGCGGCACTGATCGTACTGTTCGCGGCATCCGTCGCGGCCGGCATGATCCTCACCGCGCATCCCAACGCCGGGATGATCCAACAGATCATCGCCCCCGATCCCGAACGTCTCTTCGCCCGGGACGACATCCGCATTTTGGTGGTCGGCCTCGATTACGATTACGACGACAAGGATCAGGAAACGTCGAAAACGTCGCGTTCCGACATCATCATGGCCGTCAATCTCGACTTCGCCGCACGCCGCATCTACGAACTATCCGTCCCGCGTGACATGGTCGCGACCCTGCCCGACGGCCGGGAGGCGAAGATCAACGAGGCGCAGTCGCAGGGCGGCATCCGGGAATCCGAAAGCGTGGTTGCCGGGTGGCTCGGCATTCCGCCGTTCGACCGCTACGTGCTGCTCCGCATCGACGCGACCAAGGATCTCATCAACGCGCTGGGCGGCGTCGACGTCGATGTCGAGAACTCCGACGCGCTCAAGCACGCCGGAAAGAACGGCCCGATCGATTACGACGACAGCTGGGGGCACCTGCACGTGCACCTCCAACCGGGGTTTCAACACCTGGACGGCGAGCGTGCCGTGGGGTACGCCCGGTTCCGTCACGACTGGTGCAGCGATCCGTGCCGCATCATGCGTCAGCAGCAAGTCATCCGCGCGATGATCGGCAAGATTCAGCGCGACCGCGTCAACACGCTGCTGCACGCGCGAGCACTGCTCGACGTTGCCCGCAAAGACGTGGAAACGAACCTGACGCCCACCGAACAGCTGGCGGTGATCATGGCGTTTGCGCACGTCGGCCCGGGCGATCTGCGGACGGCCCAGGTCCCATACGTCGCCAGCATCGAGCTGCCGGATTTCGGGGACTCGATTCTACCCGACCAGACCGCCAAGCGCGACCTGGTTGCGTCCATGCTCTTATCGCCGCAAAAGCGCACGCCGGTGCGGTGACACACCGAGGCGTTGGGAATGCGCGGGCCGTATAGACAACGATAGCGGCGCAGTTCTTAGACTCGTCTTAATCTGGGGATTGCTATGCTAGCGGAGTCTTTGGAGGGACCATCTTGCCCGTTGTGAAGCGCATCGTTTCGCTCTGCGCCGCGCTCGCGTTTATCGTGAGCGCGGGCTCCGCTCCGCTCGGCGCGCAATCCGCGCCCGGGCCGGCGACGGCCACGCCGATCAAGCACCTCGTGATCTTGTACGGCGAAAACGTATCCTTCGATCATTACTTCGCGACGTACCCGAAGGCCGCGAACCCGCCCGACGAACCGGTCTTCCGGGCCGCTCCGGGCACGCCGGCCGTAAACAACTTGCTGACCGCGCACCTGCTGCGCAATAACCCGAACCTCACCAATCCGGCCAACGGTACCGACGCGGCCGACCCGTTTCGGCTCGACAACACGCAAGCGAATACCGCCGATCAGAATCACGCCTACACGGCCGAGGAGCAGGCGTACGACGGCGGCAAGGCCGACCTCTTTCCGAAGTTCACCGGCAGAGGCACGACCGGCGGCGTCGGCGCGTTCGGTTCGAAGGGTCAGGTGATGGGCTACTTCGACGGCAATACCGTCACCGCGCTCTGGCGCTACGCGCAGCGGTATGCCATGAACGACGACGCCTACAGCGATACGTACGGGCCCTCGACGCCCGGCGCGCTCGAAGTCGTTTCGGGCCAGACCAACGGCATGCGCGCGATTGCGACCACGAAGCAGCCCGCCACGGTCGCGGTTCCTTCGTATTACATCAACGACGGCCAAGGCGGGTTGACGATGATCAACGACGTCGATCCGGCGGTGGACGTTTGCTCGAACGGCGCCGACAACGCGTCGATGACCGGGAAGAACGTCGGCGATCTGCTCGACGACGCCGGGATCACGTGGGGCGGCTTCATGGGCGGGTTCGATCTGACCGTCAAGAATCCGAACGGCACGACCGGCTGCAAGCGCAGCACGTACTCGGCGATCGTGGCCTCGAACGTGACCGACTACATCCCGCATCACAACTGGTTTGCGTACTATCCGTCGACCTTGAACGCTACGCACGCGCGCCCCGCGTCGGTGGCCGCGATCGGGCACACGCTCGACGCCGGCGGGACCAAGGATCCGGCCAACCACGAATACGACCTCGAGGACTTCTACGCCGCCGTGAAGGCGGGCAATTTCCCGGCCGTCTCCTACGTCAAAGCGGCGGCGTACCAAGACGGCCACGCCGGCTATTCCGATCCGCTTGACGAGCAAGCCGCGATCGTACGGCTGGTCAACTTTCTCGAACGCCGTCCGGAATGGAAGAACACCGCGATCATCCTCACCTGGGACGATTCCGACGGCTGGTACGATCATGCGGCGGCGCGCGTGACGAGCCCGTCGTTCGACGCGGTCGATCAGCTCGACGGCAACGCCGCGTGCGGCTCCGGAACGGCTCTGCCCGGCGTCGGCGGCAAGCCGGTGAACGGCCGCTGCGGACCGGGCACGCGCATTCCGTTCCTGGTGCTCTCGCCGTGGGCGAAGTCGAACTTCGTGTCGCACGGACGCATTTCGCAGGCTTCGGTCGTGCGCTTCATCGAGGACAACTGGCTGCACGGTGAACGGCTGGGCGGCGGGTCGTTCGATGCGACCGCCGGTTCGATCATGGACATGTTCGACTTCCGCACGGGCGGAGCGGTCCCGGTGTTGCTGCTCGATTCGCGAACCGGTAACCCGGTCGCGCGCTGACGCTGCGCGTAGCGTTCGCCGCCGGAATTGCGGCGGCGACGTTCGCCGCCGCAGCGGCGCTCGGTTCGGCCGGCGCCCCGGACGGTGTCAACCCGCAGCCGGTGCATCTCGTGCGCCCACCGGCAGCGCCGCTCTCGGCGATGGCGCAACTCGGCCGGCTGGTGTTCTTCGATGCGACGCTCTCGTCGTCGGGAAAGCTCTCGTGCGCGTCGTGTCATAGCCCGCAGCACGCCTACGGTCCGCCGAACGATCTGTCTGTGATGCTGGGCGGTGCGCGGCTCGCCCGTCAGGGCGTGCGCGCGGTGCCGTCGCTGATGTATCTCGAACGCCAACCGAATTTCAGCATCGGCCCGGACGACGCGGAGAACGAGAGCGCGACGCCGGCGCCGCCCAGCGGCGGCCCCGCGCCGGCGGTGAAGAGCGCCCAGAACACCGCCCAAAGCGCGCAGAATCTGGTGCCGCAGGGCGGCTTGTTCTGGGACGGCCGGGTGAACACGCTGCAGAGCCAGGCTCTGGGGCCGCTGCTCAACCCGCTCGAGATGGACGGCGGCAGCGTCGCGCGCATTGCGGCGAAGCTGCGCCGGGCCGGCTACGCGCCGCGCTTCGTCCAGTTGTTCGGGCCCGCGGTATTCGACCGCGCGCGCGATGCGGTCGGCGAAGCGCTGTTCGCGGTCGCGCGGTATCAGATCGAGGACCGTTTGTTCCATCCCTACTCGAGCAAGTACGATGCGTGGCTCGAGGGGAAAGCGCGCCTTTCACCGGCCGAGGCGCGCGGGCTTGCGCTCTTTCGCGACCCGGCGCGCGCAAACTGCGCCGCGTGCCACCTCGACCTGCCGGCCGCGAACGGCTTGCCGCCGCTGTTCACCGATCACCAATTCGAAGCGCTCGGCGTGCCGCGCAACCCGGCGCTGGGCGCGAACCGCGACCCGGACTACTACGACCTCGGCATCTGCGGGCCGGTCCGCACCGACATGAAGAATGCCCGGCAATATTGCGGGATGTTCTTGACGCCGACGCTGCGCAACGTGGCGACGCGCCATGCGTTCTTCCACAACGGGCGCTACCATACGCTCGCGCAGGTTCTCGACTTCTACGACTTCCGCGATACTCGGCCGCAGCGCGTCTACGCCCGCGAAAAATTCGACGATCTGCCGCCCCGCGACCGGGCGAACGTGGATACTACCGATGCGCCGTTCGACCGCACACGCGGGCAGGCGCCGCCGTTCACCGCGGCGGAAGAGCGCGACATCATTGCCTTCCTCAACACCCTGACCGACGGTTACCGATGATGCGCCCGTGGATCGCGTTCGCGCTGGTCGTCCTCTTGGGAGCGGCGCCGCCGCCGCTCGCGACCCTGCGCATTCAAACGATCGCCACCGACGACGCGACCCCGATCCTCTACGCGCAGCGCTCCGGGATGTTCGCGAAAGCGGGTCTCGACGTGCAGCTCGACCGCGCCGGCAGCGGCGCCGCCATCGCGGCGGCGGTCCTGGCCGGGTCGTACGACGTCGGCCTTTCGAACCTCGTGACCCTAATGAGCGCGCACGTGCGCGGCGTCGGCTTTACGCTGCTCGCGCCGGCTGGCATCTACCGCAGCAAAGCGCCCTTCTCGGAGCTGGTCGTTGCGCGTGACTCGACCGCTGCCACGGGCAAGGATCTCGACGGCAAGACGATCGCGACGCCGGCACTCGACTCGCTCTCGACGCTCGTCATCTCCAACTGGGTCGACGCGCACGGCGGAGATTCCCGGACGCTGAAATTCGTCGAGATCCCGATCAGCGCCGCACAAGCGGCGATCGAACTTCACCGCATCGATGCCGCGCTGATGAACGACACCGCGTTGAGCACCGCGCTCGCGTCGGGAACGGTCCGCATCCTGGCGCCGGCGATGGATGCGATCGCGCCGGAATTTCCGTATTCGGGCTGGTTCACGACCACGGAGTGGGCCGCCAAGCACCGCGACCTCGTGCAGGCGTTCGCGCGCGTGATGGCCGAGTCGACGGCCTACACGAACGCCCACCATGCGGAAACCGCGGCGATGCTGGCCGACTTCACCGGCCAGACGCTCGACGCCGTACAGCATTCGAACCGTGCCGATACCGGCACGGTCCTCCGCTTGTCCGAGATTCAACCGCTGATCGATCTCGCGGCCAAGTACAAGTTCATCGCGCACGCCTTCCCGGCGCGCGAGCTGGTCGATCCCAGCGTCGCGCGTCCGTGAAGACTAATTGCCGTAGTTCTTGCTGAGGTAGTCGAACACGGCTTTCTGTTGGTCGGCGGTGATCGGGGCGCCGTAGTAGACCATCCGGTTGAGGATCGCGGTCCACTGCGCCGGCGTGCGTTTCACGGTGACGACGCGATCGACGCCGTGGCATAGACTGCACCGCGTTTGGACGACGTCGGCACCGTTGCCCGGCGCCAGCGTGACCGGTGCCGGCGACGGTCCGGGGAACGGGATCCCCGGACCGAGGTGCGTTTGGAGGTAGTTGACCATCGTGTCGACCTGGTCGGGACGGACCTGCGCGCCGCGTTCGATCATGTCGTAGATCTGATGCCGCCAGGCCGGCCCGCTCATGCGCAGCTGCGTGAGCGCGTTGAGCCCGTGGCATTGCGAGCACGTTACGGCGATGATGTCGGCACCGTCGCCGGGCGGCAGCGGATTCGGAGGGGCTTGCGCGCGCAACGGCAGCGACGAGGCGCCGAGCGCGAGCACGAGCGCGAGGACGAACGGTGCGAACTTAGACATTGCGCGTCCGCATCGCGGCAACCGAGAACGGCGGATACCAGGTCGAGCCGGCGCCGACGCCGTCGCGCTGGACCAGCATCTCGAGCAGATACGGCCGCCCTTCGATGTTGGCGCGTTTGGAACGCGCCAACGCGGCTTTGATCTGCGAGGGGTCTTTCACTTGCTCGGCCTGCACCCCGAACGCTTCGGACGCCTTGACGAAATCGACGTCGGGCGAACCGTTGTAGCACGTTAGATCGAGGCCCTTTTGGAACTGCGATCCGGAGATGAACGTCCAGATGCGGTTGCGCTCGTTGTTGTAGCTGCGGTTGTTCAGCACGATGTTGGTGACCGGGATTTTGTAGCGTGCCTGGGTCCACAGCGGTTGCGGTCCGCCGAAGAGGAACGCTCCGTCGCCGAGGATCGCGACCACCGGTGAGTCGGGCCGCGCGAGCTTGGCACCCGCGCCGGCCGACATGCCCCAACCGAGGATGTTCGGGCCGTTGCCGACGTACGTTTTACCGCCGGGGCCGAAGGTCAAGAACGGATCCATCTTCTTGCCCGAGTCGATGTCGTTGACGTAGATCGTGTCGCGGTCGAGTCCGCTCTCGAGCTCGTACGCGAGCCGCTCCAGCGTGATCGGTCCGTTCATGCCGCTCGGGAACGCGGTGAGGATGTTTTGGCGCAGTTGTTTCTGGCCGTTGGTGTACGCGGTCACGCGACCGCTGCGGTCGGCTGCGATTTGCCGCAGACGATCCGCGGTCGCGATGCTCTTCACCGCGGCAACCAAATCGGCGGCCGCAAGTTTGGGATTGGCCACGAGTCCCATGTCGACCGGTCCGACGCGCGCGAGGCTCGTCGGGTCGTTCCGGATCGAGATCAGCGTCTGGCCCGGCAGCGCAACCTCCCCGTACTGGTTGCCGATGTTCAAACGAACGTCGACGTTGCCCGGGAACTGCATGTTGCGCAGCACCGGGCCCAGGTAGAGCGCGTTCTGCGTCGGGAACGGCTTCGACCAGACACCGAATTCGCCGCCGCCGCAAACCGGCAACCCCAACAGCTCGGCCAGCTCGAGAACCTCGTTCTCGGCGTTGGCCATCGCGATCTCATCGCCGACCGAGAGCAGCGGATTCTTGGCCTCGATCAGCATCCGCGCGACTTTTTCGATATCGCTCGCATCGGCCCGAATTTTCATCGGCACTTCGAAGAGCGACTGGTCGATGATGTCGGCGCTCGCCGGCGTGCCCAGGATGTTGTCGGGAATCGATACGAAGACCGGCCCGCCGGGCGGCGTCGACGCGAACTTCAGCGCGCGCCGCGTCACCTCCGGAATCGAACTGCCGGACTCGGCCAGCCACCACCATTTGGTCAGCGGCTGCGTCATCAATTCCTGATGCTCGTAGTCTTGCGGGCCGTCGCGTCCCGACTGCTCCGTGCCGAAGGCCGCGATGACCATCAACAGCGGAACGCGGTCCTTGTACGCGTTGACCAACTGCGTCAGGCCGTTCGGGAGCCCGACGTTGGCGATGCTGAGCACGCCGGTTTTGCCCGACATGCGGGCGTACCCGTCGGCCATCGCGACGACCACGCCCTCTTGGATGCCTTTGATCAGCTGGATCGTCGGCTCGTTGGCGATCGCGTTGAAGATCGGAGCATCGCCGGTCGACGGGTTGAAGAAGTAGTACTTCACGCCCGCGGCCTTGAGCTGCTGTACGAAGAGCGTGCCGCCGGTGTCGTGCACGTTGCGCACCGCTCCGGCCGCCTCGGCGGCGCTGACGTTCAGGGGCCCGAGTGATTCGGCGATGGCGCTGGCCGCCGCGGCGCCCAGCCCGACGGCGCTCAATCCCTGGAGCAGCTTGCCGCGCGAAATATCGCGGTCGAGGTACTGTTTGAAGAGGTCTTGCATCGAAGCGTCCCCCCGGGCGCAGTTGCCCGTCTCAGCGCTTGAGTTGATGAATCCCGAAGCGGTTGCCTTCCGGATCGGTGACGAAAGCGCTCCAGCACACCGGCGACTCGTGGACGTCGGTGACCGGCACGCCCGCCCCCAGTAAACGTTCGCGTTCGGCCGCGACGTCGTCCACCTCGAAGGTGGCGGCGAACGACGTCCCGGGGATGATGCCGAGCGGCTCGCCGTTGCCGATGCCGAACGTGGTGCTGCCGACGTCGAACTCGGCCCAGTGTTCGCCGAACGACGCGCCCGGTTTCAATCCCATCACGTCGCGATAGAACGCGATGGCCTTCGGAACGTCGCGCACGGAGTACGCGACGAACGCCATGTCCTTCACCATGCGAACCCCTTACGCCGCGGGTTGCGGGGAACACCTGGCGCGCTTCAAGAACAGTAGAAGGTCGTGCAAATATCGGAAATGCGGGCTCCCGCGGCCCTCGCCCCCGGTACCCGGCTCGGCGTCATCGGCGCCGGGGCGATGGGTGGCGCGCTGGTGCGCGGCGTGCTCGCCAGCGGCGTCGCGCTCGATGCCGTTTGGGCCGCCACGAAGTCCGCGGCCTCCGCACGCGCGATCGCGAACGAATTCGGCGTTTCCGCGTACACGACGTATTCCGAGCTGACCCCGTCGAGCGACATCGTGCTGCTCGCCGTCAAACCGGCCCAGGTCGAGGGGGCGCTGCGCGAGTTGGTGCGCGCCGGACTCCGTTCGGACACGCTGGTCATCTCGGTTGCCGCCGGCATTTCGATCGAGCGCATCGAAGCGCAGCTGCCCCAGGCGAATCCGGTCGTGCGCGCGATGCCGAACACGCCGGCGTTCGTCGGCCGGGGCATGACCGCGATCGCCGGCGGTACGCACGCGACGAAAGATCACCTCGCGATCGCCGAGCGCCTCTTCGGCGCGGTCGGCATGTGCCTGACGATCGAAGAGCGCCTGCTCAACGCGGTGACCGCGATCAGCGGCAGCGGACCGGCATACGTGTATCTGATCATCGAGGCGCTGGCCGACGCCGGCGTGCGCGTCGGCCTGCCGCGCGACGTCGCGATGACGCTGGTGACGCAGACCGTGCTGGGCGCGGCGGTGATGGTTCAGGAGAGCGATCGGCACCCGGCGGCGCTGCGCGACGACGTGACGACGCCGGCCGGTTGCACGATCGGCGCGTTGCTCGTCCTCGAAGACGGCAAGATCCGCTCGGTGCTCGCGCGCGCGGTCGAAGAAGCGCGCAACGTGCTCGAAGGCCGGGGACAATGAGCTTTGCGCGCCCTTCGACGGAGCGAGGGGCCGCCGGGATCGCAACCGCGCGCCGGCTCATCGTCAAGGTCGGTTCGGCGTTGCTCGTCGACGAGGTGTCGGGGGACATCCGGCGCGACTGGCTCGCCGCGCTGGTCGAAGATCTGGCCCGCTGCCGCGCGCGCGGAGCGGACGTCGTGCTCGTCTCGTCGGGCGCCATCGCGGTCGGGCGGCGCTACCTCGGCTTGATCGGCCGCACGCTGCGGCTCGAAGAAAAGCAAGCCGCTGCCGCGACCGGCCAAATTCGTCTCGCGCACGCGTATCTCGAAGCGCTGGGGCGGCACGGCATCGGCGTCGCGCAAATTTTGCTGACGCCCGACGACACCGAGCAGCGCGGCCGCCACCTGAACGCGCGGGCTACCATCGAGCAACTGCTGACGCTCGGCGCGGTGCCGGTGATCAACGAAAACGATACGGTCGCGACGGCCGAGATCCGGTTCGGCGACAACGACCGTCTGGCCGCGCGCGTCGCGCAGATGATCAGCGCCGATACGCTGGTGTTGCTTTCCGACGTCGACGGGCTCTACACGGCCGATCCGCGCCGCGACCCGAGCGCGCGGCATCTGCCCGAAGTGCATGCGATAACGCCGGAGATCGAAGCGATGGCCGGCGACGCGCCGCGCGGTTACAGCTCGGGCGGTATGGTGACCAAGCTCGCCGCGGCGCGCATCGCGCTGGCTGCCGGCTGTCGCATGGTGATCGCCCGCGGCGAGGGGCTGCATCCGCTGGCCGCGATCGAAAACGGGGCGCGGACGACCTGGTTCATTCCGGATGCCGAGCCCGGGACCGCGCGCAAGCGCTGGATCGCGGGCGCGGTCAACGTCACCGGCACGCTGATCGTCGACGAGGGCGCCGCGAACGCGCTGGCCCGCGGCACGAGCCTGCTGCCGGCCGGGGTCGTGACGGTCGAGGGAACCTTCGAGCAGGGTGATGCGGTTGTCGTTCGCAGCAGCGACGGACGCGAGCTGGCCCGCGGTTTGGCGGCGTATTCGAGCACGGAGGCGCAGGCGATCGCCGGGCACCGTAGCGCGGAGTTCGAAGCGATCCTCGGGTATCGAGGTCCGGACGAGATGATTCATCGCGACGATTTGGTGGTTAGCGGAAAACGACTATGACGGCAGTGAAGGCGGACGTCGCCGAACTCGGTACGGAGATGCGCGCGATCGCGCACGCGTCGCGGCGTGCGGCGAGCGTGCTCGCGCGGGCAACGCCCGAGCAAAAAACGGCGGCGCTGCGCGAAGCGGCGCAAGCGGTGCGCGCCAAACGCGGCGAGATTCTCGCCGCCAATGCGGCCGACATGGCAGCCGCCGACGAGATGGCGCTCTCGAGCGCGCTGCTCGACCGCTTGCTCTTGAACGAGAAGCGCGTGGACGAGATGGCCGCCGGCCTCGAAACGGTGGCGGCCATCCCCGACCCGATCGGCACCGAGCTCGCGCGCTGGACGCGGCCCAACGGCCTCGACATCGCGCGCGTGCGCATCCCGCTGGGCGTGATCGGCATCATCTACGAGTCGCGGCCGAACGTCACCGCAGATGCGGGCGGGTTGTGTCTGCGCTCGGGCAACGCGGTGATCCTACGCGGCGGATCGGAGAGCTTCCACTCCTCGCGCGCGATCGCCGCGTGCTTGCGCGCCGGCATCGACGAGGCCGGTTTGCCGGCCGACGCCGTGCAACTGGTGCCGACGCGCGATCGCGCGGCGGTGGGCCTCATGCTCGGCATGGCCGATCTGATCGACGTGATCGTTCCGCGCGGCGGGCGCTCGCTGATCGAACGCGTGCAGCGTGACAGCAAGATCCCGGTGATCGCGCATCTCGAAGGCATCTGCCACACCTACGTCGACCGCGCCGCCGATCTCGCCAAGAGCCGGGCGCTGGTGCTCAACGCGAAGATGCGCCGGACCGGCGTGTGCGGAGCGACCGAAACGCTGCTGGTCGACCGGGCCGTGGCGGCCGCGCAGCTGCCGGCGATCCTGGCCGATCTGCACGCCGCGGGCTGCGAGATTCGCGGCGATGCCGAAACCCGTGCGCTCGATCCGTCGGCGCTGCCGGCGAGCGAAGACGATTGGACGACCGAGTACCTGGACGCGATCCTAGCGGTCCGCGTCGTCGACGGCGTGGCCGGCGCGATCGACCATATCAACCGCTACGGCTCGCATCACACCGACGCGATCGTCACCGAAGACGCCGTCACCGCGGCGCGCTTCCTGGACGAGGTCGAGAGCGCGATCGTGCTGCACAACGCCTCGACCCAGTTCGCCGACGGCGGCGAATTCGGGATGGGCGCCGAGATCGGCATTTCGACCGGCCGGCTACCGCCGCGCGGCCCCGTCGGCGCCGAGCAGCTCACGAGCTACAAGTACGTCGTGCGCGGCACCGGCCAAATCCGCCCTTAAGGCTCAGGCGTTGATGTTGACGTAGATCCCCTGGCCGAACCCGTTGAGGGTGTTGATCGGCAGGGGCGTGATCCCGATCGACTCGATCGTGAGCTTCGCGGTGGTATCGCCGATGCTTCCGACTGCGGCCAGGGTGATCCGCTGGTCGGCGATATTCGCGGAGGGGGCGGGGGCGGCAACGCCGGTAGCCATGAGGTCGGCCTCCAGAGGGAAGAAGCACGCGAAAATTTCTCGCCCCCGGCGGAGCAATCCCCCGGTCGCCCGGCCGGCCGGAATGTAAAGAAAAGCGTAAAGGGCGTTTTACATACCGGCACGCAGCATTGGCAAAACCGGGACGAAGCATTGACAAAACGCGCCCAAAATGCATTGCGGAGGGTCCCGCAAAGGCCTACGATGGCCTCAAAGGCTGGGTACGTGACCGCCTGATCACCGACACCGGCCACATAGAGAACCGAGCATATGGCGATGACGAACACCGAAGAACGACCCAGTAGCCAACCGCTCGCACCGGCCGTTCCCAACTTCCGCGAAGACGAGCGCGTCCTGGCGCGCTACAAGTCGATGATCGAGCGCCGCATCAAGGATTTCGCCTCCGAGCACGACAACTCGGTGCGCCGCAACGCCTCCGCCAAGCGCGATGAGCTGCATGAAGAGCTCGAGGAAGCCAACGCCGAGTGGGAGCGCCGCAACGAGGCGCTCGAAGCGGCCCGCGAAGCCTATCGTAAAGTCTTCCCGCACCACGTCAAGAAGTACCGCGTCGTCGAGCCGACCGTCGTCGAGAACATGAAGAGCCTCGGCGCGGCGAAAAAGCTGTACACGGCGGCGCAAGAGGCGTGGAAAGCGGCCGAACATGCGGCCAGCAACGTGCGCCGGATCGAGCACAACGAACCGCTGATCGACGTCGAGTTGCAGAAGGCGATCGAACGCGAACCGGAAGTCGTCAAGGAAGTCACGACTTCCGAGAAGTGGCTGGCCGAGATCCATCAGGACGAAGAGCTGGCCGCCGTCAAGGCCAAGTGCGACGAGATCCACGCCGAGCGCGACAACTACGCCGCGCGGCTGGAGGCCGGCAAGGTCACGAACGAGGAACTCCGGCTGCGCGCCTTCGGCGAAGGCGACGTCAAGAAGTTCACGTTGCCGGTCAACGGCGTGATCTTCTACGGCATCGATCAATTCGGTCCCGACACGTATCTGATTCTGCGCGACACGCGCAAGGGGCTGTCGGCACTGCCGTACGACCCTCGCTTGGAGCCGATCATCGGCGGCGTCTTCGACTTCGTCCGCAACGGCAAAGAATTCGAGCTGCGCAAGAGCTTACAGCCCAACAGCCCGCTACCGCTGTCGCTGCTCGAACACTTCAAGAAGTGCAGCGACAACGAAGAAGCGGCGCAAGAAGCGTACCGGGCGCATCAAGAGTTCATCCACGAGAAACGCGCGCTGGCCGCCACGCCGGTGAACGAAATGGACGAGATGGAAACCACCGCGATCGAGCTGCTGGCCAAATTTGCGGCCGAGAAGGCGCAGTAGCCGGGGCTCTAAGCGCGGTTTAATCGGAGCGCGCTTTCTTACGGCGGTCTAATGCGCGCTCGCTTGTCCCCAGGGTATTCTCAGGGCGGTCGTTCACCAGCACTACCGCTCGAAAGAAGAACTCCATGCGCACGCTATCCCTCGGTTTCGCCCTGACCGCCGCTCTGATCGTCGCCGGATGCGGTGGCGGCGGCAGCTCGACGCCCTCTGCCGCGAGCTCCGGCGGCGGATCGGTCACGACGCAGTCGTCGGCATCCGAAACGGCCGTAAGCACGACCAACGCCGTCGGTTCGCCGATGAGCAGTCTCTCCGATTACAACAACGCGACGTCGTCGCTGCAGTCGTTCGCTCGCGGCACGGAATCCGTCCAGTTGGGCGTTTGCCAGACGCCGTCGGCCGGCGGCAGCTACGAATTTTTCTCGCCCGACAAGAACGGCGATCCCAATTCGACCGAGCAACAGTATTTCTACGACACCTCGTGCACGCAGCCGGCGCGCGACGTCGTACGGGTCTGGACCTCGACCGGCACGTCGTCGGAAACCGTCAACCGCACGGCCAAGATCTACGCCTTGGGCAACGCGACCGCGATCGCGACGCGCACCGATGCCGATACCATCAAGAACGCGACGTTCGACCAGTACGGCTTCGCGATTCCGGCCGACGGCTTCGCCCGCGCCAACGACGGTACGCTCCAATACTCGGGCACGAATGCGATCGCATCCGACGACGAACTGGTCGTGAGCCCGACGAGCGGCAACAGCGAGTCGTTCTGCGGTGATTCGGCCGGTTACAACGTCAACGGCGTGGCTTCGCTGAACGAAACCTTCGGCTGGCAGGGCGGGGCGTTCTCCGGCGGCACGCGGACCGTCAATGCCGACGGATCGGTGACCTGGACCGCCACCCACGCCGGCTCAACGGCCAAAGGTGCGATCGGTTCCCTCTCGATCGGCGTGGGCACGCAGAACACCGCCTGCCCGATCACCACGCCGATGTTCACGCTGGCCGGCGGGACGTCGCTCGGCAACTACTCGATCCCGGCCGTTGCGACGTACAAATCCGGCTTGCTGATCGGGTTGACGATTGCCAACGCCACGCTGGCCAACGGAACGACGCTCAACGTCACGACCAACACCGGCGTCTCGCCGACGAGCACGAACTTCATCACCGGCGTCGTCGCGAACGCCGGCACGCAGGTGGCCACGTTCACCGTCGATGCCTTCGGTGACGGCACGCTTACGATGAGCTCCGGCGGAACGCAGTACGTCATCACCGACTGGCACGTGGTGAAGTAGCGGGGCGGTCGATGCGCGGGAGCAGGCCGGCCAAGAGCCCGATCGCGGGCAAGAACGCGCAGATCCGGTACACCGTTTCGATGCTGGTGTGATCGGCGACGACGCCCAGCACCGCGGCGCCGAGGCCGGCCATGCCGAATGCGAACCCGAAGAACATTCCGGAAACCGCGCCGACCTTGCCCGGCACCAGCTCTTGTGCGTAGACGACGATCGCCGGAAACGCCGACGCCAGGATGAGGCCGATCGCGATCGTCAGCGGTCCCGTCCAGAACAGGCTGGCGTAGGGCAGCAAGAGCGTGAACGGCAGCGTGCCCAAAATCGAGAACCAGATGATGTATTTGCGGCCGAAGCGGTCGCCGAGCGGGCCGCCGGCGATCGTGCCCACCGCGACCGCGGCGACGAACATGAACAGGTGCAACTGCGAGGTCTGCACCGAGACGCCGAACTTCTCGATCAAGTAGAACGTCAGGTAATTGGTGATGCTCACCAAGTAGAAGTACTTGGAGAAGATCAGCAAGAGCAGGATCCCGATCGCGTAGGTCACACGCGAACGCGGTAGTGCGACCTCTTGCGCGTGACGCTTGACGGCGGCCCGCAGGCGAGCCAGGCCTTCATTGCGATACCACAGCGCGACGTTCCACAGCACCGCCGTCGAGAGCAGTGCGAACAGCGCGAAGAACACCAAGCTCGTCTGACCGAAGCGGACCACGATCAGCGCGGCCGCGAGCGGTCCGAGCGCCGAGCCGAAGTTCCCGCCGACTTGGAACAGCGATTGCGCGAGACCCGGTTTGCCGCCCGAGGCCATGCGCGCCACCCGCGAGGCTTCGGGGTGGAAGATCGCCGAGCCGACGCCGAGCAGACACGCGCCGCCGATGAGCATGAAATAGTTGTGCGCGACGGCGAGCACGCACAGCCCGGCCATCGCGAACGCCGTTCCGGCGGGGAGCGCCATCGGGGTCGGCTTCTTGTCCGCAAACAGCCCGACGACCGGTTGCAACAGCGAAGCGACGACCTGGTAGGCCAGCGTGACGAAACCGATCTGGGCGAACGAAAGACCGAGCGCCAGCTTGAGATTCGGATAGATCGCCGGCAGCAGCGATTGCAGCAGATCGTTGCTGAAGTGGCAGTAACTGATGGCGACGAGCACGCCGAAGGCGGTCGTTGCGGCCGGCCGCGGGCTGAAGGCGCCGGCCCGGATCGCTTGCTGGCTCATGAACCTGCCAATTGTCCGTCCGCGCCGATGGGTTGCGAAGAGGGAAAAGTCGGCACATTTACAATCATTTCAGAATGTATTTGAAGCCGCTGCCGGCGAGCGCGTTCTTCGCGGACGTGTCCGGGCACGGCTACGCGGAATGCGAACGCTGGCGGCCCGTCGTCGTTTCGCGCGAGCAGATCGCCGCGGAGATCGAGCGCTTGGCCGAGGGGCCGTTGCCCGCAGGCGGCCGTCGCGCGGCGCAGATCGTGCACCCGCAGGCCGTCGCGCCGGGGCTCGGCTTCGCCCCCGGCATCGACGTGACGATCAACGTGCTCCGGCCGGGTGAGGCGACCGTGCCGTTACGGCGCAATTCGAACCAGCTGGAAATTTGCATCCGCGGCAGCGGCAGCGTGATCGCCGGCGAGCGCGCGTTCGCCGTCGAAGAACACGACATCTGGAACGTTCCCGCGATGCAGACCTACGCGTACCGCAACACGGGTCGCGAGCTCTGGGCGCGGTTGAGTTACTCGAACGCGCCGCTGCTGGAAAAACTCGGCGCGCACTACGTCGAGGAGAATCCGCCGCCGCTCGCGATCGACGTCGAAAAAGCCGCAGAGACCGCGCGCAAGAACCGCTATGCGCGCGAGAGCGCGCCCGACTTCAGCGTCATGCCCGAAGGCGCGCGGTTGCGCGGCTACGAGTTCCTGGTCGACGTGGAAGTGCTCGAATCGAAGGCCCTGCACTGGCCGTGGAAAGCCGTGCGGCCGCATCTCGCCATCAGCGAGAACCCCGGTGCGCGCGGCATCCTGTTGCTCTACAACCCGGCGACCGAACGACGCAACGGCACGACGCATAGCTTCTTCGCAACGCTCGGCACGCGGCCGCCGAACGCGCCGCAAAAACCGGCGCCGCCCGGCCATCGCCACAGCTCGGTCGCGGTCAACTACCGCTTCGGCAGCGAAGGCGGCTACAGTATCGTCGACGGCGAGCGCTACGATTTCGGCGGCGGCTCGCTGATGCTCGCCGCGCCGAGCTGGTCGGATCATTCGCATTCCTATCGCCCGTCGCCCGAAGGCACCGTGTCGCTGACGGTTCAGGACCATCCGCTGCACATCGCGATGGAATCGCTCATCTGGCAAGAAGACCTCACCCAACCCCTTCTCACACTGGGTTCGCAGGCCGGCGTCAAAGGGTACGTCGGTCCGCGCGTCCGCGGAGCATAAGGCACATGATTTCCGAACGCAACGACATGATGGTGGACGTTTCCGGCACCGGTTACGCGGAGCGGGCGCCTTGGCGTCCGTTCGTCGTGCCGCGCGCCGCGATTCTCGGCGAGATCGAACGGCTCGCTGCGGAACCGCGGCCGGGCAACGGCCGTCGTGCCGCGCTGATCGTGCACCCGCAATCGACGCCGCCGGGGCTCGGTTTCGCGCCCGGGGTCGACGTGACGATCAACGTGCTCAAGCCGGGCGAAGAGACCGTGCCGGTACGGCGCAACTCCAACCAGTTGGAGATCGTCATCGGCGGCAGCGGCGTCGTGCACGCCGGCGAGCGCGAGTTCGGCGTCGAGGCCAACGACATCTGGAACGTGCCCGCGATGCAGACCTACTCGTACCGCAACACCGGCAACGAGCTGTGGGCGCGGTTGAGCTACTCCAACGCGCCGCTGCTCGAAAAACTCGGCGCACATTACTATGAAGAAAACCCGGCACCGTTGGTCATCGACGTCGAAGAAGCGGAAGAGACCGCGCGCAAGAACCGCTACGCCCGCACCACCGCGCCCGACTTCGAGGTCACTCCAGAGGGCGCGCGTTTGCGCGGCTACGAGTTCCTCGTCGACGTCGAGGTGCTGGAGTCGAAGGCGATCTTGTGGCCGTGGAAATCCGTGCAGCCGCATCTCCGCAGCAGCGGCAATCCCGACGCGCGGCGCATCCTGCTGCTCTACAATCCGGCGACGGAACGGCGCAACGGCACGACCCACAGCTTCTTCGCGACCCTGGCCGGCAAAGGACCGAACGCCGCCGTGGATCCGGTCGGCCGCGGCCACCGGCACAGCTCGGTCGCGATCAACTACTACTTCCTCGGCCAGGGCGGCAAGAGCGTGGTCGACGGCGAGACGTACGAGTGGGGCGTCGGCGACCTGATGCTCTCGGCCCCGAGCTGGTCCGAGCACGCGCACTACGTCGACCCCTCGCCGGTCGGCAACACCACCTTGACGGTCCAGGATCACCCGCTGCACATCGGGATGGAATCGCTGATTTGGCAAGAGCAGATGGACGGCCCGATTCTCACCCTGGGCTCGCAAGCCGGCGTGAAGGGGTACGTCGCTCCGCGCCGCCGCGGCACGTAGCGCGCCCGGCGCCGGTGCGGCGCAGCCAGGAGCAGCGCAGCGCCGAAACGCGCGAGCGCCTGCTCGTGGCGGCGATCGACTGCATCGGACGCAGCGGGTACGTCGACGCCACCACGACGCTGATCGCGCAACGCGCGAAGGTCAGCCGCGGAGCGCTGCAACATCACTTCGCGAGCAAGGCCGATCTGATCGTGGCGGTGATCGACCGGGTTGCCGACGAGCTGAACCTGCGCTTCGACGTTGCGGCGCTGACGGCGGAGCCGCTGGAACGGCGGGTTGCCGCGATCGTCGATCGTTATTGGGACGTCTTCATGGGCCCGTCGTTTCGCGCGGTCCTCAGCATCAGTTTGAGCGTCGCCGGCGAACCGGCGCTGGCGCGGCGGCTGACCGCGGTGCTCGACCGGACGCGCGAGAGCTACGGCGCGGTTTGGCACGAGCTGTTTCGCGACGCCGGCCGGACCGATGAAGAACTGGCCGCGACGCGCCGCCTCGTGATGTCGGCCGCGCGCGGCTTCGGCGTGCTCAAGATGCTGCAGCCGCGCGGCGATCACGATCGCGACCGCGAGGCCTTGTACGCCATCGCGTTGCGCGAATTGCGCAACGGCTCGCGCTAGGAGCAGACGTGCGTCTCGTCACCTTCGATCAGAACGACCGGCAACGCTGGGGCGCGGTTCTCGGTGACGAGATCGCGCCGCTCGATCATGCGTGGCCGAGCTTGCGGCTCGCGCTGGGCGCCGGCAACGCGGCGATCGCGGCCGCGCTCGCCGCCGCGCCGGCGCGCATCCCGCGCGCGGCCGCGAAGCTGCTGCCGCCGGTTCCCGATCCGGAGAAGATCTTCTGCGCGGGCGTGAACTACAAATCGCACACCGGCGAGACCGGCCGCGCGACGATGGCGCATCCCTCGATGTTCGTGCGTTTTCCGGATTCCCAAGCGGGTGCGGATTCCCCGATCGTCCGTCCGTTTCTGTCGATCGAATACGATTGGGAGGCCGAGCTGGCGGTGATCATCGGCACGCGCGCGCGCCACGTTCCGCGCGCGCGGGCGTTCGACGTCATCGCGGGGTACTCGTGTTTCGGCGACCACACGCTGCGCGACTACTGCCGTCACGAACGGCAGATCACGCCGGGCAAGAACTTCGACCGCAGCGGCGCGTTCGGCCCGTGGCTCGTGACGAAGGACGAGATCCCCGATCCCGCAGCGCTGACGATCGAGGGCCGGCTGAACGGCGAGGTCATGCAGCACGCGTCGACCGGCGACCTCATCTTCGACATCCCGTTCTTGATCGAGTACCTGAGCTCGTGGTCGGTGCTCAAGCCCGGCGACGTCATCGCTACCGGCACGCCCGCCGGCGTCGGCTTCACCCGCAAGCCGCCGATCTGGATGAAAGCCGGCGACGTTTTCGAGATCGAGATCAGCTCGATCGGGATCCTGCGCAACACCGTCGTCGACGAGGATCGCCCCGCCGGCTACCAGTCATGGTGATGGAGCGAGCGCAGAAAAATCGTGCCGTTGCAGCCAGGGGACATGCGAGCTCGGACTGGGGGCCCCGCGCCCTAGGCGTGGGGGGCGCGCAGCCTAGGGCGGAGCGCGTTTAAACTGCAGCGGCTTTGCGGCCCGAACGCCAGCGAGCTTGGGCGCGGGCGGGTTTGGGAATCTCGCGGCCGATGCCCTTCGCACGCGCGCGTTCGTAGACGACCCGCGCGACCGAGAGGTCCGAGATGCCCATGCCGAGCGCTTTGAAGAGCGTGACGTCCGCGTTCGCGGGCCGCGTCGTGCCGGCCGCGATGACGGCGCTGAGTTCCTTGACCTCGTCCCACGAGGCTTTGCCGCCGTCGTAGTGTTCCTTGAACTCGCGCGAGGCGACCTTGGCGTTGGGGATGTGGTCGACCACGACCAGGCTCGCGCGGTCGAACACGTCTTGGCTGAATTCTGCAAACGCGGGGAGGATCGCTCCGACGGCGTTGAGATGGCTGCCGCGGTCGAGATCGGAGGCCGAGAAGAACGGTTCGCGCGCGCGCGTCATGAGCGTGACGATCCCCGCACCGTGCGTCGCCTCGGCCACGCTCTTGGCTTCGACGACCTCGAAGGCCAACTGCGCGGCGGCGTCTTCGACGAACGCTTTGCGGTGCGCTTCGGTCGGGCTGAACACGCGTAACCGTTTGAGCGGCCGCACCGCCGCGACCGCGACGACTTGCATCAGCGACTGGTGTCCGGTTCCGATCAACGCCATCTCGTCGGCGTCGGACCGCGCGAGCCAGCGCGTCGCGAGTCCTGAGATGCCGGAAGTGCGCAGCGTTCCGAGCAAGCCGGCCTCGATGATCGCGAGCGACTGGCCCGTGTTCGAATCGAACAGCTCGAAGATCGCGCTCGCACCTTGTTTCGTGTTGGCCCACGTCTTGAAGCCGACGTAGCCCGCTTGCGGGAACATCGAGCCCAGCGCGTGCATCGAACTTCCGTCACCCCAGGTGCCGAGCGCCTTGGTGACGTTTTTCGCTTCGCCCTTGCCCTCGAGCGCGAGGCCGTCTTGGAGCGCTTCGATCGCGTCCTCCAAGCTGACGAGTTCGGCAACTTCCTGGCCGGTGATCCAGATGATCGGGGCGTCGCTCATGATGTCTCCGTCTGTGCCCGCGGCCGGCCCGAGGAATGAAACGGGAGAAGCGGCAGCGGGCGGGGTAGGTGCAACCCATGCGTCGATTCCGCTTTTTCGTCCTGCTGGCTGCTGTTGCGGCATTCGTCGGAACCCAAGCGGCAACCCCGCCGCCGGCGCGTGCCGCGAGCGGTCCGCCGCAGATCGCAATCGTCACGAGCCTCGGCACGATCGACGTCGTGCTCGATCCGGCCCACGCGCCGATCACGGTGCGGAATTTCCTGCGCCTCGTCGACCGCAAGTTCTTCGACGGCGGAACGTTCTTCCGCTCGGTGCCGGGTTTCGTGATCCAGGGCGGCAACAAAGCGCGCGAGAGCGAGCGCGATACGCCGATCGCGCTCGAACCGCCGGCGAAGACCGGCTTGCGCAACCTCGACGGCGCGATCGCGATGGCGCGCACGTCGGATCCGAACTCCGCGACCTCGGAGTTCTTCATCGACGACGGCGATCAGCCGATGCTCGACCAGCCGCCGGGCTACGCGGCGTTCGGACACGTCACCAAGAACATGGATCTGGTGCGCAAGATCGCGCGTCTGCCGGCGCAAGACCAAATGCTGCTCCAACCCGTCAAGATCATTCGCATCCGGCGGATCTGATCGCGCATGCCGGTCGGTTACCGCGCGCGGCACTGGCTGCCGTTCACGCAGATGAGCGGCTTCGCAGCCGCCGGCGCGCCGACGTTCGTGCGCGCCAGCGGCACGACGTTGTACGACGCCGCCGGCGCGGCGGTGTTCGATGCGATCTCGTCGGTGTGGACGACGATCCACGGCCACGGCCACCCGCGCATCGTCGAAGCGATCTCCCGCCAAGCGGCGACGCTCGACCACGCCACGTCGCTGGGAGCGACCAACCCGCTGGCCGACGAACTGGCCGAACGGCTGTGCGCCGCGACGGCGCTCGACGCCGCGTTCTTCGCCGGCGACGGCGCGAGTGCGATCGAGGCCGCGCTGAAGATGGCGCTCGGCTACTGGCAGGCCTGCGGCGAACCGCAGCGCGTCCGCTTCGTGCGCCTGCGCGACGCCTATCACGGCGACACGGCCGGCGCGATGGGTGTCTCGGACATCGCCGTCTTCCGCTCGCGCTACGCGCCGCTGATCGTCGAATCGTTGTGTTACGACGACGTCGCCGGCGTGCTGGAGCGTGACGACGTCGCGGCGATCGTGTTCGAGCCGCGCGTTCAAGCGGCGGCCGGCATGCGGCTCGTCGCGCCGGAACGCTATGCCGAGTTGCGCGCGACGCCGCGGCCGCTGCTGATCGCCGACGAGATCGCGACCGGGTTCGGCCGCACCGGTCCGATGTTCGCCTACCAGCAGCTGGGCCTGGCCCCCGATCTCGTCTGTTTGGGCAAGGGCATCTCGGGCGGAACGCTCGCGCTCTCGGCGGTGCTCGCGACCCAACGCGTCTACGAGGCCTTTCTCGGCGCGCCGGAAGCCAACCGGCAGTTCTTTCACGGGCACTCGTACGCCGGAAATCCGATCGCCTGCGCCGCCGCGCTCGCGTCGCTCGACCTCTTTGCCGCGGAGCGCACGCTCGAACACGTTGCCGAGCTGGATGCGGAGATGGACGCGCTGCTCGCGCCGCTGCGCGCGCACGAACGCGTGACGGAGGTGCGCCGCGCCGGCTTGATGGCCGGCATCGACGTCACCGTTCCGGCATGGCCGGTCGCCGGCGAGCTCTACGCGCGCGGGCACTTCACGCGGCCGATCGGACGCACGCTGCAACTCGTTCCCCCGCTCTGCTCGACGCGCGACGAGATCGCCGCCTTCGTGGCCGCGCTGACCGGCGCGCTGGACGCGGCATGACGTATCTGGACCGCGTGCACGGCGAGCTGGCGCGCATCTCGGCGGCCGAGCAGCGCCGCAGCGTGCGCGCGGCGTTGCCGCCGGGCACGGCCGATTTTTCGTCCAACGACTACCTCGGTTTGGCGACCGACGAACGCGTCGTAGGAGCGCTGCGCGCGGCCGAGCGCGCCGGCAGCGGCGGATCGCGGCTGCTCGGCGGCGCGTACGCGGAACACGCCGCGCTCGAACGCGCACTGGCGGAGTGGACCGGCCGCGAGGCGGCGCTACTCTTTTCGTCGGGCTACCTCGCCGCGCTCGGCGCGATCACCGCGCTGGCGAGCTGCGTCGATGTCGCGTATTCCGACGCGCTGGTGCATGCCTGCATCATCGACGGTCTGCGCCTGACGAAGCTCGAGCGGCACATCGTTCCGCATGCCGAGCCGCCGCAACGCGGGAACGACGCGCGCGCCGCGCTGATCGTGACCGAGTCGGCGTTCGGGATGGACGGTTCGCGCGCGCCGCTGCCGGCGCTGGTGGACGGCTTGCGTGACGCGGACGTACTGCTGGTCGACGAAGCGCACGCGCTCGGCGTCGCGGGCCACGCCGGTGCGGGTCACGCGGCGCTCCGGCGGGATCCGCGCATCGTCGTGATCGGCACGCTCTCCAAAGCGCTCGGCGCCGGCGGCGGCTTCGCGGCCGGACCGGCCGAGGTCATCGAGCTGTTGACGAACCGGGCGCGCACGTTCATCTTCGATACCGCGCTGCCGCCGGCGCTCGCGGCCGCGGCGCAGCAGGCGCTCGCGATCGTCCGCGGAGCCGAAGGCGAGGAGCTGCGCGCGCGGGTGCGTGCGCTGGCCGCACGCATCCGCGACGACGTGCGCGAACTGGGCTACGACGTGCGCGGCGACGACGGGCCGATCGTGCCGATCGTGCTGGGCAGCGAGGGCGCGGCGCTGGCGCTGGCGCGCGGGCTGGAAGAACGCGGCGTGCACGCGCCGGCCATTCGTCCGCCGACGGTCCCGCCCGGGACGTCGCGTTTGCGCATCAGCCTGCGCGCCAACCACACGCCGGCCGAGATCGACCGCCTGCTCGGCGCGCTGCGCGACGCCGCCTTGGTCGCGCGATGACGCGGCTGTTCGTCACCGGTACCGACACGGACGTCGGCAAGACGCGCGTCACCGCCGCGCTCGCGGCGGCGTGCGTGGCGCGCGGCGAACGGCCGACGATCGTGAAGGCCGTGCAAACGGGCCTGGCGCCGGGAATTCCGGGCGACGCCGCCGAGGCGGGCGCGCTCGCCGGCTGCGCGGCGCTCGAACTGGCGCGCTTCGGCTTGGCCGCCGATCCGTGGTCGGCCGCGCTCGCCGAAGCTGCGCCACCCCTGGATGCCGCCGCCTTGGCCGCGCGCATCGAGGCGCTTGCGGGTCCGGCGATCGTCGAGGGCGCCGGCGGCGCCGCGGTCCCGATCAACGCGACCGAGACCCTGGCCGACGTTGCCGTGCGTACGTCGTGCGCGGCCGTGGTCGTCACCGGCTTGCGTTTGGGGTGCATCAGCCACACGCTGCTGACGCTGGAGTATCTCGGCGCGCGCGGCATTCCGGTGCGCGGCGTGGTGCTGGTGGAACGCTGGCGCGTGACCGCAGCGGAGGAACGTACGCGCGTCGAACGTGCCATCGCTACCCGCGCGACGATTCTCGGTCTCATCGAGCACGATCTCGATGCGGCGCGCAGCGTTGCGCGCGCGGCTGCACTGCTCGGCCCCTCTCTCGCCCCTTCGACAGGCTCAGGGCAAGTTCTCGATAAGGTTGGAACACGTGATTGACGCTCTCCCCACCGCCCGCCGGCTCGCGCTCGACGAGGACGCCGTGCTCGGACGCGAGGTGCTGGCCGCGCTCGCGGCGCTGCCGCGCGAGGACGTCGGCGGTTTGCTGACGCTCGCCGACGACGTGCGGCAACGCGCGTCCGGCGCGAACGCGGCGGTCGAGGTGCTGTTCAACGCCAAGAAGGGCGGTTGTTCCGAAGACTGCCATTTCTGCTCGCAGAGCGCGCGGTACGCGACCGACGTCGCGGCCGAACCGCTGCGCGACACGCATGAGTTTCTCGCCGCCGCGCGCGCGGCGCGCGAGCGCGGAGCGGGCGAGTTCTGCATCGTCGTCGCGGTCCGCGGACCCTCGCCGTCGTTGCTCGACCGCGTGTGCGAAGCGACCCGCGCGATCGTCGCCGACATGCCGGAGATGCACGTCGCGGTGTCGCTGGGCATCCTGACCGACGCGCATTGCGCGGCGCTGGTCGAGGCCGGCGTGAGCAAGGTCAACCACAACCTCGAAACTTCCCGCCGGCATTTCCCGGCGATCTGCTCGACGCACTCGTACGACGAGCGCTGGGAAACGTGCAAGCGCGTCAAACGCCATGGGCTCGAGCTGTGCAGCGGCGGCATCATCGGCATGGGCGAGACGGCCGACGACCGCCTCGACTTCCTGTGCGCGCTGCAAGAGCTGGGTCCGGTCGAGGTCCCGATCAACTTCCTCAACCCGCGGCCGGGAACGCCGCTCGCGGACCGTTCGGTCGTCGATCCGGTCGAAGCGCTGCGCTTCGTCGCGATGGCGCGTTTGGCGCTGCCCAACGCCCTCGTGCGCCTGGCCGGCGGCCGCGAGATCACGTTGCAGGGGTTGCAAGACCTCGGCATGCGCAGCGGCGCGTCCGGCATCGTGCTGGGCGCTTACCTCACCACGGCCGGCCGCGATGACGAAGAAGACTTCGCGATGTTGCGGCGCACGGGGTTCGCGGTCTGACCGTCAGGCGAGCTCCTCGATCGCGATCTTCCGGGGCGCGCGTTTGGCGCGTTTTTTCAGCTCGGCCAGCGCGGACGAAAGCGCGTCGAGGTTCACGTTACCGCTGCTCTCGCGCACGATCGCACAGCCGCAACTGACGGACAAGAGCGGCACGGTTTGCACGGCGCCGTTGCGATCGGCGGCTTCGATCGCACCGGCGCGGCGCGCGTCGTGGTCGTAGAAGCTCGCCATGTCGGAAGCGAATTGCGCGATGAACGCCGGCAGCGCGTCGACGATCGCGGTAACGGCATCGCCGCGTGCGCCCAGGAAGAAATCGTCGCCGCCGATGTGCCCCAAGAACACGTCGCCGCTACCGAAGTGGCTGCGCATCAGGTCGGCGAACATCGTGATCGCGCGGTCACCTTGCCGGAAGCCGAAACGATCGTTGAACGGTTTGAAATAATCGAAGTCGAAATGCGCGAAGGCCTGCGGCCGCTCGTTGCTCTCCAGCGATTCAGCCATGTAGTCGGCGACCATGATGTTACCGGGCAGCTTCGTCAACGGGTTCTGATCGCGCGCCATCGCCAGCATTCGTTCGTGCATCGTGCGAATGATGCCGCGCGTATCGAGCAGGCCGATGTAGGCACTGTCTTCGACGACCAGCACCGCATGATCGTTCGGCCGCTGAGCGATCGCGGCCAGCACGCGGTCGATCTCGGTCGACACCTCGAAGATCAAGCACGGCGTGAGGTACTCGGTGACGTGGTGCGGGCGCACGCGGTTGGTCAATAGGTCCCGGCCGAACTGGGAGTAGATCAATCCCTTGAGCCGTTCTTCGTGCACGATGCCGACCGGTTCGCGGCGGGCGTTGACGACCGGGAAGAACGAACGCGATTTGTCGTCGCGAAAGGCTTCGAGGATCGCGATCATCGGGCAATCCACGCGGAGCGGCGCGATCGGGTCAAGTTCGGCACGCAGTTCGCTACGCGCCTCGCGGCGATTGCTGCGATTGAGATTCTGCACGATCTCGTAGTGCGCGTGGTGATCGCCCGGGTCGACGGAGGGCCGGGCGATGAAGAAGCCCTGCACGTAGTCGCACCCGATCTCGCGGCAGACGCCGAACTCGACCGCCGTCTCGATGCCTTCGGCGACCACCGACAGCCCGATCGAATGCGCGAGGTTGACGATCTGCTCGAGAAACAGACGCTTCTCCTGACTGAGATCGATCCCAGCGACGAAGAAGCGGTCGATCTTGACGATGTCGGGGCGACTCTCGGCGAGCAGGCGCAGACCCGAGTATCCGGTGCCGAAGTCGTCCAGAGCGATCAGCGGCCGTTCGCGCCAGCCATTGAAGAACTGCTGCGAACGCGAGATGTTCAGCGTTTCCGCCTCGGAGAGCTCGAGGCAGAAGCGCGCCGTCGGAAGCCGGTGCCGCTCCAGGATCGCGCGCATGTGCGGACGGTGTTCGAGGTGACCGTTGAGCACGCGGTTGTTGGCGTTGAAGAAGAGGCGCGCGGAATTATCGCGGGCGAAGTCCATGAACCCGCCGGCCGCTTTGTCCAACAGCAGCATCTCGACATCGGCCGCGACGTCGACG